>CAZDFV010000166.1:0-7382 GCA_964504495.1 uncultured Rhodothermales bacterium
CCCAGGGGCTGATGCGCGCGGTGCCCCTCACGCTCGGCGCCCTCGCGCTGCTGGCGGCCGGCCTCGCCGCCGGCTGGGCCGTGCGCGAGGTGACGGCGCCCGAGCCACCCCCGCCACTCGTTGCCGGCGCGACGCCCGCGCTCGACTCGCTCGACGCCGCCGTGCTCCGCCTCCGGGGCCGCCTCGAGCAGCTCCGCGGGCCGACCTCGGCCGAGGAGAACGCGCTCCGCCGGCCGCGGACGCCGTCGTACCGCGAGCACCTCGACATGGCCGACTCGCTGGGCGTCCCCCCGCTGGGCGGCGAGGGCGACCTGGAGCGGCACCTCCGGGCCGGACGCCTCGTCCCGCTCGTGGACAACGAGTTCTACGTCGTCCGCGTCCTCGAGCACTCGAAGCCGTTCGTCCTCCCCGCGCTGCGCGACCGGCTCGACGAGGCCGGGCGGCGGTTCCAGGCCCGGCTCGACGCGGCCGGGCTCCCGCGGTACCGGTTCACCGTCTCCTCGGCCCTCCGCACAGCGAGTCTCCAGAGCGCCCTCGGCCGGCAGAACCGGAACGCGGCGGCCGGGCGGTCGAGCCACGAGTACGGCGCGAGCGCCGACATCGTCTACACGCGGTACGCCCTCTGGCCCACGGCGACGGACACCCTCGACGTCTCCACGGCCGACCCGGAACGCGAGCGGGCCCAACGGATCTATACCCGGTGGGCCCACGACCTCGCCGGGGCCTACGACGACCGCCTCTCCGGCGCCCTCACGCGCACGCTCGCCGAGATGCAGCGCGAGGGGCGCCTCCTCGTCCTCCTCGAACGTGAGCAGCCCGTTTTCCACGTCACCCTCGACCAGCCCTGAGCCCGGCCCCTTGGCCGACCCGCCCCCGGTCAACGGGTCGGACGCGCCCCCGGCAGGACCGCCGCTGGCGCCCGGGCCCAAGGAGC
Source organism: uncultured Rhodothermales bacterium (assembly GCA_964504495.1). Lineage (GTDB taxonomy): Bacteria > Bacteroidota > Rhodothermia > Rhodothermales > Rubricoccaceae > Rubrivirga. The sequence goes on from CAZDFV010000166.1 coordinate 935, forward strand.
GGGGCCGGGTGCGGAAGCGCTGGGTCGCCGCCGCGCTCGCCGCCGCGCTCGTCGTCGCCGCGGCCGTCGCCCTCCTCGCCGCGTGGCGGTACACCGAGCGCGTGCAGGCCGGCGTCGACGCGACGTACGCCGCGCAGGAGGCGTACGTCGAGCGCCTGGAGCGGGCGCTCGAGACGATCCCGGTCCTGACCGACGCCGAGATCGCCGAGCTCCGGCGCTCGCGGAACGCCCGCCACGTCGAGACGGCCGAGGCCCTCGGGATCGACCCGCCCGAGACGCGGGCCGAGGCCGACAGCCTGGCCGACGCGTTCGACCTCGTCCCGATCGAGACGAACGCCCGCTACGTCGTCCTCCCGGGCCAGTACTCCGTCCCGTACCTCACGCCCAGCGCGGCGGCCTCGCTGGACAGCATCGCCGTCCGGTTCCGCGCGCGCCTCGCGGCGGCCGGGCTCCCGCCGTTCCGGTTCGCCGTCTCGTCCGGCTGGCGGACGGCGGCGGACCAGGCGGCCCTCCGGGGCGGCAACGTCAACGCGGCGGCCGGGCGGTCGAGCCACGAGTACGCCACGACCTACGACATCACCTACAACCCGACGCGGTACAGCCCGGCCCCCGACGCCCTCCCCCCGCCCCCGCGCGTGGACCCGCGCGTGCCGGGCTTCCTGGAGGGCGCCGTCCGCGCCGCCGTCGTGGCCCGGCAGCGGGAGGACCTCGACGCGCTCGCCGCGGCGTACCCCTCGCGCCTGACGGCCGCGCTCGGCCGGGCCCTCATCGAGCTGGAGGACGAGGGCGTCCTCATCACCGTCCGCGAGCGGCGCCAGCCCGTGTTCCACACGACCGTCGCGGCCCCGCTCGTCGAGGGCGAGCGGCGGCGGATGGAGCCGCTCCCCGGTCGGGACGTGGTCCCGCTGGGGGGTGCGGCGGCGCCGTAGACCGCCCGGCGCGGCGCCGACCGTTTGCCGGTCGAAAACGGCACCTCGCCGGGAAATATCAGTGGCGTCGTGAGATTGGTAGGGTATTTGAAAGCGCTTCCGGCGTCGACGTCTCCCCGCCGCTATGACCCGTGTCCGCCTCGGCCTGATCGCCACCCTCGGCCTCGTGTGCCTCGCCTCTTCCGTGCTCTTCACGCGGTCGGAGCCCCCGCCGAAGTCGTCGATCCTCGACGGCATCTACAGCTAGACGCCCCGGTCAGCTAGACGCGTCGGCGGGCCCGGCCCGCTCCCGCTGGCGGCGCCGCGCCCGAGCGGGTCGGTCGCGACGGCGCAGGAGTCGCCGCGACAGGGGACCCTTTTATACCGGACGGCGGCGCCCGCTGGTAGGCTCCGCCAGCGGAGGCGGGCGAGGGACGGCGGCTATCTTGGCGTGAAGAGAACGTGAGCCGCTCGCCGTAACCCGCCCCCGCCCCAACCGTACGGGGGCCAATCCACGGCGCCCTCGCCCCACCACGATGACCACGCTCTACTGGATGTGCCTCGGCGGCGGCTTCGCCCTGACGCTCCTGATGCTGGTCGTGGGCGAGGCGCTCGAGGCCGCCCTCGACGCCCTCGACGCGGTTGACCTGGGCGGCGCCTTCGACCCGCTCTCGGCCCTCGCCGGCGCCACGTTCTTCGGCGGGGCCGGGCTCGTCCTCGACGCCTACACCGGGCTGGCGGACGTGCCGGAGGCCGCGGTCGCCGCGGCCATCGGGCTCGTCGCCGCCGTCGCCCTCCACGTGGTCTACGTCAAGCCGATGCGGCGGAGTGAGAACTCGACCGGGTTCTCCGTCCGCGAGTACGCCGGCAAGACGGGCGAGCTCACGACGGGCGTCCCGGCCGGCGGGTTCGGCGAGGTCGTCGTTCGGATGGGGGCGAGCACGACGTTCCAGACGGCCGCCTCGTTCTCGGGCGAGGCCATCCCCGACGGCACGCCCGTCGTCGTGGTCGAGGTGGACGCCGAGGGCGTCCTCCGCGTGGCCCCGCTCGCGCCCGACGAGACGGCCCCCGCGCCGTCCCAGCGGCCGATCCCCCCGCGCCTCCAGACGCGCTAGCGCGCGGGTACGTGGTACCGGGTGCGCGGTACTACACGCTCCGTCCCCCTCCACCTCGTACCGAGTACCCGAACCCCAGACCCATGCTCGAGCTTTTCGGAGTCGGCGCCACCGTCGCCATCGTCGTCGTCGTCACGGTCCTCGTGATCGTGATGCTCATCGCCAGCCGGTACAAGACGGTCTCGCCCGACGAGGCCATGATCATCACCGGCGCCGCGCTCGGCGGGAAGAACGTGCTCACCGACGAGAGCGCGCGGAAGGTGAAGATCGTCCGGGGCGGCGGGGCCTTCATCGTCCCCGTGGTCCAGCAGCGGGAGCACCTCTCGCTGTTGTCCCACAAGCTCGACGTGACGACGCCGGAGGTGTACACGGCCCAGGGCGTCCCGGTCATGACCGACGGCGTGGCCGTGATCAAGGTCGGCTCGTCCGTGGAGGACGTGGCGACGGCGGCCGAGCAGTTCCTCGGCAAGCCGGACGAGGCGCTCCGGGCCGAGGCCCGCGAGGTCCTGGAGGGCCACCTCCGCGCCATCCTCGGCACGCTGACGGTCGAGGAGGTCTACCGGAACCGGGACAAGTTCGCCCAGGAGGTCCAGTCGGTCGCGGCCCGGGACCTGAAGAAGATGGGGCTCCAGATCGTCAGCTTCACGATCAAGGACGTCCGCGACAAGAACGGGTACCTCGACGCGCTCGGGCGCCCGCGGATCGCCGCCGTCAAGCGCGACGCCGACATCGCCGAGGCCGAGGCCATCCGCGACAGCCGGATCAAGAAGGCCGTGGCCGACGAGGAGGGCCAGAAGGCCGAGCTCATCCGCGACACGAACGTGGCCGAGGCGACGATGGCCCGCGAGCTGAAGGTGGCCGCGTTCAAGCGCGACGAGGACACGGCCAAGGCCGCCGCCGACCTCGCGTACTCGGTCCAGGAGGCGATCTCGCAGAAGGCCGTCGTCGAGGAGCAGATGCAGGTCGAGCTCGTGCGGAAGGAGCGCGAGGTGGACCTCGAGAAGCTCGAGATCGAGCGGCGCGAGCGGCAGTACGACTCCGAGGTCAAGAAAAAGGCCGACGCCGAGCGGTACGCCGTCGAGCAGGCGGCCGAGGCCGAGAAGCTCCGCCAGGTCCGCCAGGCCGAGGCCCGGCAGTTCGAGATCGAGGCCGAGGCCCGGGCCCGGGCCGAGGGCGCGCGCGCCGAGGGGCTCGCCGACGCCGAGGTCATCCGCGAGCGCGGGCTGGCCGAGGCCGAGGCCAAGGAGAAGCTGGCCGAGGCGTTCGAGAAGTTCGGCGAGGCCGCCGTCCTCGACCTGCTCGCCAAGATGATGCCCGAGCTGGCCCGCGAGGTGGCCCGCCCGCTCGCCTCCATCGACAAGCTCACGGTCGTGGACACGGGCTCCGGCCAGGGCGCCGGGCGCGTGACGAACACGGTCGCCCAGCTCATGGCGACGACGCCCGAGCTCGTCAAGGGGATCGCCGGCGTCGACCTCGGCGCGCTGGCGCAGCGGCTCACGGCCGCCCCGCAGGCCGGGGCCAAGCCGGCCGGCGACGGCCAGCCGTCGGCGACGGCCGACGCCCCGACCCTCATCGCCCCGTCGCCGGACGACGAGTAGCGGACCTCGCCGACCGCCAGCCGAGACGCGGGGGCGCCCACGCCGGGCGCCCCCGCTTGCGTTCGGGCAGGACCGCGAGCGGTCGGCAGCAGCAGAGCCGGTTGGGAGACAACGGGTTCGGAGACGCCGAACGATTTGTTCGCGCAGGGCTTGACGACGCCCCCCGCGCGGATACCTTCGCGCCCTTCCTAACCGGGGCGGGCCCCCTTCCCCCCGCCCCCCCCCGCTGCGTACCGGCGGGCTCACCTGATGCGCCTCGTGCTCCTCCCGGCGGTCGCCCTCGTGGCGGCTGCCGCCCCCGCCGCCCTCGCCCAGACCCCCGACGTCACCGTCGACCCGGACGACTTCTCGGCCGAGCTCGTCGTCGGCGAGTCGACCTCGCGGGCCCTCCTGATTGGGAACGACGGCGACGGCGCCCTCGCCTTCCGCGTCCGCACCGTCGCGGCCGCTAGCCGGCCGGTCGTCTACGCGGTCAGCGCGTACGACGGGAGGCTCTACGCCGTCGACCCGGAGACCGGGGCGGTCCGGTCGGAGGCGGCCCTGCCCGTGGGCGGGCTCCCGGCCTTCGACGGCGGCGCCCTCTACCTGCTCAGCGGGAGCGTGCTCTACACCCTGGACCCCCAGACGGGCATCGCGACCGAGTCCGTCACGCTCCAGACGCCGGGCGACGGTTCCTCCTCGTTCGTCGACGTCGCGGCGGTCGACGGGGAGGTCGCCGTGGCCGTCTACAGCGACCGGGGCGTCCGGGTCGACGTGTTCGACCCCGCCACGGGGACGCGGACCCGCACGCTGGCGCTCGCGCTCAGCGAGGTCCACACGGTGGCGGCCGGCGACGGCGTGCTCTACGTGACCGGCCGGGACGCCCAGGCCGGCAACGTCCTCGTCACGCTCGACGCCGCGACCGGGGCCCGGCTCCGCACGGCGGCGTTCCCCCGCACCCGGTCGCTCACGTACTCGCGCGGGCTCGGCGCGCTCCTCGCCCTGAGCGAGGACTCGGAGCGGACCGTCCGGCTCTACAGCGCGGAGACGGGCGCGTTCCTCTCCGCGTTCGACCTCCCGGCCCCGCAGGGGGGCTACGCGTACTACGGCGGGGTCGCCGCCGACGAGGGGGCCGAGGCGGGGTGGCTCGCCGTCTCGCCCCGGACCGGGACGGTCGCCCGGGGCGGCCAAGTCGGCGCGACCGTCACGTTCGAGACGCGCGGGCTCGTTGCGGGGACGTACACGGCCGACCTCGTCGTCGTCTCGGACGACCCGGACGAGCCCGAGGTCGCGCTCCCCGTTACGCTCGTGGCGGTCGGGGCGCCGGCCGTCGCCGTCCGCCCCGGCGCCGTCGCGTTCGGGGCCGCCTACGTGGGCACGCCGCTCGTGCGGGCCGTCGTCGTCGCGAACCCCGGGTCCGACACGCTCCGCGTGAGCGCGGTTACGGTCGACGACGGCCGGCTGGCGGTCGACGCCGACGCCTTCGACCTGCTCCCCGGCGACAGCCTCGCCGTCGGGCTCACGCTGACGCCGGACGGGTCGGGCCCGCTCAGCGCCGCGCTGACGCTCGCGACGAACGTCGGGGGCGACGAGACCGTGACCGTCCCGGTCACGGCCACCGACCAGTTCCCCCCGGTCCTCGCCGTCGCGCCGGGGACGGTGACCGCCGCCGGGGAGGCCGGGGAGGTCGCGTCGGCCGCGCTCACGGTCTCGAACGAGGGCGCCGGCCCGCTGTCCTACGCCGTCCACGCCGGGCTGATGGCCGAGACGGTCCCCGCCCGCCCGCGAGCGGTGTCGTCCGTCCGCCCGACGGTGGACGCCGCCGCCCGGGTGGAGGCCTCCGCCAGCGGCACGGCCGGGGCGCGCCAGGGCGGACGCACCGGCGGTGCCGGCGACGCCCCGCTCGTCGTGCTCGCGGAGGACGCCGACGGGAACGAGCCGTTCGACGCCCTCGCCCTCCGCGGGGCGGTCGCGAACGACTCGCTCTACCTCGCCGTGGACTTCGCCGAGCGGCCGGACTACATCGGGTTCTCCGTCTACCTCGACCTCGACACGGACCCCAACACGGGGCACTGGCTCGACGACCGGATCGGGGCCGAGGCTGAGATCAGCGCCTACGCCCGCTACGAACGCTCGGGCGGCTCCGTCTACGGCGACGTGTACGCCTACGAAATCGGCGGGCACGCGGGCTCGTACTCCGGCCCCTCGTTCCGGCTCGGCGACGGCACGTTCGTGATCGCCATCCCGCTCTGGGCCGTCCCCGGCCTCGGCCGAGCCTTTGACCTGACGGCGACGGTCTACGGCGAGGTCTACCGCGACGGCGTGTGGACCGGGGGGGCCGACCTCGTCCCCGACGGGGCGGTCGTGTCCGTGCAGCGGGCGCCGTGGCTGGCGGCCGGCGGCTGGGGCGAACTGGCGCCCGGCACGAGCACCGAGGTCGCGCTGGCGCTCGACGCGAGCGGGCTCGTCGGCGGCCGCTACGAGGGGCTCGTCGTGGTCGAGGGGAACGGGCTGGAGGTCCAGCGCGCCCGCGTCCCCGTCGTCTTCGAGGTGACGGGCGTGCCGGCGGCCGAGGCCGGGCCGCTCGCCTTTGGCGAGGTGTTCGTCGGGCACCCCTCGGCGCGCACGCTCGACGTCACGAACCGGGGCACGGACGTGCTCACGGTGACGGGCGCCGAGAGCGACCACGCGGCCGTCGCGTTCGCCTCGCGCGAGCCCCTCTCGCTCCGGCCGGGCGCGTCGGGGGCGTACGTCGTCGCGGTGACGGCGGCGGAGGCCGGCGCCGTCGACGCGGCCCTCACGCTCACGACGAACGACCCGGACGGCCCGCTTGTCGTGGCCGTGACGG
>CAZDFV010000167.1:0-7136 GCA_964504495.1 uncultured Rhodothermales bacterium
CGCTCGCCGGCGGCCTCGCCTGGGCCGACGCCGCCGTCGTGCTCGGCCCGGAGCCCGGGCGGTCCCCGACGCTGGACGTCGCCGCCGCGGTCCGCGCCGCGACCGACCTCCCGCTGTTTTGCGGCGGGCTCGGGCCGGAGAGCCTCCCCGACCTCCTCGACCGGGCCGACGGGTTCGTCGTCGGGAGCGGGATCAAGGAGCAGTGCCGGCGACGGGCCCCGGTGTGCGAGCCCCGCGTCCGCTCGGTCGTCGGGGCGCTCGAGTACGCGCGCGGCCAGGAGGTCCGCCAGTAGCGCGGCCTGTCGCGCCGGGCCCGCTGGCGGGACGCGTCGGCGGAGGACCCCCGCCGGCGGGGCGGCGTCCGACGTACCCACCACCCCCCGGCTCTTCCCCCTGGCCTCATGGTCTCCTACGACGCCACGACCGAGACCGTCCGGGTGACGGTCCGCCCGGCCTACCTCGACGACAAGTCGGACGCGCTCGCCGGGCGGTTCGTGTTCGCCTACTTCGTCCGCGTCGAGAACCAGGGGGCCGACGAGGTCCAGCTCCTCCGCCGCCACTGGCGGATCACGGACGCCGAGGGCCACGTCCAGGAGGTCGAGGGGGCCGGCGTCGTCGGGCGGCAGCCGGTGATCGCGGCCGGCGAGGTCCACGAGTACCACTCGTTCTGCGTGCTCAAGACGTTCGAGGGGGCGATGGAGGGGACGTACCTCATGCAGCGGGAGTCGGGCGCCCGGTTCCGCGCGCAGATCCCGACGTTCCACCTCCGGGCGCTGGCGAACTAGGCCGGGGCCCGCCCAACTGGCGGCCGCGCCGGCCGGCCGTAGGCGCGTAGACTAGCGGGCCCGTCCCCGTCCGCCCCGATGCGCCCCGTCTACGCCCTCGTCGCCCTCCTGCTCGCCGCCCCCGCGCTCGCCCAGGAGCGCCCGCTCGGGCTCATGGACGTGTTCGAGCTGGAGGCCGCCGCCGACCCCCAGCTCTCGCCCGACGGCGAGCGCGTCGTCTACCGCCGCCTCCGCATGGACGTCATGGAGGACCGCCAGCGGGCCGACCTCTGGGTCGTCGACGCCGACGGCCAGAGCCACCGGCCGCTCGTGACCGGCGCCGACGCGGCCTCGCCGCGGTGGTCGCCCGACGGGACGCGCGTCGCGTACGTGGCCTCCGACGGGGAGGACGGGCGCGAGCTGTTCGTCCGCTACCTCGACACCGGCGCGACCGTCCGGCTGGCGCAGCTCGACGGCAGCCCGGGCGGGCTCGCGTGGTCGCCCGACGGCCGGCGCCTCGCGTTTTCGATGTTCGTCGAGGAGGACGCCGAGCCGTTCGTCGCGCTCCCCACGCCGCCCGAGGGCGCCGAGTGGGCCGGGCGCCCGCGCGTGATCGAGGCCGTCCAGTACCGCGCGGACGGGCAGGGCTACCTCGAGCCGGGCCGCGACCAACTCTTCGTCGTCCCCGCCGACGGCGGGACGCCCCGCCAGCTCACCGACGGCAGCCTCGACTTCGGGGGCACGCCGGCCTGGACGCCCGACGGCCGGACGCTCGTCGCGACCGTGACCGACCGGCCGGAGTGGGCGTACGACCCGGGCGAGTCCGACCTCTACGCCGTCGACGTGGCGACGGGCGCGGCCCGGCCGCTCACGGACCGGGACGGGCCGGACACCTCGCCGGCCGTGAGCCCCGACGGCCGGCTCGTCGCCTTCGTCGGCTACGACGACCGGCGCCAGGGGTACCAGACGACGGACCTCTACGTCATGGCCCTCGACGGCTCCGACCGCCGCCACCTGGCGGCCGACCTCGACCGGAGCGTCTCGGACCCGACGTGGAGCGCCGACGGGCGCGGCCTCTACGTCCAGTACGACAGCGAGGGGCGGGGCCGCGTGGCCTACGTCCCCCTCGACGGCGGCGCGCCGGAGACTGTGGCCGAGGACCTCGGCGGGCTCTCGCTCGGCCGGCCCTACGGCGGCGGCTCGTTCTCCGTCGCCGACGGCCGCGTGGCCTACACGCTCGCCCGGCCCGACCGGCCGGCCGACGTCGCGCTGGTCTCCGGCGGCGGCGTCCGCGTCCTGACGGACCTGAACGGCGACCTCGTCGCGGACCGCGCGCTCGGCGAGGTCGAGGAGATCTGGTACGAGTCGTCCGCCGACGGCCGGCGCGTCCAGGGGTGGGTCGTCAAGCCGCCCGACTTCGACCCGGACCGCCAGTACCCGCTCGTCCTGGAGATCCACGGCGGGCCGTTCGCCAACTACGGGCCGCGGTTCGCCGCCGAGGTCCAGCTGTTCGCCGCGGCCGGGTACGTCGTCCTCTACACGAACCCGCGCGGCTCGACGAGCTACGGCGAGGCGTTCGGGAACCTCATCCACCACGCCTACCCGAGCCAGGACTACGACGACCTGATGAGCGGCGTGGACGCCGTGGTCGCCGAGGGCTACGTGGACCCCGACCGGCTCTACGTCACCGGCGGCTCGGGCGGCGGCGTGCTCACGGCCTGGACCGTCGGGCACACCGACCGCTTCGCCGCGGCCGTCGTCGCCAAGCCCGTCGTCAACTGGACGAGCTGGGCGCTCACGGCCGACATGTACGTGGGCGGCGTGAACAACTGGTTCCCCGCGCTCCCCTGGGAGGCCCCCGACCACTACTGGGAGCGCTCGCCGCTGGCGTACGTGGGGGACGTGACGACGCCGACGATGGTGCTCACGGGCGAGGACGACGTCCGCACGCCGATGTCGGAGTCGGAGCAGTACTACCAGGCCCTCCAGCTCGCCCGCGTGCCGACGGCGCTCGTCCGCGTCCCGGGCGCCGCGCACGGGATCGCCAGCCGGCCGAGCAACCTGATCGCGAAGGTGGCCCACGTCCTCGCGTGGTTCGAGCGCTACGGCGGGCCGGAGGTCGCCGCCCTCACCGACTGACCCGCTGACGACGGCCGCCAGCGGGACGGCCCGGCGGCAGGTGGGCGCCGCTGTGTCCCACGGACGGCGACTTTCCTCGGCCGTCGTAGACCGCAATCAGCCAACAACCCGGAGCCATGACGCACGCCCCGCACTCGACCCCCCTCCAGCGCGGCACCCCCACCAGGGTTTGGAGAGGAGCTGCAGCGCTGTGGTGCGCTGCGTTGCTGGGGGGGCTCTTCTTGCCGGTGTCTCTCGCGTTCGCGCAGGACGGCCCCCGCCCGGCAGACCTCGTCGTCCACAACGCCCTCGTGACGACGCTCTGGGACGGCCGGCCCGAGGCCGAGGCCCTCGCCGCCCGTGACGGCCGGGTCCTCGCCGTCGGGTCCGACGAGGAGGTCCTCGCCCTCCGCGGGCCGGACACGCGCGTGCTCGACGCCGGAGGGCGACGCTTGATCCCCGGCCTCGTCGACAGCCACATGCACCCCACGCGGGGCGGCCGGTTCTACGCCGCCGAGCTCCGCTGGGACGGCGTGCCCTCGCTCGCGCGCGGCCTGGAGATGGTCCGCGAGCAGGCCGCGCGGACGCCCGAGGGCGAGTGGGTCCGCGTCGTCGGCGGGTGGAGCCCGTTCCAGTTCGCCGAGCGCCGGATGCCGACGCCGGCCGAGCTCACTGAGGCCGCGCCCGACGTGCCCGTCTACGTCCTCTACCTCTACAGCCGGGGGTTCCTCAACGCCGCCGGCGTCCGCGCGCTCGGGCTCTCGCCCGCGACCGAGACCCCGCCCGGCACGCGGTACGCGTTCACCGCCGACGGCGGCGCCGTCATCCACGCCGAGCCGCACCCCGCCCTCCTCTACGGCACGATCGCCGCGCTCCCGCCGCTCTCCGAGGAGGACCAGGCGCTCTCGACCCGGCACTTCTACCGCGAGCTGAACCGGTTCGGGCTCACGAGTGTGATCGACGCCGGCGGCGGCGGCCACCAGTTCCCCGAGGACTACGTCGGCACCGCCCGGCTGGCGGAGGCGGGGGAGATGCCGCTACGGATCTCGACCTACCTCTTCCCGCAGCGGCCGGGCCAGGAGGCCGAGGACTTCGCACGGTGGACCGAGGCGTACGACGCCGGCCGCAGCGCGGCCCCGGGCGTAGCCGGGGGGCTCGAGCACGGGTTCGAGCTCGAAGGCGGCGGGGAGTTCCTGGCGTGGTCGGCCGGCGACTTCGAGAACTTCATGGCGCCGCGGCCCGACCTCGGGGAACGGGACTACTACGACGGCCTCAAGGCGGTGACGGAAAAGCTGGTGCGGGAGGGGTGGCCGCTCCGGGTCCACGCGACCTACGACGAGTCGGTCTCCCGCATCCTCGACGTGTTCGAGGAGGTCCACGCCGCCGAGCGGGCGGCCGGGCGGCCCGGCTTCGGCGAGGCGGGCGGCGGCGTCCGGTGGGCCGTCGACCACGCCGAGACGATCTCGGAGGACAACGTCGCTCGGATCGCAGCGCTCGGGGGCGGCGTGGCCGTCCAAGCGCGGATGGCGTACGCCGGGGAGTTCTTCGCCGAGCGCTACGGGGCCGAGGCCGCCGCGCACGCCCCGCCGCTGCGGATGCTCCTCGACGCCGGCGTGCCGCTCGGAGCCGGGACGGACGGCACGCGCGTGGCGAGCTACAACCCGTGGGTCGCGCTCTACTGGCTCACGACGGGCCGGACGGCCGGCGGCACGCGGCTCGCCGCGCCGGAAAACCGGCTCTCGCGCGAGGAGGCGCTCCGGCTCTACACCGTCGGGGGCGCGTGGTTCAGCCAGGAGGAGGGCGTGAAGGGGACGCTCGAACCAGGCCGGTTCGCCGACTTCGCCGTGCTCTCGGAGGACTTTTTCGAGGTGGACGAGGAGGAGATCCCCGATATCGAGGCCGTGCTGACGGTCCTGGACGGAGAGATCGTCTACGGGGCCGACGAGTTTGCCGGTCTGACGTCGGCGCTGCCGCCCATCCAGCCGTCGTGGTCGCCGGTCCGCGTCTTCGGTGGCTACCACAGCGCCGGGGAGAGCGGCTCCTCGTCTCCGACAGACGGGGAGTGAAGACGTCGCCTCCGCGAGCACGTCGTCAGGCTCGCCGCGGCGCGTTAACCACCGTTGCAGGCGGACGCGGGGCTCGGTGGTCTGAACTCGTCCGGCCTCCGTCCCTGAGGCTGCTCTGTCCTCGTCTGGTGCGAGGCCGCCGTTCGCGACCCGGTCGCACCAAGTCCGGGTAATCTGTCATCGTTCGGAGGTGGAGGGAGTGGGGAGGTCGGGGCTATGGGCGTGGAATGCGGCTCTCTCCCACATCCCCAACCCCACGCGCCCCTCCCGGATTTGGTATCACGGGGGCCCGGCCCTGGCGGCTTCGAACCGTCCGCGCGCCGCCGCGCGTCGACAACGGCCGCTGGCGGCCGTCGCCAGCGGGTCAGGTCCCGTTCCGGCCGAGGAGCGCGAGCGCCACGTCCTCCGCCGTCATCCGCGGGCGGACGAGGTCGAGTGACCCGTCCGGGCGGAGGACGACCTCGGCCGGCGGCGGGCGGAGGTTGTACGTCGAGCCCATCGCCGAGCCGTACGCCCCGGCGTCGAGGACCGCCAGCAGGTCGCCGCGGCGGAGCTCCTGGACCTCGCGCTCGCGCGCGAACAGGTCGCCCGACTCGCAGATGTTGCCGACGACGTCGTAGCGGCGGGGCGGGCCGTCGGGGTTCGAGAGGTTGGCGAGGGCGTGGTACGCGCCGTAGAGCGTCGGGCGGAGGAGGTGGTTGAACCCCGAGTCGGTCCCGGCGAAGACGCGCTCGCCGGTGTCCTTGAGCGTCCACACGCGCGTGACGAGAGCGCCGGCCTCGGCCACGAGGTAGCGGCCGGGCTCGAACCACACCTCGGCCCCGCGCCCGGCCTCCGCCAGTCGGTCGAGCGCCGGCTCGGCCACGTCGCGCCGGAGCGCGGCCAGGTCGACGGCCGCCTCGCCCGGCCGGTACGGGACGCCCAGCCCGCCGCCCGCGTCCACGAACCGGAGGCTCGGGAAGTGCCCGACCGTGCCGAGCAGGGCCTCGACCGCCGGCCAGAGGTCGGCCGGCTCCCGGACCCCGCTCCCGATGTGTTGGTGGACCCCGACCACGCGGAGCCGCCCCCGCGTCGCCGCCTCGGCGACGGCCTCGGCCCCGTCGAGCGGGACGCCGAACTTGGCCTCCTTCCCGCCCGTCACCACATGCCGGTGGTGCCCGGCCCCGACGCCCGGGTTGAACCGGACGCACACGTCGGAGCCCGGGTGCCGCTCCCCGAACGCTGCGATCACGTCGACGTCGTCGAGGTTGGGGAGGACGCCCCACTCGGCCGCCAGGTCGAGCTCGGCCGGGCTCGTGCTCGTCGTCGTGAACAGGACGCGCTCGGGCGGCACGCCGAGCGCGCGGAGCAGGGCGACCTCGCCCGGCGAGACGGCGTCGAACCCGAACCCCTCGTCGGCGATGGCCTCGACGAGGGCCGGTGTCGCGTTCGCTTTGAGCGCGTAGAGGAGCTGCGTCGGGAGCCCGTCGAGCGCGCCCGCCAGCGACCGACACCGCTCGCGGACCGTGCCCTCGGCGTAGACGTAGACCGGCGTCCCGAACCGCTCGGCCGCCTCGCGGAGCGCGTCGGCGTGGAGGGCGGGCTTGAGGTCGGGCGAGGCCGCGGGGGACATAGGCCGTAGGGGGACTGGCGAAGGCCTCCGCCAGCGGGTGGCTAGTGCTGCGACCGGGTTATTCCGTCATCCTGAGCGTCAGCGGAGGGCCTGCCCCCGCGGAGGCGGGGGATCTCGACTCGATGGGTCAGCCGTAGGTGCCGGCGCCTATGACCTGAGAGACCGCGTCGAGATCCTTGGCTGGCGCCGACGCTTCGCGGTCGTCGCCCCGCTCCTCAGGATGACAGGGGGGGACGGTACTTAACGGTACTAGCCGGCCTCGACGTAGACCGTCGTCCCGTCTTGGACGGTCAGGACGATCTCGCGGCCGTCGTCGCTCGTCCGGTACTCCTCGATCTGGTCGGGGAAGACCTCGGGCGGCGTCCCCATCCGGAACAGGGCGTCGGCGACGACGCCCCAGTCCTCGGGCGTGAGCGCGACGCGGGCCTCGTCGCCCTCGGCCACGTACGGGTAGTAGGCCAGGACCTTATTGAGGTGGTTGATCGCTTGCTTGACGTGGAGGCCGGGGTCCATCAGGTCGAAGGTCGAAGGTCGAAGGTCGAAGGTCGAAGGTCGAAGGTCGAAGGTCGAAGGTCG
>CAZDFV010000167.1:7236-7367 GCA_964504495.1 uncultured Rhodothermales bacterium
AAGGTCCGCCCGTGGAAAAGTTCCGGGCAACTCGCCCTCGTCCGACTGGCGCCGGCCCCCGCCAGCGGGGCATCTTCCCGAACCCCGAACCCCGAACCCCGAACCCCGAACCCCGAACCCCGAACCCCGAA
>CAZDFV010000168.1:0-7323 GCA_964504495.1 uncultured Rhodothermales bacterium
CGTCGACGCCGCCTAGGTCCGTGCGCCCGCTCGCCCCCCTGCTCGGCCTCGCGCTGGCGGCCCCCGCCGCCGGCCACGTCCGGGGGCTGGTGCTCCGCGTCGTCCGCGTCGTCGGGCCGGGCCGTCGGCCGCTCCACGTCGAGCACGTCGTCGGCCTCCGCGCCGACGGGCTCGCCCCCTCCTCCGACTAGCTCTCCTCCCCATGCCCACCGTCGTCACCTTCGGCGAGATCATGCTCCGGCTCTCGACGCCGGGCTTCTCCCGCTTCCGCCAGGCCCGCTCGTTCGACGTCGTCTACGGCGGCGGCGAGGCCAACGTCGCCACGTCCCTCGCCGTCTTCGGCCACGACGCCCGGTTCGTGTGCAAGCTGCCCGAGCACGAGGTCGGCCAGGCGGCCGTCGACCAGCTCCGCCGCTACGGCGTCGACACGCGGTTCGTGGCGCGGGGCGGCGAGCGCGTCGGGGTCTACTTCCTCGAGACCGGCGCCAGCCAGCGGCCGAGCAAGGTGATCTACGACCGCGCCCACTCGGCCGTGTCGGAGATGGCGCCCGACGAGGTCGACTGGGCCGCCGCCTTCGAGGGGGCCGACTGGTTCCACTGGACGGGGATCACGCCCGCGCTCGGCGACCGCCCCCGCCAGTCGGTCGAGGCCGCCTGCCGCGCGGCGAAGGCCGCCGGTGCGACCGTCTCGTGCGACCTCAACTTCCGCTCGAAGCTGTGGACGACGGAGGAGGCCCAGGCCACCATGCGCCCGCTCATGGACCACGTCGACGTGTGCATCGCCAACGAGGAGGACGCCGACCGCTCGCTCGGGGTCCGGACGGAGGGCTCGGGCGCGGAGGCGGCCGAGGACGCCGAGCTGAGCGAGGCCGGCTACGCCCGGCTGGCGGAGCGGCTGCGCGAGGGCTTCGGGTTCGACGCCGTCGCCATCACGCTCCGCGAGTCGCACTCGGCGTCGGACAACGGGTGGAGCGCGATGCTCCTCGGGGGCGCCGGGCGGGCGGCGCCGCTCGCGGAGGCGACCCGGTCGCGCCGCTACGACGTCCGGCTCGTCGACCGCGTCGGCGGGGGCGACAGCTTCGCCGCCGGCCTCATCCACGGGCTCCTGACGAAGGACGAGGCCGCCGACGCGCTCGCGTTCGCCGTCGCCGCGAGCGCGCTGAAGCAGACGACGCCGGGCGACCTCAACTTGTCGACGGTGGACGAGGTCGAGAAGCTGGCGCAGGGCTCCGGCTCCGGCCGCGTCGAGCGATGATCCGCCCCCGCACCGGCCCGCACCGCCTCGCCCTCGACCTCGGCGGCTTGTGGCGGCTCCTCCCCGACCCCGACGACGCGCTCGGGCCCGACGCCCCGTGGCGCGACGACGCCCTCGCGTTCGCCGTGCCCGGCTCCTGGAACAGCCAGCTCGCCGAGGCGACGGCGGGCGGCGTCCCGCTGGCGGGGTACGTCGGCGCGTGCTGGATCGGGCGCGACGTGTTCGTGCCGGAGGCGGCCGGAGGGAAGCGCGTGTTCGTGTACGCCGGCTCGGCGGACTACCGCGCCGAGGTGTTCTGGGACGGCCGGCGCGTCGGCGAGAGCCGGGCGGCGTTCCTGCCGTTCTGGGCCGAGGTCACCGACCGCGCGACGCCGGGCGAAGCGCACCGGCTGGCACTCCGCGTCGACAACCGGGCCGACGCCGAGACCATCCCGCAGGGCATCACCGGGCCCGAGTTCGCCGAGCCCAAGGAGCGCGGGGCGGGCGCCGAGCACGTCCCGCCGGCCCGCTACGACTTCTTCCCCTACGGCGGCGTCCACCGCGAGGTGGAGCTGGCCGTCCTGCCGCAGACGTTCGTCGCGCAGGTCCGCGTCGAGACCGCGCTCGGCGGCGAGGTCGCGGTCGCGGTCGACGTGGACGGCCCGGCCGACGCCGTCACCGCCCGGCTGGCGGACGCCTCGGGCGCGCTCGCCGCCTCCGCCAGCGCGCGGCCGGAGAGCGACACGGCCCGGTCCACGCTCACCGTCGCCGAGCCCCGCCCGTGGTCGCCCGCCGACCCGCACCTGTACGCGCTCCGTGTCGGCGTCGAGCGCGACGGGGCCGAGGTCGACGTCGTCGAACGGGCGGTCGGCGTCCGCGAGGTTCGGGTTGAGGGGAAGCAGTTGCTGCTCAACGGCGAGCCGGTCTTCCTGCGCGGGTTCGGCAAGCACGAGGACTTCCCCGTCCTCGCCAAAGCGCACAGCCCGGCCGTGCTCGTCAAGGACTTCGGGCTGATGGAGTGGATCGGGGCCAACTCCTTCCGCACGAGCCACTACCCGTACCACCCCGACTGGCTCGACGAGGCCGACCGCCGCGGCGTCTTGGTGCTGAGCGAGGTGCCCGCCGTCTCGCTCAACCACGCCAAGACGACCGACCAAACGCAGGCCGCCCACGCCGAGGCCATCCGCCAGCTCGTCGCGCGCGACCGGAACCACCCGAGCGTGATCGGCTGGGTGATCGGCAACGAGCCCGGCCTGAGCGGCGAGCCCGAGGCCACGACCGACGTCGCGACCGACTACTGGCGCCCGCTCTTCGACCTCACGCGCGACCTCGACCCGAGCCGACCGGTCACGGTCCCGACGCACAACCGGCACGTGGGGCGCGCCCTCTACCCGCTCTGCGACTTCGCGAGCGTCAACCGCTACTACGGGTGGTACACGCAGCCGGGCCAGCTCGAGCTGGCGCAGCGGCTGCTGCGCGACGAGCTGGACGAGATCTGGGACACGTACGGCCTCCCGACGCTCGTGAGCGAGTTCGGCGCCGACACGCTCGCCGGCGCGCACAGCACGGTGCCCGTCCAGTTCACGGAGGAGTACCAGGCGGCGTTCATCGAGGCTTATCTCGACGTGGTCGAGCGCCACCCGGCCGCCGTCGGCGCGCACGTCTGGAATTTCGCCGACTTCCGCACGCCCCAGAACTTCCGCCGCGTCGTCGACAACCTGAAGGGCGTCTTCACGCGGACGCGCGACCCCAAGCGGGCCGCCTTCGCCTTGCGCGCGCGCTGGACCGGCACGCGCGGGCCGGGCATGGCGGCCCTCGACAGCCGCGACGCCGCGGACTCGGACGGCGATTCGGACCGCGCCGACGTGCTCAGCCAGGACGCCCCGTGACCCGCCGCCCCTCCACGTCCGCCGCGCTGGCGGTCGCGCTCGCCGGCCTGCTCGCCGGCTCCGCCAGCGGCCAGCCCGGCCAGCCCGGCGGGACGCTCGCGCCCGGCCAAGTTCTGACCGCCGACGGCACGGACGACGGCGTCGAGATTGGGCCGGGTCCGACCGTCCGGTTCGACCCCACGGCCGACGACCGCTGGGCGGCCTTCCGCGACGTCCCGACGGGCGACGGCGAGACGGTGAGCGGCTTCGTCTACGACGGCTACCTCTACACGCCGGCCCGCGCCGACTCCGACCGCCGCCGCCGCCGGTTCCCCATCGACCTGACGCCGGAGGTGGTGTCCGACGGGGCCGTGCTGGCGTTCGGGCGTGAGAAGAACGTCGAGCGCGAGGTGGCCCTGTTCGTGGCCTCGCGCGAGGGCGGGCGCGTGACGGTCGCGCTCCCGGGCCGCGTCCTCGGCGTGACGCGGACCCTGGCGCTCGACCTCGCCCCGGGCGAGGGCCGGTTCCTCCTGCTCAACGCGACAGGTGCGAGCACGCGCGCTCCGTTCGCGCCACCCGAGACCGCCCGCCAGTCGGAGGCCGTGCCCGGCTGGCGGTACGCCTCGGGCGACCCGGCAGACGCTGCGGCCCCGGGCTTCGACGACTCGGGCTGGGAAGCGGTCGGCCCCCGGCACACCTGGAACGCGGCCGACGAGGCCGACGCCCGAGGCCTCGCCGACGGGCTCGACGTCGGGCCGCAGTACCGACGCGGTCTCGGCTGGTACCGGGCCGTGATCGACGGGCCCGCCGAGCCGGGCACTCGGCGGATCCTCCGGCTGGAAGGCATCGGGCTGCGGGGCGAGGTCTTCCTCAACGGCGAGCGGCTCGGCGAGACCCGTCGGACCTACACGCGGACCGAGCTCGACCTGACCGGTCGGCTCCGCCCCGGCGCCAACGTCCTCGCGGTCCGCGCGGACAACCGGTTCCACCCGGACGTCGTCCCGCACGCGGCCGACTACACGTTCTACGGCGGCCTCTACCGCGGCGCCGAGGTCGTGACGGTCCCCGAGCGCCGGGTCGCGCGGCTCCGGATCGACACGCCCCGAGCCTCCGCCCGCGCTGCGACGGTGCGGGTGCGGGCCGACGTTGAGGCGGGCGGGCCGGCCGTGCTCGTCGTGCGCGTGGAGCACCCCGAGGGCGGGGTCGTGGCCTCGGCGCGGGCGGAGGTCGCGGGCACCGACTCCGTCGAGGCGACGCTGCCGGTCCGGCTGCCCCTCCTGTGGGGGCCGGGGCACCCGCACCTCTACGCCGTCCACGCGACGCTCTACGACGCCGAGGCCGCGCCGGGCGTCCGCCAGTCGGTCGAGGTCGTGCTGGGCGAGGGCGACGGGTTCCGCGCGCTCGACCACCGAACCGAGCCGCTCGGCGTCCGCCATTTCGAGTGGACGCCCGACGGCGGGTTCGCCCTCAACGGCGTGCGCCTCCCGCTCCGGGGCGTCAACGTCCACCAGGACGGCGGGCCGCCCGACGCCTGGGCCGCCGGGCCGGACGCCACGCGCCGCGACCTGGAGCTGGCGCGCGCGATGGGCGTCAACTTCGTCCGCCTCGCGCACTACCCGCACCACCCCGACGTGCTCGCCCACGCCGACAGCCTCGGGCTCCTCGTCTGGGCCGAGGTCCCGTTTATCACCTCCGACCCGACCGCGCCGGGCTTCGCCGACGCCGTGAGCCGGATGGTCCGCGAGACCATCGAGCGGGATTCCAACCATCCGAGCGTCGTCCTGTGGGGGTTGGGGAACGAGTCGGTCATCTCGTGGCAGACGCCCGAGGTGCAGGCCGCCGCGCTCGCCCTCGCCGAGAGGCTCGGCCGGGAGGCCCGCGCGCTCGACCCGACGCGGCTCACGGTCCAGGCCCAGAACCACGTCCACGACCCGGCCGTCATGGAGACCGCCGACGTCCAGGCGCGGAACCAGTACGCCGGGTGGTACGAGGACGCGCCCGAGGACATCGGCCCGCGGCTGGGCGAGTACCACGCCGAGCACCCCGACTGGCGGCTGTTCCTGAGCGAGTACGGCGCCGGCGCCCAGCGCGGGCTGTGGGTGCCGGACTCGCTCGCCCAGCCGTTCGACTTTTCCGAGACCTGGGCGCTCCGGTTCCACGAGGCGTACCTCGACGCCCTCGACGACCGCCCGTTCGTGGCCGGCGGCGCCGTGTGGCACCTGTTCGATTTTTCCAGCCACGTCAAGACGGGGACGCTCCCGCACGTCAACCAGAAAGGCCTGCTCACGCGCGACCGCCGGCCCAAGGCGGTCTACTTCCTCTACCAGAGCCGGTGGTCCGACGCCCCGATGGTCTGGCTCTTCGCCAACACCCGGACACACCGCGAGGCCGGCGTCCGGCGCATTGAGGCGTTCACGAACGCGCCCCGCGCGACGCTGTACGTGGACGGCGAGCCCGTCGGGCTGGCGGAGCGCGCCGACCGCTCGACGCGAATCGGGTGGGACGTCGCGCTCGCCGAGGGCGCCCGCCAGCTCCGCGTCGTCGCGGCGTGGCCCGACGGCCGGACCGTCACGGACGAGGCCGCCGTGTTCGTCGTCCCACCCGGCACGCTCGACGCCGACGCCCGAGACCCCGTCCGCCTCGACGGCGACAACTGACGGGCGGCCCCAGCCGCCACGCCCCATGCCCGACGCCCTCTCGCTCTCGCCCGACCGCTTCTTCCCGCCCGACCCCGCCGAGCGACGGGCGGCCCGCGCCGTCTACGAGGACACCGCCGGCCTCCCCATCGTGAGCCCCCACGGCCACGTCGACCCCGCGCTGCTGGCCGAGAACGAGCCGTTTCCGGAGCCCACCGACCTCCTCATCACGCCGGACCACTACGTGTTCCGGATGCTCCACAGCCAGGGCGTCTCCCTCGACGACCTCGGGATCCCCCGCGCCGACGGGAGCCGCCAGCCGACCGACCCCCGCGAGGTCTGGCGGACGTTCTGCGCGCACTGGCACTTGTTCGCCGGTACGCCGACGCGGGCGTGGCTGGAGTACGAGCTCCACGAGCTGTTCGGCGTGGACGTGGCTCCGTCGGCGGAGACCGCGGGGCGGATCTACGAGCACGTCGCCGAGCGGCTGGCGTCGCCGGAGTACCGGCCGCGCGCGCTCTTCGAGCGGTTCGGGATCGAGACGCTCGCCACGACCGACGCGGCCACCGACACCCTGGAGCACCACGCGACGCTCGCCGCGCTGGGGTGGGGGCGCCGCGTGATCCCGACGTTCCGGCCGGACGCCCTCGTCCGCATCGCGCGGCCCGAGTGGCGCGACCGTCTCGCCCGGCTGGCGGAGCTGACCGGCGGCGAGATCGAGACCTACGCCGCGTTCACCGAGGCGCTCCGCCAGCGGCGGGCGTTCTTCGCCGAGCGCGGGGCGGTCGCGACCGACCACGCCGCCGAGACGGCCGAGACGGGGTGGCTGAGCGCCGTCGAGCTCGAGCGGGTCTTCGACGCCGCGCTCGCGGGCACCGCCAGCGCGGCGGACGAGGCCGCCTTCACGGCCCACATGCTCATGGCGTTCGCCGAGATGAGCGCCGACGACGGCCTCGTGATGCAGCTCCACGCCGGCGCCCTCCGCGACCACGACGGGCCTCTCGCCGCCCGGTTCGGCCCGGACAAAGGCGCCGACGTCCCGCTCCGGACCGAGTGGACGCGCGCGCTCCGGCCGCTCTTGTCCGCGTTCGGGTCGGCCCCAGGCTTCCGCCTCATCGCGTTCACGCTCGACGAGAGCACGTACGCCCGCGAGCTCGCCCCGCTCGCCGGCCACTACCCCGGCCTCGTCCTCGGCCCGGCGTGGTGGTTCCACGACTCGGTCGAGGGGATGCTCCGCTACCGCGAGCGGACGACGGAGACGGCCGGGTTCTTCAACACGGCCGGGTTCAACGACGACACCCGGGCGTTCTGCTCGATCCCCGCCCGGCACGACCTCGCCCGGCGCGTCGACGCCCACTACCTCGGGCGGCTCGTGGCCCGGCACCAGCTCTCGCTTTCGGAGGCGCGCCGGATCGGCCGGGCGCTCGCCTACGACCTCCCGCGCCGGGCCTACCGGCTGGACGAGCGCCCAGTCCCGGCGTGACGGCGGAGGCGGAGCGCGCGCCGGCCCGGCGCGCTACGCACGCCGAAGCGGCCGGGCTCGCTGACCGCGCTCGTCTCCGGCGACCCGACGCTATGGGCGTCG
>CAZDFV010000169.1:0-7318 GCA_964504495.1 uncultured Rhodothermales bacterium
CCCGGCCCGTGCAGGCCCTCCGCCAGCACGGCGACCTCCCGGCCCAGCACGTCGTAGACGGCCACGTGGAGGGGCCCGGCCTCGGCGAGCCCGAACGCCACGCGCGCCCGGCCGGCCGACGGGTTCGGCCAGACCGTCACCGACAGCGCGGCCTCGGCCCCGTCCTCGGCGGACGTGGCCTGCCCGAACGCCTCGGCCATCGCTTCGAGGAACGCGCTCATCTGGGCCTGCGTGGCCCCGCCCTGGACCGACCCGAAGACGTTCCGGTTCTCGTCGTAGACGACGGCGGCCACGACCCGGGTCTGCCCGTTTACCGGGGCGAACACGAGCACGTCGTCGCCCTGCTGCGCCGTCCCGGTCACGAGCGCGAACGCGCCCGGGCCGTCGGGGAGCGTCGTGGCCGGGAGCGCCCGGTCCCCGTTCTGCGTCGCGAAGACGAGGGAGTCGTCGGCGGCCACGACCGTCTCCGAGGTGACGTTGTCGGCGTAGGTGACCTCCTCGTCGAACGGGTCGAACACGACGAACGCGCAGCCCGCGAGGTCGACCGGAGTGCTGGCGGACTCGTTGCGGACCGCGGCGAACTCGCCGAACGTGCCGTCCGTCCCGAGCGCGTCGAAGTCGTCGGCGGCCACGACCCCGCCGCCGGGGGCCGTCCCGTCCTCGTCGCCGTCGAAGTCGAAGGACAGCGGGGCGTCCGTCGCGCAGGCGACGGCTAGGGCGGCCTGGGTCGGGTTGGGCGCGCCGAAGGTCGGCTGTGTCGGGTCCTGGTTGAACTCGCTGGCCGGGACGTTGTCCCCGTTGACGTCGAACACCGACCCGCCGTCGGTGAGGTCGTTGACGGCGAAGAGGTCGCCCGTCTGGCCGTCCCGGAAGACGAGCTCCGGCTCGGTTCCGGTAAAGGCGAAGTCGGTCCCGCCGAGCTGCCCCGCGTAGAGCGCCTCGGAGCCGTCGTCCGCGATGCCGATGGCGTCGAGGACCGTCCCGAGCCCGCCCGTGTTGTCGGCCGTCCCGTCGTCGTCGGTGTCGATGTCGTCGCCGATGCTGGCCGTGGTGCCGGTCGCGAGGACGAACGTGAACGAGGGGTTCTCGAGGTCGGGGATCGTGGCGACGAGGAGCCCGTCGGCGTCGAACGCGCCGGAGACGTCCGCGAGCCGGTCGATCCTGCCGTTCGCCCCGTCGTCCTCGATGCTGAGGAGCGTGCCGGAGAACGGGGTGCCCGGCGCGCCCTTCAGCTCAACGTCGGTAGTAGAGGGGTCGCTGCCCGGCGGGTTTGGCTGGAACTCGCTGATCGTCTGCGCGCTGGCGGCCGGCGCCAGCAGGGCGAGGGCGAAGGCGAGGAGGAGGGGGCGGGGCGGGGTAGCGGTCGGGGGCATGGCCTCGGGGCGGGCACGGCGCGGGGGCCGACGGATAGGGGAACGGAAACGCTAGAGATAGCGCCGGCCGCTCGGACCCGTACGGGAGAGTCGGCCTGCACGCGGTGCGCTTTTGGATGACGGCGCAGGTCTCAACTCCGGCGTCACGGCCCCTCCCCCCCGGACGGCGCCCGCTCAAGCCAGAGCGTGACCGGCCCGTCGTTGACGAGCGCGACCTCCATCTTCGCCCCGAACACGCCGGTCGCAACGGGCCCCTCCAAGCGCTCCGCCAGCGCGGCGGCGAACGCCTCGTAGAGCGGCTCGGCCACGTCGGGCGGCGCGGCGCGCGCGTAGCTCGGCCGCGTCCCCTTGCGGACGTCGCCGGCGAGCGTGAACTGGCTGACGACGAGGGCGCCCCCGCCGACATCCTCCAGCGAGCGGTTCATCCGGCCGTCGGCGTCGGGGAAGACGCGGAGCCGGGCGGCCTTGTCGGCCAGCCACTCGGCCTCGGCGGGCGTGTCGCCCTGGACGACCCCGAGGAGGACGAGGAGCCCCCGCCCGACCGCGCCGACGGTCTGGCCGTCGACGCGGACGGAGGCGGAGGAGACGCGCTGGACGAGGGCGATCATGGGGCGCTGGCGGAGGGCGGGGACGCTAGCGCTCGCGCTCCGCCAGCCACGCGGCGAAGGCGTCGAGGGCCCGGCCGCGGTGGCTGATCCTGTTTTTCGCCTCGGCCGTCATCTCAGCGAACGTCCGGCCGTCCCCGCTAGAGGGTCGGAAGACGGGGTCGTAGCCGAACCCGCCGGTCCCCTCCTCCTCGGTCGTGATGAGCCCCTCGCAGACGCCGTCGAAACAGCGGACGCCGTCGCCGTCGGCGTAGGCGAGGACGGTGCGGAACCGGGCCGTCCGCGTCGGCGCGCCCGCGAGTTCGGCGAGGAGGTGGCGCCGGTTGGCCTCGTCGTCGGCGTCGGGCCCGGCGTAGCGGGCGCTCCAGACGCCGGGGCGGCCGTCGAGCGCGTCGACCTCGAGGCCCGTGTCGTCGGCGAGGGCGGGGAGGCCGGCGTGCTCCCAGAGCGCGCGGGCCTTTTTCTCGGCGTTCCCGCGCAACGTATCCGCGTCCTCCTCCACGGGCGGCGCGCCGAGGTCGGCCGCGGAGGCGAGGTCGACGCCGAGGTCCGCCAGCCGGCCGCGGAGCTCGGCGACCTTGCCGGGGTTGCGGGTGGCGAGGACGAGGCGCATGGGCGGCGGGCGGGGGACGGCCGACAAGATGCCGGCTGGCGGCGCGCGGCGCCAGTCGGGCGGGCCCCGGTTCCCGCACGGGCCGCCGGCCCCGGAGGGCCCTTCTCGCTTCCCCTTGTTTTCACCAATCTATGGCCCGCCGTCCTTGGACGGCCCGCCCCGCCCCCCTAGCTTCCAAGGCTGCACCCCGCGCGGACCGTCCGCGCCCGACCCCGCCCTCCAACAGACAGGTACCGCCTTGGCCATCGGCATCAAAGTCCGCGACAAAGAGTCCATCGACCGCGCTCTGCGCCGGTTCAAGCGTACGGTGAACCGCGCCCGCGTGCTCCGGATCTACCGCGAGAACATGGCCTACACGAAGCCCTCCGAGACCCGCCGCGAGGAGCGGAAGGAGGCGGCCAAGAAGGCCCGCCGCGCCAACCGCCGCCGGTACTAGCCGAGGCCGCTGGCGGTCGCCGCCAGCGAGTGAGGTGTGCGCCCGCCCCGGACGAGGTCTGGGGCGGGCGCCGTGCGTTCAGGCGTCCGGGTCGGGGAGCTCCACGAGGTCGGCGAGGTCCTTCGGCCGCCCGCTCGTCCGTTTGTTCCGGCGGAGGTGGCGGAGGCTGATCGTCGGGACCGGGACGCCGTCCCAATCGCTCGTCACGCGGTCGACCCAGGCGTCGTCGAACGTGACGCCGGAGACCGAGGTGAGCACCTCGACCCGGTTCGGTGGGAGGCCCATCCGCACGATCCGGCCGTCGCCCAAGAAAGCGTCCGGGGCGAGGCCAGGGGCGTCGAACCCGAACCGGCGGAGGGCGCGGACAAGTCGCTCCGCGTTGTCGGGCGACTGGCGGACCCAGACGTCGATGTCGCCAGTCGCCCGCGGGCGCCCGTGGTAGATCACAGCGTAGCCGCCGACGAGGAGGTACTCAACCCCCTCCTCGTTCAGCAAACTCAAGCACGCGCTGAAGTCGGGCGGTAGCCGCGTCTCCATAGTTGATCTCGCGGAGGTACTGGGCGGCCTGGAGCCGAGCCTCCGGCGTCTGCGCCCACCAAAACTGGCGGTCCGCCGCGTCGGCCGCGTCGAACGACTCGACGACGGCGAACGCAGAGCGGTCGACGCGGCCGGGGTCAGCCATCGGCCCCCAGCGCGTCGCGGAGGAGCCGCTCCTGCTCGGCCGCGTGGACGGCCGCGCTGCCGGTCGCCGGGCTGGCGGCGGCCGGGCGGCCGGCGTAGACCACGCGGTGCGAGCAGTCGCCGTCGTGGAGGTCCTGGAGGACCGCGTCGAGGCGGGGCCGGACGAACGTCCAGGCGCCCATGTTCTCGGGCTCCTCCTGGAGCCACACGACCGGCCCGCCCTGGAACCGCGCCAGCTCCTCGCGCACGGCGTCCTCGGGGAACGGGTAGAACTGCTCCAGCCGCGCGACGGCGACGGACCCCGGCCGGTCGAGCGCCTCGCGGGCCTTCACGACGTCGTAGTAGACCTTCCCCGAGCACAGCACCAGCCGGTCGGCCGAGTCCTGGCCCGAGGGGATAAACGGCCGGTACTGGCCGTCTGCTAGGTCCTCGACCGAGGCGACGGCCTGCGGGTGCCGGAGGAGCGACTTCGGCGTCATCACCACGAGCGGCTTCCGCTCCCCCCGCTTGACCTGGCGCCGGAGCGCGTGGAAGTAGTTGGCCGGCGTCGAGTAGTTGGCGACGACCACGTTGTCCTCGGCGCACGCCTGGAGGAACCGCTCGAGCCGGGCCGACGAGTGCTCCGGGCCCTGCCCCTCGTACCCGTGCGGGAGGAGCATGACGAGCGACGACCGCTGCCCCCACTTGGCCTCGGCCGCCGTAATGAACTGGTCGATCATGATCTGCGCCCCGTTAACGAAGTCGCCGAACTGGGCCTCCCAGAGCACGAGCGCCCTCTGGTCGGCCACGGAGTAGCCGTACTCGAACCCGAGCGCGGCGTACTCGCTCAGGAGCGAGTCGTAGACCTGGAACCGGGCCTGCCCGGGACGGCCGGCCGGCTCTCCGCCGCCGTCGGCGCGCTGGCCTGGCCCGCCCTCGGCCACGTTGTTCAGGGGGAGGTACCGCTGCCCGTTCGCCTGGTCGTAGAGGATGGCGTGGCGCTGGCTGAACGTGCCGCGCCCCGAGTCCTGCCCGCTGAGGCGGACCGGCGTCCCCTCCAGGAGGAGCGTCCCGAAGGCGAGCGCCTCGGCGAGGGCCCAGTCGATCGCGTCCGTCTCGAACTGCTTCCGGCGGCGGTCCACGACGAGCCGCGCGAGCTTTTTGTGGACGTGGAAGTCGTCCGGGAGGCCGACGAGCGCGCCGATGACCTGATCCAGAGACTCCCGGCTGGCGGCCGTCTCGACCGGCGCCTCCGGCTCGACGTGGGCGGGCGCCGGGACCGGGTCGAGGTCGCGGCGGCGCTCGGCCAGCTCCTTCGTGGCCTCGAAGGCGGCGTCGAGCTTGTGCTTGTAGTCCTCGAGGATGGCCTCGGCCTGCTCGGGCGTGAGCTCGCCGCGGCGGAGGAGGAGCTCGAGGTAGAGCTTCCGGACGCTCCGGTGGCCGGCGATGTCGTCGTACATCAGCGGCTGCGTGTAGCCCGGCTCGTCGCCCTCGTTGTGGCCGTACTTCCGGTAGCACACCATGTCGATCACGACGTCCTTGTTGAACACCTGCCGGTAGTCGAGCGCCAGCCGGGCCACGCGGACGGCCGCCTCCGGGTCGTCGCCGTTGACGTGGAAGATGGGCGCCTGGATCATCCGCGCGATGTCGGTCGCGTACGCCGAGCTGCGCGAGTGCATCGGGAGCGTCGTGAACCCGATCTGGTTGTTGACCACGAGGTGGACCGTCCCGCCCGTCCGGTAGCCCTCGAGCTGCGAGAGGTTGAGGGTCTCGGCGACCACGCCCTGCCCGGCGAACGCGGCGTCGCCGTGGATGAGGACGGGGAGCACGCGGTCGCGGACGAGCTTCTCGCTCGCCCCTGCGTTCGCCTCGATCAGCCGCTGCTGCTTGGCCCGGACCATCCCCTCGACGACGGGGTTCACGGCCTCCAGGTGCGACGGGTTCGAGGCGAGCGTGAGCTGCGTCGTCGCGCCGCCCGGCGAGGTGTGCGTCCCGGTCTGCCCGAGGTGGTACTTCACGTCGCCCGAGCCGTGGACGGCGTCGGGGTCGACGGTCCCCTCGAACTCGCTGAACACCTTGTCGTAGTCCTTCCCGAGGATGTTCGTGAGCACGTTGAGGCGCCCGCGGTGGGCCATCCCGATCACGACCTCCTCGGTCTCCTGGTCGGCCGCGTCCGAGAGGACGGCGTCGAGGAGCGGGATCATGGTCTCGGCGCCCTCGAGCGAGAACCGCTTGTGCCCGATGTACTTGGTGTGGATAAACTGCTCGAGGGCCTCGGCCTCGTTGAGCTTCTCGAAGATCCGCTGCTTCCGGGCCACGTCGATCGGCTCGCGGAACTGCTGCGGCTCGATCCGCTCGATGAGCCACCGCTTCTCCTCGGGCGAGGAGAGGTGCATGAACTCGCTCCCGACGTGGCCGGTGTAGGTGTCCCAGAGCGTGTCGAGGATGTCGCGGAGCGTCATCGACTGGTTCCCCGCGAGGCCGCCGCCCGTGACGCCGGCCATGCCGCCGGTGAAGAACGTCCGGTCGAGGTCCCAGACCGTCAGGCCGTACGAGGCCGGGTCGAGCTCGGTGTGGTTCCGGGGCTCGTAGCCGAGCGGGTTCGTGTCGGCGAGGAGGTGGCCGCGGACGCGGTAGGCCCGGATGAGCTCGTAGACGCGGGCCTGCTTCTCGATCTTCGAGGCCCGCCCGCGCCCGGCCGCCGTCCGCGCGAGCGCCGGCGTCGAGTCGGCCTGGCCGCGGAAGGGCGGCGTGTGGATGTCGAGCGACGCGAACACGTCGTCGTAGAACCCGTGCCCGCCGGTCAACAGCTCCGCCAGCCGGGCGAGGAACTCGCCGGACTCGGCCCCCTGGATGACCCGGTGGTCGTAGGTGCTCGTCACCGTCATGACCGGGCTCAGGCCGAGCCGCGAGAGCTCGTCGGCGTCCATCCCCGCATAGTGCGGGGGGTACCCGATGGCCCCGACGGCGACGATGAGCCCCTGGCCCGGCATGAGGCGGGGGACCGACATCTGGGTCCCGATCATGCCCGGGTTGGTGAGCGTGGCCGTCGTCCCGGCGAAGTCGTCGAGGCCGAGGTCGCCGTCGCGCGCGCGCCGGACGATGTCGTTGTAGGCGCCGAGGAACTGGGCGAACGTCAGGCCCGCGGCCTCCTTCACGTTCGGGACGAGGAGCTGCCGCTTCCCGCGCTTCTCGACGTCAATCGCGAGGCCGAGCGAGACGGACCCGGGCTCGATCCGCTCCGGCTGGCCGCCCTCCTCGCGGAACGCGGCCGTCATGCCCGGGACGGCGTCCATCGCCCGGAGGATGGCGTAGGCGATGAGGTGGGTGAACGAGACCTTCGCCCCGCCCGTCGTCCGCTGGCGGCGGTTGACCAGCCGACGGTTCTCGGCCATCAGCTTGACGGGGACCTCGCGCACGGACGTGGCCGTGGGGATCGTCAGGCTGGCCTCCATGTTCTCGACGATCCGCGCGCCGACGCCCCGGATCGGCGTCGTCTCGGCGCCCTCGGGCAGGGGGATCTCGGGGGCCGCCAGCCGGGCGGGGAGCGCGGCGGTCCCGTTCGTCCCGGCCTCCACCCCGGGCGCGTCCGGCCTCGGCGCCGTCTCGGGCGCCGGCGGCCGGGGCGGGG
>CAZDFV010000170.1:0-7317 GCA_964504495.1 uncultured Rhodothermales bacterium
GCCGCCAGGTGAGCGTGGCGTAGGCGCCGGCGCTGAGCGCGGAGAGCAGGGCGACGAGGACGAGCGGGCGCATGGACGGGCCGGGCGCCCGGGTATCGCCCGTCCGCGCTCCCCCCGAGCCCCCACGGTTCACCGCCCCGGATCGGAACGTCGCGGTTCCGCCCCGCTGGCGGGCCCGCCCGCCGGCCCGGCCCCGCCCCTAGGCCGCGACGGAGGGCACCGGCTCGTAGCCCAGGACCGGCCCGAGCCACCGCTCGACGTCCGCGACCGGCATCCCCTTCCGCGCCGCGTAGTCCTCGACCTGATCGCGCCCGACCACGCCGAGGTTGAAGTAGGCGGCCTCCGGGTGGGCGAGGTAGACGCCGCAGACGGTCGACGGCGGCGTCATGGCGAGGTGCTCGGTGAGGTCCGCCCCTGTTGCCTCGCGGGCGCCGAGGAGGTCGAAGATCGTGACCTTCTCCGTGTGGTCCGGCTGGGCCGGGTAGCCCGGCGCCGGGCGGATGCCCAGGTACCGCTCCCTCACCAGATCCTCGTTCCCCAAGTCCTCGTCGGGCGCGTACCCCCACGCCTCGCGACGGACGCACGCGTGCAAGAACTCGGCGAACGCCTCCGCCAGCCGGTCGGCGAGGGCCTGGGCGAGGATCGCGCGGTAGTCGTCGTGCCGCTGGCGGGCCTCTCCGGCGAGCGCCTCGGCCCCGTGGACGGTCACGACGAAGGCGCCGGCGTGGTCCTGGCGCCCGCTGTCGGCCGGGGCCACAAAGTCCGCGAGGGCGCGGTTCGGCTTGCCCGGCGTCTTTTTGGTCTGCTGGCGGAGCGTGTGGAGGACCCCGATCTCGTCGCCCTCGGCGTCCGCCAGCCGGACGTCGTCCCCGTCCGCGCTCGCGCGGAACAGCCCGAACACGCCGCGCGGGGTGAGGACGCCCGACGCCTCGATCTCGTCGAGGAGCGCCTGGGCGTCGTCGTAGAGCTTTTGGGCCTCCTCCCCCTTTGCCGGGTCGTCGAGGATCTGGGGGAACGAGGCGCCGCGCATCTCCCAGGCGATAAAGAACGGACCCCAGTCGATAAACGGGCGGAGGTCGCCGACCGTCGCATCGACCGACTGCACGCCGAGTTGGCGGGGCTCCGGCAGATCCACCGCGTCCCAGTCGGTGGTCTGGGCGTTGGCGCGGGCCGCCTCCAGAGGCAGGATCTGCTGGCGGCGCTGGCGGGCAGCGTACTGCTCGCGCGTCGCCTCGTACTCGGCCGCCGTCTGGGCGACGAAGGCGTCACGGCCCTCGGCCGACGTCAGCGCGGCCACGGCCGGGACCGACTTCGAGGCGTCAAGGACGTGGAGCGTCGGCCCGCCGTACTGCGGCGCCACCTTGACGGCCGTGTGGACCTTCGACGTCGTCGCCCCGCCGATGAGGAGCGGCAGCCTGAGCCCGGCCCGCTCCATCTCGCGCGCGACGTGGACCATCTCGTCGAGCGACGGGGTGATGAGCCCGCTCAGGCCCACGGCGTCGACGTCGTGCTCGCGGGCGGCCTCCAAGATCCGCTGCGACGGGACCATCACGCCCAGGTCAATCACGTCGTACCCGTTACACCCCAGCACCACGCCGACGATGTTTTTGCCGATGTCGTGCACGTCGCCCTTGACCGTCGCCATGAGCACTTTCGTGCGCGCCTGGGCCTCCGTCTTTTCGGCCTCGATGTAGGGCGTGAGGTGCGCCACCGCCCGCTTCATCACCCGGGCCGACTTCACGACCTGAGGCAGAAACATCTTCCCTGCCCCGAACAGGTCGCCCACGCGGTTCATGCCGGCCATGAGCGGCCCCTCGATCACGTCGAGCGGACGCGGGTACCTCAGCCGGGCCTCCTCGGTGTCGGCCTCGACGTGCTCGGTGATCCCCTTGACGAGCGCGTGCGCCAGCCGGTCCTCGACGGGCAGCGAGCGCCACGCGGCGGCCTCGGTCTCGGCCGCCGGGTCCCGCTGGCGGTAGCCCTCGGCGAGGTCGACCAGCCGCTCGGTCGCGTCGTCGCGGCGGTCGAACAGGACGTCCTCGACGGCTTCTTTCAGCTCCGGGTCGAGGTCGTCGTAGACGGCGAGCTGACCGGCGTTGACGATCCCCATGTCCATTCCAGCCTGGACCGCGTGGTACAGGAACGCCGAGTGCATCGCCTCGCGGACGGGCTCGTTGCCGCGGAACGAGAACGACAGGTTCGAGACGCCGCCCGAAACGCGCGCGTGCGGCAGGTGCTCCTTGATCCAGCGCGTCGTCTCGATAAAGTCGATGGCGTAGCGGCGGTGTTCTTCGAGGCCCGTCGCCACGGCGAAGATGTTGGGGTCGAAGACGACGTCCTCTGGCGGCACGCCGACCTCCTCGGTCAGAATCCGGTAGGCGCGTTGGCAGACGGCGATCCGGCGCTCGAACGTGTCGGCTTGGCCGTCCTCGTCGAAGGCCATGACGATCACGGCGGCGCCGTAGTCGCGGGCGCGCTCGGCCTGCTCGCGGAAGCCCTCCTCGCCCTCCTTCAGCGAGATCGAGTTGACGACCGGCTTGCCCGGGACGCACTGGAGCCCGGCCTCAATGACCTCCCACTTCGACGAGTCCACGACGACCGGGACGCGGGCGATCTCGGGCTCGGCCATCGCCAGCAGCAAGAAGCGGCGCATGGCGGCGACGCTGTCGAGCATCCCCTCGTCCATGTTCACGTCGACCATCTGCGCCCCGGCCTCGACCTGCTGGCGGGCCACGGTGAGGGCCTCGTCGTAGTCGTCGGACTGGACAAGGCGGGCGAAGCGGCGCGAGCCGGTCACGTTCGTCCGCTCGCCGATGTTGACGAAGTTGGTCTCGGGGCGGATGGTGAGCGTTTCGAGCCCGGCCGCCCGGAACGTCCGCGGCGGGCTGGCAGGCTCGCGCGGCGCGACGTTGTGGACCGCCTCGGCAATCGCGGCGATGTGCTCCGGCGTCGTCCCGCAGCACCCGCCGACGAGGTTGACGAGCCCCTCGCGCGCGTAGGCGCCGACCTGCTCGGCCACGAACGCGGCGTCCTCGTCGTAGCCACCGAGCTCGTTCGGGAGCCCGGCGTTCGGGTACAGGCTCGTGTACGCGGGCGCGACGGCGGCCAGCTCTTCGATAAACGGCCGCATCTGAGCGCTCCCGAGGGCGCAGTTCAGGCCGACCGACAGGAGGTCCGGGGTGTGCGCGAGGCTCGTCCAGAACGCCTCGACGGTCTGGCCGACGAGCGTCCGCCCGCTCTGGTCCACGACGGTCCCCGAGAGCATGACGGGCGGGAGGCTGCCCGACTGGCGCCGGTGCTCGCGGAGGGCCGCGACGCACGCCTTGGCGTTGAGCGTGTCGAAGACGGTTTCCACCAGCAAGACGTCCGCTCCCCCGTCCACGAGGCCCCGGATCTGCTCGGCGTACGCCCTCTTGACTTGGTCGAAGGTGACAGCGCGGTGGCCGGGGTCCTCGACGTCGGGCGAGAGCGAGAGCGTCCGGTTCATCGGCCCGATGCTCCCAGCGACGAACCGGGGCTTCTCGTCGGTGCCCGCGGCGCTGGCGGCGGCGTTCGCCAGCCGGGCGGCGGCGACGTTGATCTCGTAGGCGAGGTCGGCCTGTCCGTAGTCCTCGAGCGAGACGGCCTGGGCGTTGAACGTGTTGGTCGTGACGAGGTCGGCGCCGGCGGCGACGTAGGCGGCGTGGATCTCGCGGATCGCGTCGGGCTGCGTGAGCGAGAGGAGGTCGTTGTTGCCGGCCAGGGACTGCGGCCAGTCGCGGAAGCGCTCGCCCCGGACGTCGTTCTCGGTGATCCCGCGCGCCTGGATCATCGTCCCCATAGCCCCGTCGAGGACGAGGATCCGGCGGGCGAGGAGGTCGCGGAGACGGTCGGCCGTACTCATGGGGACGCAGTCGTTTCGGGCAACCTAGCACGGCCGGAGCGGGGGCACCGTCCCTCCGGTGTCGTGCCGGTGCGCTACTGGCGGAGCGCGTCCGCCAGCTACAGGCGGACGGCGACGCCGAGGCTCCCCCGGAGGCCGCTCCACCGGAGGCCGACGCCTCGGGGCACGTCGTCCGCGCCGGCCCCGTCGAGGTCGTCGGTGGCCGAGCCCTCGGCCCCGACGCGGAGGTGGAGGCGGAGCGGCCCGGCTACGGCGACCTCGGCCTGAACGGCCCCGACCATGCTCAGCGGCGCCGCCTCAGCCTCGTACCGGACGTCCTCCACAATCCGGTCGCCGAGCATCGCCGTCCGCCGGTACGTCAGCGTCGAGCGGTTGTAGCGGCCCTCCAGGCTCAGCCCGATGTCGATGGGGCCGGCTACGGCGGACGTCCCTCCAAGCCGGACTCCTACGAACGTGCGCTCGGCCACGCAGTCGACGTCGAGCGTGCCGGAGTAGTCGGCGTAGGCGAGCCGCCCCCCCGTCGACCCGTACCCCACCGTGACGCCGGCGCGGAGGCGCTGGCCCGGGCCGAACCCGTCGAGGGAGACGACTCCGGCGACCGATGGGTAGGCGGGAAACGCGCGGAGCACTTGGACCGCGACCCCTTCGGCGCGGAGCGCCTCCTGCTCCGCGCCTTGCCACGCGCCAACCTCGCCGAACGTGCCGTGCCCGTCGAGCCCGGCCTCGACCGCTAACACGATCCGGGGCTGCGCTCCAACGGCACCAGCGGCCACAAGACCAACGAGGGGGAGCAGGCGGGCGAGTCGGCTAGTCATCAGTGAGGCGGCGGTAGACGCCCCCGGACCAGGCAGTCCCGGCGGCGCAGGACAGGCGGAGCGACGGAAACCGCTCGACCTCGCGCCCGGTCGCCGGGTCGAAGACGATGGCCGTCGGGTACCCCCTCACGCTCCCCGCAAGCGTGGCGAGGCCGCTGACCGGGTCGTAGCACAGCTCCGGGTACGTGTGGAACTCTTGGAAGAACACGGGACCCTGTTCCCCCGTCTCCACGTCGAGGAGGTACACCTCCCGCCCCCCGTCGTCGAGGACGAGCAGGCGGGTGGCGTCGACGAACACGGCCGAGAGGTCGAGCCCAATCACCTCCCGGAGCGCCTTCACCCTCCGGTACCCGGCAGGCACGTCTGGGTCGCGCTCCCACAGCTCGGTATCCGGCCCGACCGTGGTGACGAGGTAGCGGCCGTCCCCCGAGACGGCCGCGAGCGCGATCTCGTCGTCCGGCTCCTCGTATGGGCTCTCGACCTGGGCGACCGTCCGGCCCGTTCCGAGGCTCACACCGTACACGGCCGGCCCGCCGAAGTCGCTCCCCGGCGATCGGACCCCGAAGAAGAACTCGCCGCCGTCGGTCAGGCCGAGCCCGCCCCCCGGCGGGAGGGCGACGTGGTAGTAGTCCGAGGGGAGGTACGGCGCGAGCGCGACCTCACGGCGGACGGCCAGCGTCGCCGGGTCGAGGTCGACGGCGAACGCCGCGCCCCCCCGGTCCGCCAGCGCGGCGAGGCGGCCCGACGGGCTGGCGACGACCGCGAGCACGTAGCCGAGGTCAGGGGCCATCGCCTGACGCTCGAGGGTCTCGGCGTCGACGAGGGCCACCCGGCCGGTCTCGACGTCGACGCCGGCCACGAGCCCGGACCGGCCGACGGCCTGGACGGGCGGCCTGAGGCCGGCCCACGGGTCGAGCCCGACGGGAACGGCAGCGCCCTCCACGCTCGCTTCCCAGTCCCGCGAGCGGGCCTGCACGGCGAGCCGGAAGACCCGCCCGAACACGTACGGCTCGGCCTCATACGGGTCGTTCACGCGGAACGTCGCCGAGGTATCGCCGACCGCGCTCACGGTGTGGACGACGCGGACAGAGGGCCGCCCCCGATCAACGACCACGTACCGCTCGAAGGCGCTTGGGAAGCGGACGCCCGTCCACCGCAGGCGGATCTGACCGTCCCGGCTCCCCTCGGCCTCGACGACCTGGGGGACGGGGTACGAGGCGACCACGGGCTCGCCCTCCGCCCGCCCCGCCACGATTCCGACGGCGTCGACGCGGACGGCCATGTCGCCCCCGACGAAACTGGAGTCGGTCCAGGTCGTCGCCGTTCGGTCGCTGATCCGCTCGCGGAGCGCCCACCCCCCACCGTTGCGGCGGGTATAGACCTCGAACGCCTGAACATTGAACCGCTGGTACGGTGCCCACCGGACGGTCAGCAACCCGTCAACGGGCTGAAGGGACTGGAGGTCGGGGGCACTCGGGGGCGCGTTGTCTACGACGGCCACGCGCTCGACCACGGTCTCGACCGTCTCTTCCCCGTAGCGGTCGGCCAGGCTCCCCGTCCCGGACGCGGTCGTCACGCGGAGCACGAGCGGGTACGTCCCGTCGTCGATCTCGCGGGAGTCGATCGCCTGGTCGTCGGAGATGTCGAACGTGCGCCCCCCGATGACGACCTCGACAAGCGGGGGGTCCTGGCCCTCCTCCTGCTCCACGTCGTAGCGAAGCAGGACGGGCCCGACGAGCGCCACCGTGTCCGCCGCGGCCAGGTCGACGGTGACGGCCTGCGGCGTTGGATCGACGGCGGTGAGTTCGGGGTCGCCGGAGGGCTCGAACGCCAGGGAGTCGCACCCCGAGCCGGCCAAGGCGAGAAGGAGGACGAAGGCGTACCGCATGGGGGGCGTATCAGCGGGGGGCGTCGAAGCCTGAACCTAACGTGCCGGATCAGCGAGCCGGGCGCGCTACAGCCCGAGCGCCCGGACGAGCCGCTCGCCCCGGACCGAGATCGACGGGACGACGACGAGGTCCGACCCGCCCCGGACCGGCGACGGGCTGTAGAACAGGCCGAGCTCCGGGCTCAGCGCGAGGTCGGGCCACCCGAACCGGGCCCCGCCGAACACGCCGACCGCCGGCGACGACCCGAGCGCGTCGTCGGCGAGCGGCGTGAGGTCCTGGACGCGGACGCCCCCGTACGGGACGACCCGCCGGGCCTCGTCGATGGGCCCGGGCGAGGCGACGAGCGTGGCCTCGGCGTGGAGGTGGCTCGTCCCCACGACGCCGCCGCCGACGACGAGCGCCGCCCCCTCGTCGCCCCCGACGTCGCCGGTGAGCCGGCGCTTGTACGTCGCCGTGATGCTCCCGAGCCCGAGGATCTGGAACCCGACGTCGGACCGCTCGTCGAGCCCGAGCCGAGCCTCGTTCCCGACCGTCAGCCCGACGCCGCCCACGTCGTCGGCGTCCTCGTCGAGGTTCCGGCGGCTCGACGTGACCTGGGCGACGACGCGGGGCTCGACCTCGCGCGGGGCGACGGTCGCCGGCGTCGACCCGACGGCGTAGGGGACGCACCCGGCGAGGCCCGCCGCCAGCGCGGCGGCCGTGAGGAGCAGGGCGGAGCGGAGCACGGGCG
>CAZDFV010000171.1:0-7310 GCA_964504495.1 uncultured Rhodothermales bacterium
CCGCGCGGCCGCCCGACGACGCGGAACCGGACGGCGGGCAGCGCCTCGGGCCGGCGCGGCGCGTCCGTCTGGACGACGGTCAGGCCGAGCCCCATCTCCCCCATCGCACGGAGCTGGCGGAGCGCGCGGGACGAGCCGGTCACGTCGCCGAGGAGCGCGAACAGGACGAGGGGGGGACGGGCGCTCAGGGCGGGCGGGGGGGAGGGGGCGGGCGCCGCCCGGGACCGCGCTCGGGGACGAAGCGGGGGCGCCAAAACGTATGTTAGCGTCCCGGGCGACCCGCAGCGCCCGCCCGCCCCCTGTGACCCTCCGCCGCCTCCTCTTCGCCCTGGCCGCCGTCGCGGCCGTGTTCCTCATCGGCCTCCCCGTTGTGCTGGCGGTGCTGCCACCGGGGGAGAGCGTCGACGCCCCGTCGCCCGTGGCCCCCGACGCCGCGCCGGCCCCCATCGAGACGGTCCAGATCGGGGCCGAGGGGCCGCCGCCCGCCCCGGCCGTCGAGATCCCCGACCTCGTCGAGATCAACCGCCAGACGGCCACCGTCGTCCGGGCCGCCGAGCCGGCCGTCGTCTACGTCGAGGTGACGACGGGCCCGCCCGACGTCACCGGCCGGGTCCCGACCGAGGCCGGGAGCGGCGTCATCATCTCGCCCTCGGGGTACGTCGTGACGAACGACCACGTCGTGGCCCGGGCCGAGGACGTCCTCGTCTACCTCCCGACCGACAAGCGGGAGTACCGGGCCGAGGTCGTCGGCCGCGACCCGACGACGGACATCGCCGTCCTCCGCCTCCTCGAGGTCGGCGTCGGGTCCGACCCCCCGCTCCCGGTCGCCTCGCTCGGCGACTCGGACGCGCTCGAGGTGGGCGAGTGGGTGCTGGCTGTGGGCAGCCCGTTCCGGCTCGCGAACACGGCCACGATGGGGATCGTCTCGGCCCTCGGCCGCGGCGGGATCCAGGCCATCGAGAGCGACTTCGCGATCGAGGACTTTATCCAGACCGACGCGGCCATCAACCAGGGGAACTCCGGGGGCGCCCTCGTCAACCTCCGCGGCGAGGTCGTCGGCGTCGTGACGGCGATCGCGTCGGAGAGCGGGTACTACGAGGGGTACGGGTTCGCCGTCCCGATGAACCTCGCGCGGCGCGTGACCGAGGACCTCATCCAGTACGGGGAGGTCCGCCGCGGGTACCTCGGCGTCGAGGTCCTCCCCGTGTCCGTCGCCGACGCCCGCGAGCGGGGGATGGCCGGGGTCGAGGGCGTCCTCGTCTACACCGTGGCCGACGGCGGGCCCGCCGCGCGGGCCGGGCTCCGCCCCGGCGACGTCCTCCTCGAGGTCGGCGGCCGGCCCATCGACGAGCCCAACCAGTTCCAGAGCCGGCTCGCCATGGCCCGCCCGAGCGAGCCCATCGCCCTGACCGTCTGGCGCGAGGGGGAGCGGGCCGAGATGGAGGCGGTCCTGGCCGACCCGCGCGACCCGCGCCTCGAGGAGTTCTTCGCCACCCGCGAGCCCGTCGCGGCCCCGCCCGCGGCCCCACCGGGCGAGGGGCCCGTCGAGATCGGCCGGTCGGAGGCGCCCGACTGGGGCGTCCGGTTCCGCGACCTCACCCGGTCCGAGCGCCGGCGGTTCGAGGCCGGCGCCCTCGTCGAGTCGGTCGACCCCGGGAGCGCGGCCGAGCTCGACGGCCTCCCGCCGGGCACGGTCGTCGTCGAGGTCGAGGACCGGCCCGTCGCGACGGCCGAGGACGCCCGCCTGGCCCTGGCCCGCCAGGCCCGCCGCGACGAGCCGGCGCTCCTCCGCGTCCGCCGCCCCGACGGCCGGACGGCGTTCTACGATCTAGCGTCCCCTTTCGTGGACTAACCCATCGGGCGATGTCAGATCGGGCGACGGACGATTGGAACGCCCCGGGGCAACGTGACAGGTGAGCCTGGGAGCCAGGCCGAGGCACTCCGCCAGCGGACGAAGGCGTTCGCGCTCCGAGTCGTCCGGTTCTGCCGGGCGCTCCCGAACACGGACGAGGCGCGCGTCATCCGCCGCCAGCTTCTCCGGTCGGCCACGTCCGTCGCGGCGAACGACCGTGCGGCCGGCCGTGCCCGGAGCCGCCGCGAGTTCGCCGCCAATCTGGGCGTTGTTCTCGAAGAGGCCGACGAAACGGAGGTTTGGATCGAACTCACCGTCGACGCCGAGCGCACACGGGACCTCCTTAGCGCACGGCTCAGGAAGGTGTCATCCTGAGCGGAGCGAAGGATCTCAACGCGGTCTCGGAGTCGTAGGTGCCGGTGCCGAAGGGCTCGGGGTCTCCCGTCGAGATCCTTCGCTGGCGCTCAGGATGACAAAGAGGGACGTACGTCATCGCGAGCAGCGCTCTAGCGAGGCCGGCGAACTCGTCGCCATCTTCGCCGCCGGCCGCCGAACCGCTTCCCGAAAGGAGGAGTAGCGGCCAGACCTCCTCAACCGTCAATCTCCACTCAACCGATCTTCAATAATGAGGTATCTCACCGCCGGCGAGTCGCACGGCGAAGCGCTCGTCGGGATCGTCGAGGGGATGCCGGCCGGCGTCCCGCTCGCCCCCGCCGACGTCGACGAGCACCTCGCGCGGCGGTGGCTCGGGTTTGGGCGCGGCGGGCGCGCCAAGGTCGAGCGCGACACGGTCCGCGTGCTCGCGGGCGTCCGGTTCTCGCACACGATGGGGAGCCCGGTCGCCCTCCTGCTCCCGAACGCGGCCTACGAGAAGGACCGGGCCGGCTGGCCCAAGACGATGGCCGTCGGGGGGACGGGCGAGGGCGTCGAGCGCGTCACGCTCCCGCGCCCCGGCCACGCCGACCTCGTCGGCGCCCAGAAGTACGGGTTCGACCGGCCGCCGCGCGGGCCCGACGTCCGCCCGGTGATCGACCGCTCGTCGGCGCGGGAGACGGCGATGCGCGTGGCGTGCTGCTCGGTCGCCCGGCAGATGCTCCGGGCCCTCGGCATTGAGGTTGGGAGCCACGTCGTCCGGCTCGGCGCGGTGGGCTACGGCGCCGCCAGTGGGCCGGACGACCCGGCGGGCTGGCGGGACCAACGCGACGTTCTGCTGGCGGAGGGCGGCGCACGCGCGCTCTACGAGGCCGCCGACGCCTCGCCCGTGCGGATGCTCGACCCGGACCTCTCCGAGCGGACTGTCGAGCACATCAAGGCGACCAAGAAGGCGGGCGACACGCTGGGCGGCGTCTACGAGGTCGTCGCGACGGGCGTGCCGGTCGGGCTCGGCTCGTACGCCCAGGGCGACCGACGGCTCGACGGCCGCCTCGCCCGCGCCATCTTGTCGATCCAGGCGCAGAAGGCCGTCGAGGTCGGCGACGGGTGGGCGGCTGGGCGCCGGCCCGGCTCGGAGATCCACGACCCTATCGTCCGCGACGGGGACGGCCGCTGGACGCGCGAGTCGAACCACGCCGGCGGCGTCGAGGGCGGCATCTCGAACGGGATGCCGCTCGTCGTCCGCGGCACGATGAAGCCGATCCCGACCCTTATCAAGCCGCTCGGCACGGCCGACCTGGAGACGGGCGAGGCCCAGCCGACGCGGTACGAGCGGAGCGACGTGACGAGCGTCCCGGCCGCCTCGACGGTCGCCGAGGCGACGGTCGCCTGGGAGATCGCCGTGGCCCTCCTGGAGCGCTACGGCGGCGACACGTTCGAGGCGCTCCACGAGCGCGTCGAGGCGGACCGCCAGCGGGGGCTGTAGCCGGTGCGCCGGTCGGCTGGCGGTCCGCCTCTGCCAGCGGTCGAGTCCTCGTCGTGGGGGGCGTGGTGAGTCGCCAGAGCCCCGACGCCTACCGCCCGATGTCTGACACCGACAGGCCCCGGCAGACCTTACGCGCCAACAGGTCCGGGATCTCACGATGGCGTGGGACCGCCTCCGTCTCACCGGTCTCGGGTTCGTCCAGAGCGAGTGACTCCGGCCCTCACGCTTCAGGGAACAACCGTGCTGCCGGAGGTGCTTCAGCAGCGCGTTCGGCTTCACGCCGCGACCCGCACCGTCGTCCGCTCCGCGTCGGTGGGCACCCCGCGCAGTCCGTCCTCCCGCCGGTCTTCTAAAATCAAAGCGATCGCGTCGGCCAAGCTAGCCAGCGCGTCGTCACGAGTCCGGCCCTGCCCATTCGCACCCGGCCCCTCCGGGGCGTAGGCGACGAACCAGTCTCCGTCCCGCTCAATGACCGCTGTGAACTCGTGCTGCATGGCGAGGAATGACTGCGGCCCCAGCGGACGCGAGGGGGGGGGAGAAGTTCGGGGCCTCGTAACCAACCGCCTCGCCAGCTTCCGCTCGGCGGATCGGCGGCACGAAGCTCGGGGACGAGAACCCTGGGTGAGGCCGAACGGTCGGACCCGTCGTACCGCCGTCGACTGGCGGCCGCCGCCGCCAGCCGGGCGCTACCCCTCGACGCGGCGCTGGAGCCGCTCGAAGTAGGCCTTGATGAGGTCCTGGTAGTCCGGCGCGTAGCCGCTCTCGAGGGCCCGGATGAGGTCGCGGCGGACGCGGTCGGCGGGGCGGTCCATGCGGGGCTCGCCCGGGACGCGGTCGGGCGGCCGGTCGCGGCCGGCCTGCGCCTCGCGCTGCTCCTCGCGGCCCTGCTGGTTGACCGACCGCTCGGCCTCCAGGAGCTTCTCCAGGATCTGCTGCTGGCGCGGCGCCGCGCGGTTGTCGAGGCGCCCCCGCCGGAGCTCCTCGGCGGCCTCGCGCATCTGCTCCTCGACGCGGCGGAGCTGGCTCTGCTCGTTCGCGCCTAGTCCGTCGCCCGCGCCCTCGACGGCCCGCTGGAGCTGGCGGCGGAGGGCCTCCTGCTGCTCGGCTAGCTGCCGGAGCCGCCGGCCCTCCCCGGGCGAGAGCCGCTCGCCGGCCGACTCGTTCAGCATCTGCTGGATCCGCCGGTTGATCTCGGCCTGGCGCTGCCCCATCTGCTGCATCATCTGGGGCGACATCCCGCTGCCGCCCTGGCCCTGCCCCTGGCCCTCGCCCTGGCCGTTCCCCTGCTGCTGGTTCTGGAGCTGGTCGAGCAGGTCGGTGAGGAGGAGCGCCAGCTCGTTGAGGTGCGACATGGCCGACCGCTGGTGCGCCACGCTCGGGCCCGACTGGCGGTCGGCGAGGCGCTCGACGGCCCGGTCCATCTCGCGGCGGGCGTTCCGGGCCCGCTCGTCGACCTCGGGGCCGAGCTGTGGGACCGTCCGGGCCACGCGCCGGAGCGAGTCGACGACGGCGGAGAGCCCGTCGCGGAGCTCGCCCTGACGGCGCGCGGCCGGGACGAGGGCCGGGCTCCGCGACGGGAGCCGGCCGGTCTCGACGGCCAGCCGCTCCTGCTCGCGCGAGAGCGTGAGGGCGTCCTCGAGCGCGCGGCGGACGGCGGCCTGGTCCACCTGCTGCTGCTGGCCCTGCATCCCCTGGCTCTGCTGGCGCATCTCCTG
Source organism: uncultured Rhodothermales bacterium (assembly GCA_964504495.1). Taxonomy (GTDB): domain Bacteria; phylum Bacteroidota; class Rhodothermia; order Rhodothermales; family Rubricoccaceae; genus Rubrivirga. Next base: position 5,426 of record CAZDFV010000171.1, read on the forward strand.
CGCCATCCGGCGGAGCCGCTTCGACATCTCCTCCTGTCCGTCCTGGGCCTGCTGGAGCTGGTTCTGCTCGAGCTGCTGGGCGTTCTGCTCCATCTCCTGCGGGAGCCCGCCGTTCTGCTCCATCTCCTGCATCATCTCCTCGACGGCCTCGGTCGGGGCGCGGGGCGTGTCGTCGAGCTGCTCCTGGAGCTCGCGCATCTGCTCCTCCAGGGCCTCGGCGTCCTCGGCCGCCTCGCGCTGTTCTTCGGCGAGCCGCTCGCGCTCCTCGGCCGGAGACGGCGGGCCGTCTTGCTCGTCCTGCGGGCCCTCCTCGTCGGCGGCGTCCTGGTCGCCCTGCTCGTCGTCGGCGTCCTCCGGGTCGCGGCCCTCGCGGAGCGCCTCGGTCTCGCGCGCCAGCCGCTCCTCGGTCTCGGCGAGGTCGTCGGCGCGGCGGGCCGCCTCCTCCATCTCGACGGCCGCTTCGAGCCGCTTCATCAGCTCCATCGCGCGCTCGAGGCGGCGGCGGAACTCCTCCTCGCTCTGCGCCGCCTCCTCGGACTGCTGGAGCATGTCCTGCATGTCGAGCCGCTCCATCGCGTCGCGGAGCCGCTGGAGCGCGTCGCGGAGCTCGGGCGAGTCGAGCTCCTCCATCACGCGGCGCATCATGTCGAACTGACGCTGCGTCTGCTCGTCGACGAGGTCGGAGTTCTGGAGGTCCTCAGAGAGCCGGTCCATCTGCTGTTGGAGCTCCTGGGCCTGCCGTTGGAGGTCGGACTGCTCCTTGAGAAGCTCCTCGACCTGGCGGCGGTCCTCCCAGTCCGGGTCGAGCGACTGGCGGAGGTCCTCGCGGAGGCGCCGGAACCGCTCGCCGGCCTCCTCGGCCTCCTCTTGTAGCTCGTCGAGCGCCTGGAGCGCCGTGTCGCGCTCGGCCTCGAAGGCGTCGAGCCGGTCGGAGAGGGTGGGGAAGCGGACGGTGAAGAGCGGCGTCCGGGCCGTCTTCCCGCCGCGCACGGCGTCGTTGTCGCGGACCTCGCCGTAGAACTCGACCGTGCTCCCGGGCTCCGCGCCGGGGACCCGCCAGTCGAGCGCGACCTCCTGGTCGAGCGGCCGCGGCCGGACGGGGAGCGCGAGGCGCCGCGACCGCCCGCCGTCGAGGCGCCAGACGAGGCCGCCGCCCCGGAACCCGAAGTCGTCGGTCACGCGGAAGACGAGCCGCCGCGCGGCGCCCGAGAGCGCGCCGTCGGCGCCCTCGACGAGCGCGATCTGGGGCGGCCCGTCGCTCAGGACGCCGAGCGTGTACCGGGCGGGGGTCTGGTTCTCCAGCCCGTTTTTCGCTTTGAGGCGGACGCTGTAGGTCCCGGCCCCGCGCAGGCGGAACGCCCCGACCGCCGTCTCGCCGTCGATCTGTAGCGCGACCCGCTGGCGGCGCCCGTCGTCCCACCGCACGTCGAGCCACGCCTCGGCCGGGTCCGGCCCCCCGAACGCCACGCGGACGCGGATGGCCGAGCCGACGAGCCCGGACGCATCCCCGACGCCCTCGGGGAGCGCGCGGGCTCGGCGCCCGCTGTACGCCGGCGGCGCGACGACGACGCGGACGCCCCGGACGAGCGGCCGGTCCACGGCCTCGACCCGGTACCAGCCCGTGCGGACGCCCTCGGCCTCGACGCGGTACCGGAGGTCGGCCCGGACGTCCTCAATCGTGGTTGCGAAGGCGCCGTCCTCGCCGCGCTGGAGGCGGACGGACTCGGTCGCCCGCTCGTCGGCCCGGCCGAACTCGACCGTGGCGGAGAGCGGGAGGTCGCGCCCGACGGCGACGACGCGGACCGGGAGGCTCGCGCCGCGCGTGACGTCGGCGTCGCCCGGCGTGACGTCGAGGCGGAAGGGGGCCGGCGGCGCGAAGTGGACG
>CAZDFV010000172.1:0-7302 GCA_964504495.1 uncultured Rhodothermales bacterium
CCCGCGCCCGGTCTGGGTGGCCCTTCGGCACGACGACGCAGTCGTGGAGCCACGCGGCCGGGACGACGACGCCGAGGTCGGCGCCCTCCACCTCCGCCAGCCGCCGGGCCCGCGACACGACGCGGCGGACGTGCCCGAGGTCGTGGGCCGCGTCGCCCGCCGCCGCCTCGCGGACGAACGCCTCGCACCGGGCGCTCCAGGCGTCTACGTCCACGTCTCGCGGTAGTCCTCGGCGAACTGGCGGACCGTGCGGGCCGGCCGGCCGAGGACGCGCTCGACCGTGTCGGTCACGCGGTCCGCCAGCCCGAGCCGGGTCGCGGTGTAGATCCCCGTCATCACGCCGGCGAAGGCGATCGGGGCCCCCTCCTTCTGCTTGTGGAGGAAGAAGCCGACGGCGCCGGGCCGCGTGTAGACGACGCGCCGGCCGAGCACGTCGGAGAGGGTCGCGGCCACCTCGAAGTAGTCGAGCGCCTCCGGCCCGGTCAGGTCGAGCGCCTCCGTCCCCCCCGCCGCGGGCACGTCGCGGGCGAGCCAGGCGGCGGCCACGTCGCCCACGTCGCGGGCGTCGACGAACGAGGTCCGGCCCGTCCCCGCAGGCACGGCGATCCGCCCGGCGCGGACGTCGTCGGCGTGCTGCTCGGCCAGGTTCTGCATAAAGTTGGCCGCCCGGAGGAGCGCCGCGTCGAGCGGCGACGCCTCCAGCCGCTTCTCGGTCGCCCGGTGCGGGAGGAGCGGGTTCTTGCCCGCGCCGAGGACCGAGAGGAACGCGATGCGCCGGACGCCCGCCGCCTCGGCCGCGTCGACGACGGGGTTCACGTACCGCTCGGTGTCGGAGACGGCCGGCGGGCGCATGAGGAACAGCCCGTCCGCCCCGTCGAGGGCGGGCCGGTGCGTGCTGGCGTCGGTAAAGTCGAAGGGGACGGCCTCGGCGCCGTCGGGGAGGTCCCGCCCGTCCGGCTGGCGGACGGCGGCGACGGCCCCGTGCCCGCTGTTGAGGAGCCGGCGGAGCACGGCCCCGCCGACGGTCCCCGTGGCTCCGGTCACGACGATGCGCATGGCGGGTGATGCGTGATGAGTGAGAGTGTCCTACGACGAGCCACGCATCACGGATCACGCACCGACCTCATGCCACGACAAAGTTGACGAGCCGGCCCGGCACGGCGATCTCCTTGCGGACGGTCCCCTCCGAGAGGTAGCGGGCCACGTTCGGCTCGTCGCGGGCCGCCGCGAGCATGGCGTCCCGGTCGGCCTCGGCCTCGACCTCGACGGTCCCCCGGAGCTTCCCGTTGACCTGGACGGCGATCTCGACCGTGTCCTCCTTGACGAGGTCCGGGTCGTGCTCCGGCCACGGCTCGTACGCCAGCGACTGGCGGTGCCCGAGGACGCGCCACAGCTCCTCCCCCAAATGCGGGGCGAACGGCGAGAGCAACAGGACGAACGGCTCGGCGGCGCCGCGCGGGACCGTCTCCCACTTCGTCGCCGCGTTGACGAACTCCATCATGGCCGCGATCGCCGTGTTGAAGCGGAGCCCCTCGACGTCGTCCGTCACCTTCTGGATCGTCGCGTGGAGCACGCGGCTCTGGTCTCGCGTCGGCGCGTCGTCGGTGACGGACGCTGCCAGCCCGCCGGTGTCGGGGTCGATGACGAGCCGGTAGGCCCGGGCGAGGAACCGGTGGACGCCGTCGACCGACCGCGTATTCCACGGCTTCGTTTGCTCCAGCGGGCCCATAAACATCTCGTAGAGGCGGAGCGAGTCGGCCCCGTACTCGGCGACGATGTCGTCCGGGTTGACGACGTTGCCGCGGCTCTTCGACATCTTGTGCGCCCGCGAAAGGACGCGGACGTCGGTGTGCGCGCGCAACACGAACCCGTCGCCCTTTTTCTCAACCTCGTTCTCCTCGACGCGCACGGCCTCGAGGGGCGCGCCGTCGCGGACGTCCTGCCAGCCGGCCCCGCCGTCGTCGGTCTCGAGCGCGTGCTCGGCCGAGGCCCACCCGTACACGTCGCCCGAGGCCGGGTCGCGGTGGCGGAACGCCGTGTACTCCATCTCGCCCAGGATCATCCCCTGGTTGACGAGCTTCTGGAACGGCTCGTCGGTCCCTACCACGCCGGCGTCGTAGAGCACCTTGTGCCAGAACCGGGCGTAGAGCAGGTGGAGGACGGCGTGCTCGGCCCCGCCGACGTAGAGGTCGACGGGCATCCAGTACCGTTCTTTCTCTGGATCGACGAGCTGGCGGTCGTTGTCGGGGTCGAGGAAGCGGAGGTAGTACCAGCACGAGCCGGCCCACTGCGGCATCGTGTTCGTCTCGCGGAGGGCCGGCCGGCCCTCGAACGTCGTCTCGGTCCACTCCGGGATCGAGGCGAGCGGGCTCTCGCCCGTCCCGGACGGCTTGTAGCTCTCGACCTCGGGGAGCGTGACCGGGAGCGCGTCGGGGGGGAGGGGCCGGGCCTCGACGCGGCCGTCCTCGCCCTCGACGTGGACGAGCGGGATCGGCTCGCCCCAGTACCGCTGGCGGCTGAAGAGCCAGTCGCGGAGCTTCGTGTTGACCTGCCGGCGCCCGACCCCGTTGTCCTCCAACCACGCCGTGATTTTTTCCTTGGCCGCCGGCACCGCCAGCCCGTCCAGCTTCACGCCGGCGTCGGCGATGCGGGCGACCGGCCCGTCCGAGGCGTCGGAGTTGATGAGCGTCCCCTCGGCGCCGACGTAGACCTCGGTCCAGCCTCGGGGGTCGTCGTTGTAGCGGCCGAACAGGAGGTCGGCCTCGGTCGGCGTCGGGACGTCGGGGCCGGCGTTCGCCGCCAGCCAGGCGTCGGGCGGGCGGACGACGGGGCGGATCGGGAGCCCGTGCACCTTCGCGAACTCGAAGTCGCGCGCGTCGTGGGCCGGGACGGCCATGATGGCGCCGGTCCCATACGTCGCGAGGACGTAGTCGGCGATCCAGATCGGGATTTTCTGCCCGTCGGCCGGGTTGATCGCGTGGGCGCCGGTAAAGACGCCGGTCTTGGCCTTCTGCTCCTGGCGGTCGCGCTCCGTCTTGCGAGCCGTGGCCGCGACGTAGTCCTCGACGGCGGGGCGGTGCGCGTCGTCGGTGATGTCGGAGACGAGCGGGTGCTCGGGCGCGAGGACCATGTAGGTCGCCCCGAAAAGCGTGTCCGGGCGCGTGGTGAACACGCGGACCGTGGCCTCCGGGTAGCCGAACACGCGGAAGTCGACCTCGGCCCCCTCGCTCCGGCCGATCCAGTTGCGCTGCATGGCCTTGACCGACTCGGGCCAGTCCAGGCCGTCGAGCCCGTCGAGCAGCCGGTCGGCGTACTCGGTGATGCGGAGCATCCACTGCCGCATCGGGACCTGCACGACGGGGTGCCCGCCGATCTCGCTCTTCCCGCCCACAACCTCCTCGTTCGAGAGCACCGCACCGAGGGCCGGGCACCAGTTGACCGGCGCGAGCGACTCGTACGCCAACCCCTTCTCGTAGAGCTTGAGGAAGATCCACTGCGTCCACCGGACGTAGTCGGGGTCCGTCGTGTTGACCTCGCGGCTCCAGTCGTACGAGAACCCGAGCCGCTGGAGCTGGCGGCGGAAGGTGTCGACGTTCCGCTCGGTCGTGATCCGTGGGTGCGTGCCGGTCTCGATGGCGTACTGCTCGGCCGGGAGCCCGAAGGCGTCCCACCCCATCGGGTGGAGCACGTTGTAGCCCTGCATCCGCTTGGTGCGGGCGACGATGTCGGTGGCCGTGTAGCCCTCGGGGTGGCCCACGTGGAGGCCCGCGCCCGACGGGTACGGGAACATGTCGAGCACGTAGTACCCGGGCTTGCTCGCGTCGAAGCCGTCGTCGCCGGGGCCGGGCTGGCGGAACGTCTCGTGCTCGCGCCACCACTCTTGCCAGCGGGGCTCGATCTCGTCGTGGGGGTATCCGGCCATCGGAGGGGCGTTTCAGAGGGGGCTGAAGCTACGCGCCGGGCCGGAGGGGGGTCCGCCTCGACGGGCTCTCCGAACACGCGAGCGCCCCGCCAGCTCGCGGCGCTCCCAGAGCGCTAGAGCGCTGCTCCGGTTGCTGTAGGTCCGCTCTTGTCATCCTGAGCGTCAGCGAAGGATCTCGACGAAGGCCCCCCACGCTGTCGGCACCGGCGCCTACGACTGCGACTCCGCACTGAGATCCCCCGCCTCCGCGGGGCCGGGCCCTTCGCTGACGCTCAGGATGACGGGGGTGGGGCCTTCCGGTGGGACCTGCCACCAGTCAGTCGGAAGAGACGCATCGCCAGCCGCCCCCACGTTCCACGTCCTACGCTCTACTCACCGCATCGCCGTCCGCTCGGCGCCGGCGAGGCTCTCGGCGAAGAAGTCCGTGAGGAGCGTGTACAGGTGGAGCCGCGTAGTCCCCCCGTAGATCCCGTGGTTCCGGCCCGGGTAGATCATCAGGTCGAACTGCTTCCCGGCCGCCTGGAGCGCGTCGACCATCACGAACGTGTTCTGGACGTGGACGTTGTCGTCGGCGTCGCCGTGGACGATGAGGAGGTCCTGGTCGTCGCGGAGGTTCTCGGCGTATGTCGTCGGGCTGCCGAGGTCGTAGCCCTCGGGGTTCTTCTGCGGCGTCGAGAGGTAGCGCTCGGTGTAGATCGTGTCGTACTGGCGCCAGCTCGTGACAGGCGCGACGGCCGCGCCGGTGGCGAACGTCTCCGGCCCGTCGCCATAGGTCATCGCCAAGAGCGCGAGGTAGCCGCCGTAGCTCCAGCCCCAGATCCCCATCCGGTCCGCGTCCACGAAGTCGAGCGCGCCGAGGTGCTGGGCGGCGGCGATCTGGTCCTCGGCCTCGAGGATCCCGAGCCGGTTCTGGGTCAGCGTCTTGAACGCCTTGCCGCGCCCGCCCGTCCCGCGGTTGTCGACGCCGGCGACGAGGAGCCCGTAGGTCTCGGCGAGGTGGTGGTGCCACAGCCGCTCCGTCCCGCCCCAGCGGTCGCGGACCTCCTGGCTCCCCGGCCCGCCGTACGTGTGGACGAGGAGCGGGTACTCGCGGCTCGCGTCGAAACCTGAGGGCTTGATGAGGTAGGCGTTCAGCTCCGTCCCGTCCGCCGCGGGCACGGTCATGAACTCGGGCGCGGGGAGGTCGTAGGCCGCCAGCCGGTCGGCCAGCTCGGCGTTGTCGACGAGCGTCGCCAGCCGCTCGCCGCTTGTCCGGTAGAGCGTAGTCGTCGGCGGCACGGTCGCCGTCGAGTAGGTATCGACGAAGTAGTCGAAGTCGCGCGAGAGGTCGACGGCGTGCCAGCCCGCCCCGCTGGTGATCTTCTCGGGCGCGCCGCCCGCCAGCGGCACGCGGTAGAGGTGGCGCTCGAGCGGACTCTCGGCCGTCGTCGTCACGTAGAGCGCGGCACGGGCCTCGTCGACGCCGTGGAAGTCGGTCACATCGAACGGGCCGGCCGTGAGCTGGCGGACGTAGTCGCCGTCGTTCTCGTAGAGGTAGAGGTGGCCGTACCCGTCGCGACTGCTCCGCCAGACGAAGTGCTCGCCGTCCTGGAGGTAGGTGATCGTGCCGGTCTCGACGTCCGAGAAGCCGGTCTCGACCTCGATGTAGCTGTCGTTTTCTTCCTCCAGGATCTGGTCCACGTCGCCGGTCTCCGGGTCGCCGTAGAGGAGGTCCACGTGGTTCTGGTCGCGGTTGAGGCGGAGCATCCAGACGTCGGCGCGGCCGTCGTCGAGGGGGGGCGTCCAGCCCATCCCGGCGAGGTACTCGGTCTCGTCGCCGCCCTCGAACCAGGTGTCGGTGTCGAAAAAGGTCGTCTCGCCGGTCTCGACCTCGACCACGCCGATGCGGACCTCGCTGTTGGTCTCGCCGGCCTTCGGGTAGCGGAAGGCCGTGACCTCGGGGTAGAGCGTGCGGAAGTCGGTCATCTGGAAGTCGCGCGTGGCGCTCTCGTCGAGCTGGAAAAAGGCGATGTGGCGGCCGTCGGGGCTCCACCGGAACCCGTCGCGGAGCCCGAACTCCTCCTCGTAGACCCAGTCGAACGTCCCGTTGATGACGCCGCCCGGGGCGCCCGAGTCGGTCAGGGCCCGCTCCTCGCCCGTCGCGAGGTCGACGACGTAGAGGTCCCGGTCGCGGACGAACGCGACGCGCTCGGCGGCCGGGTCGAACTTGGCGAACATCTGGAACCCCTCGTCCCGGCTGGCGACGGGCGCGAGCGTCTCGGCACCGAGGTCGTAGACGTAGTAGTAGCCCTTCGTGTTGAGCCGCCAGACCCGCTCGGAGTCGGTGTAGAGGAGGGCCTTCGAGCCGTCGGCGGAGTAGGCGTAGTCCTCGATCTGGACGAGGCCGGGGCCGTCGGGCTTGGCGAGGACGGCCCCGTCGATGAGGACGCGGCGGCCGTCGCTCTGGAGGTCGAGCTCGACGACGCTCGACGTGCCCGCGTCCGCGTCGGACTCGACGTAGAGGAGGCGCGGCCCGGTCTCGGCCCACCGGCCGCCCTGGAACCGCTCGCCCGCGAACTCGGACGACGCGAACAGCTTGTCGAGCGTGAGCCGCTCGGCGTCTTGCGCGCCCGCGAGCGGCGCCAGCAGGAGGGCGAGGACGAGGAGCGGAGCGGAACGGGCGCGCATCGGCGGACGTGGCGGGGAGGCGAGCGGAACGGCGTGGACGAGCGCCAAAGTACCCGCCGAGCCCGACGCGGGCGCCGAGCCGCCGTCTACGCGCCCTCTGCGAGACCCCGACCCAACGGGAGCGTGAGCCGGAACCGGGCGCCCGCGTCGGGCAGGCTCTCCGCCTCCAGCCGTCCGCCGTGGGCCTCGGCGATGGCGCGGGCAATGGCGAGGCCGAGGCCGGTCCCCCCCGCGCGGCGCGTCCGGGCGTCCGTCCCGCGGTAGTACCGCTCGAACACGTGGGGGAGCACGTCCGGGTCGATGCCGGGGCCGGTGTCCTCGACCTCGACCGTGACCGCGTTGGCGTCGGCCCGGGCCGCCAGCCGGACGGTCCCGCCGGGCGGCGTGTGGCGGCGGGCGTTGTCGAGCAGGTTCGAGAGCAGGCGGACGAGCCGGGCCCCGTCGGCCTTGACGGCGGGGAGCCCGGGCGGGGCCTCGACCGCGAGCGCCACCTCCGACTGGCGGAAGGCGCCGGCGTGGCGGCCGGCCACGTCACGCAGCAGCTCGAGCTCGTCGAGCACCTTGCCGCTCCCCAGCACCACGGCGCTCATCGGATCATCGGAGATGAGCACCGGCAGGCCGGTCTCCTCCCTGAGCAAGATGTCGAGGTTCTTCAAGAGCGCGCCGCCTCCTGCGAGCACGATGCCCTTGTCGACGATGTCCGCGGAGAGCTC
>CAZDFV010000173.1:0-7296 GCA_964504495.1 uncultured Rhodothermales bacterium
TGGCGTCGAGGTGGAGCGCGACGACGGCCACGTCCGCCCCCCTCGCGGCTCGGACGGCCCGGTCCCGCCCGCCGCCCCGGCGCGAGACGCGGGCGGTGGCGTCGGGGCCGAGGTCGCGCTCCAGCCGCGTCATCGGCGCGCCGGCGTCGAAGTTCGACATCTGGACGAGGGCGACGCGCCCCGCCAGCGGGAGGGCCCCCTCGCGCACGACGGTCACGGACGCGCGCGAGAGGGCACGCGCGAAGGCGGCGCCCCGGACCTCCTCCAACATCCGGTCGAGCCGGTCGCGGTCGGCGAGCCGCTGGCGATGGAGGCCGAGGCGGGCCTTCGCCAAGAGAATGCGGCGGGCCGAGGCGTCGACCTGGGCGCGCGGGATCTCGCCCCGCTCGACGGCCGCCACGACGGCCCGGATGCCGGCGCGCGGGCGCGGCGGGAACAGGACGACGTCGGCCCCGGCCTGAACCGGGCGGACGACGCGCTCGGTCGCGGAGTAGTGTTTTTGGACGGCGCCCATGTTGAGGGCGTCCGTCGTCACGATCCCGTCGAAGCCGAGGCTGTCGCGGAGCACGTCGGAGAGCGCGCGGCGGCTGAACGTGGCCGGCGTCGCCGTGCGGTCGAGGGCACGGGCCCAGAGGTGCGTCGTCATGACGAACGCCGGCCGCTCGCCCAGCGCCACGCGGTAGGGCGCCAGCTCCGTCGCCCAGAGGTCGCCCCAGTCGCCGGGGACCGAGGCGAAGTCGAGGTGCGTGTCGGTGTCGGTGTTGCCGTGGCCGGGGTAGTGCTTGAGCGCCGCTAGCGCGCCGTGGGCCTGCGCCCCGCGCACCCACGCCGCCGCGAGAGCCCCGACACGCCCGGGATCGCTCCCGAACGACCGCGTGTTGATGATCGGGTTCTGGGGGTTGTTGTTGACGTCCGCCACCGGCCCCCACAGGACGTTCACACCGACGGCGCGGGCTTCGAGCGCCGTGACCGCCCCGCCGATCTCGGCGAGGAGGTCGTCGTCGGCCGCGCCGTAGGCCATCGCGGCGGGGAGCGACGTGAAGTTCGACGAGGCCGTCCCGACGCCCCACTCGAAGTCGGCGGCGACGAGGAGCGGGACGTCGGCGGCCCGCTGGAGCCGGTTCGTGGCCGCCAGGATCTCGCGCGGCGGCGTCCGCCGGGAGAGGTGGAACCCGCCGACGCCCAGCCGCGCCAGCCCGTCGGGGTCGCGGACGCCCCCTAATTCGACGAAGAACATCTGCGCCACGCGCTCCTCAAGGGATAGCGTCGCGAGTGCGGAGTCGGCCCAGGCCTGCGCCTCGGCCTCGGACGGACGCGGCGGGGCCTCGAAGCCGGCGTAGGCGGCGAGGAGCGAGTCGGCGAGCGACTGGCGGGCGGCCCGGGCGCGCTCGGCCTCCGCCAGCGCCTCGGCGGCCCGCAGGGAGTCGGCCGGCGGGTGGGCCGTCTGGCCCTCGGCGGCGTAGCACCCGGCGGCGGCGAGCGGGACGGCCAGGGCCGCGAGCAGGACGAGGGGGAGGGCGGGGCGCATGGGGCGGGCGTCGGGGCCGGTAGCTTCAGGCCGTCCTCACCCCGCCCCCGGATGATAGACCGCCTCCGCCGCGAGTGGCAAGCGCTCCGCGCCGCCGCCCGTGGCCTCTCCCCCAACGCCAAGCGGGCGGCCGTCGTGCTCGTCGTGGCGACCGTCCTCGTCCTCGTCCACCTCCAGGTCGGGAACCGCCGGTTCTACCGGACCACGCTCGACAACGTGCTCGGGTTCGCGGACCCCGAGTTCGGGGCCTGGGCGTGGTGGTTCGGGACGCAGGGGCTGATCGGGTTCGTGATCCCGGCCTTGATCCTCGTCGTCGGGTTCCGGTGGACGCCCCGGCAGGCCGGCCTCGGCCTGGGCGACTGGCGGCTCGCGAGCGCCCTCGCCCTGGCCTACCTCCCGCTCGTCGCCGCCGGGACGTGGGTGCTCTCGGACGGGGCGGCGTTCCAGGCTCAGTACCCGCACTTCTACGAGGCGAAGGTCGACTGGGGCATCTTCCTCGGCTACGAGGCGCTCTTCTTGTTCTACTGGATCGGGTGGGAGTACCTGTGGCGCGGGTTCGTCCTGTTCGGGACGGCGCCCGCGCTGGGGGCGCCGCTGGCGGTCGTGGTCCAGACGGTCCCGTTCGCCATCCTCCACGCGCAGAAGCCGCCGGCCGAGGCGTACCTCTCCGTCCTGGGCGGGCTGGCGCTCGGCGCGCTCGTGTGGCGGTGCCGGAGCTTTTGGATCGCCGTCCCGATCCACGCCGCGCAGATGATGATCCTCGACCTGTGGTCCACGCTCCGCTACCGGACGGGCGCGAGCGGGATCGGCCTCGACGCGCTGGCGACGGCCCTGGCCGGCCTGGGCTGACCTTGCGGGGCGGCGGCCGGCGCCCTACGTTGGGGGTGAGTCTCACGCCGTCCGCCCGTGCGCGCCCTCGTCCTCTGCCTCGTCCTCGCGGGCGCCGCCAGCGCCCAGCCGGCGCTCGTCACCGAAGCGTCCGTTGACCGAGAGGCGTACGGCTACGGCGAGCCGGTCACGCTCCGCTACACGCTCCGCAACGAGGGGACGGAGCCGGCCGTGCTGTGGGAGTATTGCGACTCCCACACGTTCACGCTCGACTCGTTCACGTCCCCGGGCGCCGACGTGGCGTGCGTCACGATGGCCGAGCGGCGCGAGATCGCGCCCGGCGGCAGCGCGACCTGGGTGTGGATCGTGGACCCGAAAGAGCTGGGCGTACCCGACGGCGACGGGCTCCAGACGATCACCGGACGGACGGACGTCCGGTGCGGCCCAGACGAGGCCACGACGACGCAGTGCCAGCTTGAGGCATCGGCCACGTTCACGGCGCCCCGCTACGTCGGGGGGGCCCTCGCCGTCGAGTACCCCCTCGCCAATGCCGATACCGTCGCCGCGCTGGAGCGGGCGTACCGGGCGACCGTGGCCGACTCGTCCGCCCGAAACGACGAGGTCCACGAGCGGTGGCTGATCGAGGGGACATCGGTCTCCGACGCCGTCGCCGCCTTGAACGAGAATGGTGTCGTGAGCGGAGCGAAGGACGTGCGGACGGCCCTCCCCGTGCGCGTCACGTCCGGCCAGCCCGGCCCCGCACCGGCCGCCCTGACGCCGCCGGCCCCGAACCCGACGGTCGCGACCGCGACGTTCACCGTCCGGCTGGCGGGGCCCGAGGCTGTGACCATCGACCTCGTGGACGCGCTCGGGCGGCGCGTGGCCGTCCTCCACGACGGACCACTGGCGGGTGGCGTGGACCATCCTTTCAGGGTCTCAGTCGGGTCGCTCCCCGCCGGCGTCTACACCGTCCGCGTCCTCGGCCGGACCGTCCGCCAGTCGCACCGGGTCACGGTCGCGCGCTGAGCCAGAGTTCGGGGTTCGGCGGTTCGCGGTCTGGCGGTTCGTGGCCCGGGCCCTTCAACCGTGAACCTCGAACCGTGAACCCCGCCTTTACAGTCCCAGCCGGACTGTCGCCATGTGCATGACGCCGGTCCCGAACGGCTCGAGCACGGCGGCGTAGTCGATCCGGGCGTCGAGCTCGCCGAACCGCTGGGCCAGCCCGAACCCGGCCGCCGGCCTCAGCTCGCCGGCCTCTCCGGCGCCCACGCGGTCGAGCCCGGCCCGGAAGGCAATGGCCTCCGTCGCCCAGACCTCGGCGCCGACCCGGCCGATGGCGTCGGCGAGCGTGTAGTCCGTCGTCTCGGACCGGGAGACGGGGTCCGTCCCGACCACGTCCACGCCGGTCGGGCGCGTGGCGTCGGCCCGCTGGATGGAGAGCTCGGCCTCGGCGGCGAGGACGGCGCGGGGGCGTCCGCTCGGCAGCGTGCCGAGCCCGTACGACGCCCCGCCGCGGAGGCGGATCGGGAAGTAGTCCGTCTCCGACGCGCTCACGGCGCCCGAGGCGTTCCACTCGTACCGGGCGAACAGGTCGTCCACGGCGGCCCCGACGACGAGCCGGTCGGAGAGCCGGGCCGTGAGCCCGGCCGAGACGCCGATCGCCGTCGGCGCGCGGACGCCCGGCAACAGCTCGGTCCGGTAGAGGCGGAGGCCGAGCCCGCCCGAGACGGCGTCGGAAAAGCGGATGCCGAACGCGGCAAAAAAGGCGTACTCGTCGGTCGCGTACGTCCCGTCCGCCGTCGGCGCGTCGACGGGGAAGCCGCTCGCGTCGCGGCCGTCGATGTTCTCCACGCCGCCGTGGACGACGCCGGCGGCGAACCCCGAGGCCGGCTGGAGCGGGGCGCCGACCTGGACGGCCTCCCACGTCCGGTCGAAGGCGAGGAGCCCGGCCGAGAGCTCGACGCCCTGGGACGGCTGGAACGGGGCGAGGGCCGGGTTGAGGTACGGGCTCGCCATCCCCGACACGTCCGCGACCTGGCTGGGGAGGGCGAGCGACCGGGCGCCGAGCCCCATCCGCGCGAACGGGGCGGCGCCCTGCGCGCTGGCGGGCGCCGCGAGCAAGACGGTCAGGACGAGGACGAGGGAGCGGATCACGCGGGGGCTCGGGAAGAGTCCCTCTCCTGGGCAGGAGGGGTTAGGGGTGGTCGACCGCGCAGGGCGCCGGTCCCGCCGGGCGCCTCCGCCAGCGGGCCGGTCGTCGCCCGACGCGAGCGCGGCGCGCGACCGGTCTCCCCTGCCCCCGGAGCCTGCCCCCAAAGAGGCGGGGGCGGACTCCCCCTGTCCAGGGGGAGGGCTGCCGCGCTCCGTGTCTGCTGCACAAACGCGAGTCGTCATTCCCACGCCGGCGGGGATCCAGGGGAGCAGGGCACGGTGCCGCACGGGTCCTGGACCCCCGCCTGCGCGGGGATGACGTGGTCTGTTCGCTCGTTGGTCGGTACGAACGATTGAGGACGTAGCGCCCCCCCGCCCAGGGGGAGGACTCGTGGTCGGGTTCCGGCGCGCAACGTCCCGCATCAGTCGACCAGGAGGATGCGGCCGGAGAGCTGGCGGCCCTCGGCCTCGACGACGTAGACGTAGGCTCCGTTCGCGGCCCGGAGGCCGCCGTCCGTCCGCCCATCCCACGCGACCTCGTTCGGGCCCGGCGGCCGCCCCGGCGCCCGGAGCGTGCGGACCAGGTTCATGGCGAAGTCGAACACGCGGACCGTCACGTCGGAGCCGGCCGCCAGGTCCAGCCGGATGCGGACGTCGCCCTGCGACGGGGCGAACGGGTTGGGGTAGGCGTAGACCTCGACGCTCCGCCCGCCGTCCGCGCCGTCCGCCAGCGGGACGGCGGCTCGGAACAGCCGCCACGACTGCGCGCCGTCCGTGCTCTGGAGGAGGCCCTCGGCCGTGCCCACCCAGACGGCGCCGGGCGTCGTCGCCACGGCGAACGTCGCGGGGCGCGTGAGCGGGAGCGGCCGGCCGTCCGGCGCGCGGAACGTCCGGTCGAGCCGCCACGTGGCGCCGTCGTCGTCGGAGACGTAGAGGCCGTCGTCGCTCGCGGCGTAGGCCCGGGCCTCGTCGAAGGCGAGGTCGTAGACGCGCGGGCCGAGCAGGACCGTCTCAAAGGTCGGCCGGCCTTCGGGGTCGTCGCCGCGCCAGACGACCACGCCGAACTCCTCCTCGGGGGCGTTCTCCTCGACGCCCGAGTTCCAGACGGCCGCCCACACGTCGTCGCGGTCCGGGCTCGGCCGGGCCTCGAGGGCGTAGACGAGGTTGCCGACCGGCCCGCCCCCGAGCGGGGAGTCGAGGTAGCGGACCCACCCGAGGTCGTCGGACTCGGGGACGCGGACGGAGCGGTTGAGGCCGGAGAGCGAGCCGGCCCAGACCGTCCCCGCCTCGTCCACCAGGACCGAGTAGCTGACGAAGTTGTTCGACGCCTGCGGGAACACGGGCCGCTCGCGGTCACCGTCGATGAACCCGAGCGGCTGGCGGAGGTCGGGCGAGTAGACGAAGTTGTACGCCCTGCGCGGGTCGAGCGCGACGAGCGAGTCGGGCGGGAGGACCACGCGCGTCCACTTGGCCCCGCCGTCGGTCGAGCGGCGGAGGCCGGCGAACAGGTTGGCGGAGTAGACCGTGTCGGCGCCAGAGGTGAGCGCGACGTCGAGCGGGGCCGCGCCCTGCAGGACCGTCGCCGGGACGGCCCGGAGCGTCGAGACCCCGTACTGGACGGTCGTGTCGCGCGACTGGTCGAGCGGGTCGAACCGGTACGTGTAGGTGGCGCCTCCGCTAGAGGAGACGGCGAACCCGGCGGCCGTGGCGGGCGGCTCGTCCTCGTCGGCCGTGACGTCGGCGAAGCCGAGCCCGACGACGACCGTCCCGGCGCGGGCGTCGAGCGAGAACACGCGGGCGTCGACGGCCGTCGCCGGGTCGAAGGCCGGGTCACCGCCCGGGAACGAGACCGCGCCGTCCGGGCCGACCTCGACGAGCCGCGGCCCGGCCCGGAGCACGCCGTCCTGGGCGTCGAGCACGAACACCCCGTTCCGCGCGCCGACCGGGAGCGCCGTGACGGGCCCGAGCCCCGTTTCGACCGTTTGCGCGGCGGCCGGGCCGCTGGCGGCGAACGCGACCGCGACGGCCGCCAGCCGGAGGGGGCGCCGCATCACTCGACCGTGAAGGTGAACGGGAACACGTCGCTCTGCTCCCCCGCCCGGTCCACGGCGACGACGGCGAGCGTGTACGTCCCCAGCGGCGTGTCCGAGAAGATCTGGAGCTCGGCCGTGAACTGCCCGTCGCCGGCCGCCTCGTCGCTCCCGCCGTCCGCGTCTCCCCTGTCGAACAGGCGGCCGATGATCCCTCCTGTTTCGGGGTCGATGAGGGCAACGACGGCCACGTTCGGCACGCCGTCCGGGTCGGTTACGGTCGCCACGATGGGCTCCCGCACCGTCCCCGACGTCCGCGTGATCGGGCTGGCGATCTCGACGGACGTGACCGTAGGCGGACCGAGCGAGGCGGCCGCGAACTGGACGACGGCCGCGGCTCCGTCGCCCGTCCGCCCGTCCGGCCCTTCGGTCACGACCTGGACGCGGTAGTCGCCCGTCGCCCCGCGCGAGACGGTGAACGGGGCCTCGACGCGGACGGCGCCCGGCGCCTCGACCTCGACCGTGGCCTCGGCCACGAGCGAGTCGGCCTCGGCGTAGCGGACGAGCACGCGGACCTCGACCGGCATGGCGCCCCCGACCTCGGCCTCGACCGTGAGCGGGATCGTCGCCGTCGGCGCGCCGGTCTCAAGTGAGTCCTCCGCCGGCGCGATCTGGACGGCCGCGAGCGTCGGCCGCTCGGCCTCGGCGGGGAACCCGGGCGCCGCGTCGCAGGCGGCGAGGGCGGCGGCGGCCGCCAGC
>CAZDFV010000174.1:0-7249 GCA_964504495.1 uncultured Rhodothermales bacterium
GGACGCGCGGGGGACGCGCGGCACGCGCCGAACCTAGCGCCGCGGCGCCGTTCCCGGCCGGCTGGCGGCGCGCTCCGCCAGCGGGGCTACGGCTCGCCCGACGCCTCGGCCACGAGGGTCCGCATGGCCCCGACGGCGAGCCCGTCGACGTGCTCGTTGAGCGGGACGCCGGCGTGGCCCTTCACCTTGACCCACTCGATCTCGTGGCGCTCGTCCTGGGCGATCAGCCGCTCCCAGAGGTCCCGGTTGAGGACCGGCTTTTTGTCGGCCTTTTTCCACCCGCGTTTTTTCCACCCGTCCATCCACCGATCCCGGAAGGCGTTGACGAGGTAGGCGCTGTCCGAGTGGAGGCGGACGCGGCACGGCTCGCGGAGCGCTTCGAGCGCCTCGGCCGCGGCCGTGAGTTCCATCCGGTTGTTCGTCGTCTCGGGCTCGGCGCCCTTGAGGTCGCGCGCGACGGTGTCGGGCGGCGTGCCGTAGACGAGCGTGGCGCCCCAGCCGCCGGGGCCGGGGTTCCCGGAGCACGCGCCGTCGGTGTAGATCGTGACGTTTTTCAAGGGCAAGGGGGGAGGGGCACGGGGCAAGAGGGACACTAGCAGGGAAGCTAGCCGGAACCGAACAGGGGGCGCGCGTCGCCGTCGGTATGATGTCCGCGCACGAGGGGATACGCCCGCCCCTTGCCCCCTTCCTCATGCCCCGTGCCCTCCTGTGAAGTTCGTCGACTACGTCACCGTCACCGTCCGGAGCGGGAAGGGGGGGGGCGGGAGCGCCCACTTCCGGCGCGAAAAGTTCGAGCCGCGCGGCGGGCCCGACGGCGGCGACGGCGGGGCCGGCGGGTCCGTGCTCCTCGAGGGCGACGACAACCTGTACACGCTCCTCGACCTCCGGTACAACCGGCACCACTTCGCGCAGGCCGGCGAGCCCGGCGGGGGCTCGGGCAAGTCGGGCAAGTCGGGCGACGACATCGTCTTGCGGGTCCCGCTCGGGACCGTCGCCCGCGACGGGGAGACCAGCGAGGTGCTGGGCGAGATCGTCGAGACGGGCCAGCGGCTCGTGCTCGCGCAGGGCGGGCGCGGGGGTCTGGGCAACACGCACTTCAAGAGCCCGACGCGCCAGGCCCCGCGCTACGCCCAGCCCGGCGAGCCGGGCGAGGAGCGCGAGGTCACGCTCGAGCTCAAGCTCCTCGCCGACGTCGGCCTCGTGGGGTTCCCGAACGCCGGCAAGAGCACGCTCGTCTCGTCGCTCTCGGCCGCCCGGCCGAAGGTGGCCGACTACCCGTTCACGACGCTCGAGCCCAACCTCGGGATGGTGTACCTCGGCGACTGGCGGTCGTTCGTCGTGGCCGACATCCCCGGGCTCATCGAGGGCGCGTCGGAGGGGCGCGGGCTCGGCCACCGGTTCCTCAAGCACGTCGAGCGCAACGCGGTCCTGCTGTTCTGCGTCGCCGCCGACGCCCCAGACCCGGGCGCCCGCTACGCCACGCTCCTCGCCGAGCTGGAGGCGTTCAGCCCGCACCTCCTCACCAAGCCGCGGCTCGTGGCCCTGACCAAGATGGACCTCGTCGGCCCCGACCTCGCCGACGCCTGGGTCGAGGAGGCCCGCGGGTCGTTCCCGGACGGCGTCGAGGTCCTCCCCGTCTCGGCCGTGGCCCAGCGCGGCCTCGGGCTGCTCAAGGAGGCGCTGTGGACGCGCGTCGAGGCCGCGCGCGGCGAGGAGGTGTAGAGCCACGCCCGAGTGGCGCACACCCGCCGCCCGCTACCCGACCGGCTCGGCCACGAGGAGGAGCGAGAGCGGCGCGCCCGTCTCGGGGTGGGCCGGCTCCCGCGCCTCGGCCAGCCGGAGCCCGGCCGCGTCGAGCGTCCGCACCCACGACCCGAACGTGCGGAAAAACCAGGGCATCGGGGTAAAGTCTCCGTCGAAGTCCCCGAACGTCTCCTCGCGCCAGCCGTCGGCGTAGGGCGGCCCGGCCGCGACGGGGTGGGCCGTCTGGACGACGACGCGCCCGCCGGCCTCGAGCTGGCGCCGCGCCGCCGCCAGCACGCCGACGGCCCGCTCGCCGAGGATCGAGAAGTTGAACACGGCGGCGTCGTACGGCCCCCCGAGCCGATGCGGACTCTCGGCCGCCTCGTCGTAGCCGAGGACGGCGAACGTGCCCCCGCCCTCGGCCTCAGCCCCTGCAACGAGCGGCGCGCTCGCGTCGACCCCGTGCGCCGTCACCTCCAGTGCCCCGAGCGCGCGGACGAGCCAGCCCTCCCCGCATCCGACGTCGAGGACCCGCCCGCCCGGCGGGAGCCCGGCGACAACGGCCTCGACGATGGCCGCGTCGGTCCCCGCCCGGCGGCTCGGGATCCCGCCCTCCCGGACCGCCCGGGTCCACGCGGCCGCGTTGTCGGTCCACGTCGGGACGAGGCGGAGGGACGGGTCGGAGGGCATCGGGCGGGAGCAAAAAAAGGGCGGCCCCCGAGAGGGCCGCCCCAAGGTAGGGACCGGCGGCGCCTAGATGTCCGGGTCGGGCGGCGTCGTGTCCGGATTGGCGAGCCGCTCCTGCTGCGGGAACGGGTAGAAGTTCCGCGTCCGCTGAAACGGGTCGGACGGCTGCGGCTCCCCCTGATTCAGCCGGCGGGCGTCTTCGAGGCGGAGGCCCTGGAGGTAGAGCTCCGTCGCCCGGTTGTAGAAGATCTCCTCGATCAGGGCCTCCTCGGTCACGGGCCCGTCGTACGCGTCGAGGTCGGCGGCGACGCCGAACGGGTCCTCCTCGTCCGTGCGGACGGCGTCGATGGCGTCGACGGCCCCGTCCAGGTCGCCCTGGCGGGCGAGGACCTCGGCCTCGATCAGGAGCATCTCGTCGGGGATGTAGACCGGGAGGTCGGTCGCTAGCCCGCCGACGATGTAGCCGGCCGCCGCGTCGATGGGAAAGCCGTTGACGCTCTCGTCGTCGCGGGGGTCGGAGAAGTAGGCGATCCGGCCGTCGTCGTCCTCGACGTCCGCTAGCCCGAGGTTGTCGCGGACGGCGAAGCTGGGCTGCCCGAGCGACGTGTCGATCGCGGTGAAGAGCGGGTTCGCGACGTCGGTGGAGTAGGCGAACCGCGACGTCGCCTCCGGGTCCACGCTCCGGGCCGCCGCCAGCGCCTCGTCGAGGTCGCCGGCGAGCAGGGCGAACCGGGCCCGGTACGCCCGAACCGAGTTGAGCAGGTCGAACAGGAGGGCCCCGTCCGAGTCCTCAGGCAGGATGGAGGTGAACGCCTCCCCGGGCGGCGTGGCGGTCAGCCGGTCCTCGGCCGATTCGAGAAGGTCGGCCGCCGCCTGGAGCGCCTGCTGGCGGTCGACGTACTCGACCGGCGCGTCGGGGTCCGTGCTCGTCTCGAGGGCGACGTCGGTGAACCCGATCGCGAGGGCACCGATCGAGGCCGCCTTGTAGAACTCGGCGAGGGCGACGAGCCCGCTCTCGAGCTCGGGCTCGAGTGTCGCCCGCGTCTGGGCGCCCTCGATGATGGCGTCGGCCGTCGAGATCGTCTGGTACATCTCGCCGAAGTAGCCCGTCACGTTCGCGTTGTTCGTCGCCAGGCCAGCGCCGCCGGCGTCGAGGTCGAGGAGGTTGGCGAACGTGTTGTCGGCCGCGAGCTCGCGCGAGGTGATCCCGGTCGTGAGGACGAGGTTGTCGTAGGCGACCCCGTTGTACTGACGCTGCAGGCCGACGGCGGCGGCGAGGAGCCCGACGCGCGTGCCGAAGGCGTCGTCCTCCGTCGTCGCGTTCGGGTCCTCAACGGTCAGGTCGCACCCGGCGAGCGGGGCGGCGAGGAGGAGGGCGAGGCTGAGGAGCCCGAGCCCGCCCTTGGTCGTGGTCGTCATCGGAGTGGGGGGACGGGGGGGGTTAGAGCGTGGCCCGGAGCGTGACGCCGAACGTCCGCGGGATGGGGACCTCGACGAAGTCGTAGCCGCGGACGCCGGTCGACTGGCCGGCTACGTTCGTCTCCGGGTCGTAGCCCGAGTAGGAGTCGAACGAGAGGAGGTTGCGGCCGTAGACCGTCAGCCGGAGCCCGCTGACGCCGACGCCGCGGACGAGCTCGGCCGGGACGAGGTAGCTCACCGAGAGTTCGCGGAGCTTGACGAAGGTGCCGTCCTCGATCCAGTTCTCGAAGATCGAGAACGTCCCGTAGGTGCGGGAGTCGGTGTCGGAGATCTGCGAGTTCTGGTAGTACCCGACGGGCACGCGCCCCTCGATCTCGTCCTGGTAGTCCGTGAGCGTCCCGAAAAAGCGGAGGGCAGCGAGGCGGCGCGTGAAGTTGAACACGTCGCCCCCGAACGACCCGTCAAACTGGACCCGGGCCGAGACCCGGCTCCCGAGCTCGAACTCGTTGATGAGCGAGGCCGTGAAGTCCGGGTTGGGGTCCCCGATGATCCGGGGCGTCCCGTCGCGGACGGGGACGATGATCTGGCCGCTCGCGTCGCGGAGGAGGCCGTCGTCTCCGATCGTCCCCGTCGTGAACGTCGGCTCCCCGTCGGCGTCGCGGATGATCTGGTTCGTGGCCGGGTCCACGTCGAGCCCGACGATCTCGCCGGCGTCGTTGCGGGTGAACCCGGACCCGAAAAAGACGCCCTGCGGCTGGTCGTCGATGACGGCCACCAGCCCGAACGAGTTGCCCAGGATGAGCGTCTCCGGGTCGAAGTCCGACGTCGCCGGGTCGTAGTCGACCGAGGGGTCGAGGTCGATCCGGTTCTGGTTCGTCGCGAACGTCCCGGTCAGCGACCACTGGAACCCGGGGCGGTCGACGGGCAGCGCCCGGAGGAGGAGCTCGACGCCGTTGTTCGTCAGCTCGCCCACGTTCTGGAGCTGGTTCGAGAACCCGGACGTGAGCGGGAGCTCGACGTTGAGGAGGAGGTCGGTCGTGGTCTGGGTGTAGACCGTGGCCTCAACGCCCAGCCGGCCGCCGAAGAACCCGAGGTCGACGCCGGCCTCCAACTCCTGCTGGCGCTCAGGGAGCACTTCGGGCTGGCCGAGGAGGCCCGGCGCCGCGACGCCGCCGACGCCTTCGTACGGGCTCGGGGCGTACCGCGTAAAGCGGTCGAACGGCCCGATCGAGGTCAGCCCGCCTGACTCCCCGTAGCTCGCCCGAACGCGGAGCGTCGACGGGAGGAAGATCTGGTCGCGGGCCGTGCGGACGTAGGCGTCGCTCCCGCCGGCGTCGTAGCTCGCGCTCAGCTTGGGGTAGAAGTTGGTCCGATTCTCCTCGCCGAACCGGCTCGAGGCGTCGACGCGCCCGGCGGCCGTGAGGAACAGTTGGTCGGCGATTCCGACGGTCTGCTGGAGGAACGCCCCGAGGAGCGTGCTCTCGGCCCGCGACTCGCCCGCGGGCGACGGCCGCGCGCCCCCGTCGACGGTCTCGACGCCCGGGTTGAGGTCGACCGTCTCGCTGGCGAAGGTCGCGAACTCCTCGTACTGCGAGGTCGCCCCGAACGTCGTCGTCGACTCGACCGCCTCACCGACGTCGGTCCGATACTGGACGCGGAGGTCGTTGTTGAGCGCCGTCACGCCGATGTCGGCCCGGCGGCTGAACCCGGTGAGGAGCCCGGCGGCCGTGGCCCCGCGCGGGATAAAGGCTCGGGCGTCCTGGGTGTAGGTGTCGAGCCCGAGGACGTAGCTGATCGAGAGCCCGTCGAGCGGCGTCAGCCGCGCCTGAGCGTCCCCGATAAAGCGGTTCGTCGTCTGGTTGAAGTCGTACGTCTCGATCACGTCGCGCGGGTTGGACCGGGCCCCGATGTCGGGGTAGAGGCCGGTCTCCGGGTCGGGGTCGAGGGCCGTCGTGTTGGGCCCGAAGATGAAGCCGGTGAGGGCGCCGTAGTTCGAGTTCAGCCCGCCGTTCGGGACGTCCTCCGACCGCGAGCGCGTGTAGTTGGCCCCGGCCGAGAGGTTGAGGACGCTGCCGAAGTCCTGGCCCACGCGGACGCGCCCGTTGAACCGCCGGAACAGGTTGCCCCGGACGATCCCCTGGTTCACGAAGTGGCCGCCCGAGAGGAAGTACGTCGTGCCCGTCTGGCCGCCCGAGACCGAGAGGTACTGCTCGGTCCCGACGGCCTGCTGGAAGATGTCGTCCTGGTAGTCGAACCGGAGGACCGAGTCGGGCTCCACGCTCGCCTCGGGGTAGAGGTCTGGGTTGCCGACCCGGTCGAGGGGCCGGTTGAAGGCGGCCTCGTTCACGTCGAGCGTCTTGCGGACGCCGTCGGTCCGAACGGACGTCGAGAGCGTGACGCGGGGGGCGCCCGACTGGCCGCGCTTGGTGAAGATCTGGACGACGCCGCCGTTCGCGCGGCTGCCGTAGAGGGCCGCGGCCGAGGCCCCCTTGAGGATCTCGATCCGCTCGATGTCCTCCGGGTTGAGGTCGACGAGCCGGTTCTGGGCGCCCCCGCCGAGGTCGACGAGCTCGACCGACGAGTTGTCGACGATGACGCCGTCGACGATGTAGAGCGGGTCGGCCGAGCCGAGGACGGTCGAGGGCCCGCGGAGGCGAATGGAGATGCCGCCGGCCGGGTTGCCCGAGTTCTGGCTCACGACGGCCCCGGCCACCTTCCCGGCCAGGACCTGGTCGACGGCCGTGGCGCCGACGTCGGCGATCTCGCGGGCCCCGACGGTCCCGATCGAGTTCCCCAGCTGGCGGCGCTCGACGCCGACGCCGGTCGCGGACACGATGACCTCGCCGGAGCCGAGGATGTCCTCGGTCAGCTCGATCGTGCCGACGTCGACCGTCCCCCCGGCCGCGAGCGTGACCTCGCGCTCGTCGGTGGCGAACCCGACGAAACTGGTCCGGAGCGTGTACGTCCCGGGCTCGACGGCGGCCTCGAAGGCGAACCGGCCCTCGATGTCGGTCGCGGCCCCGAACCGGGTCCCGTCGAGGAGGACCGAGGCGCCGGGGACACCGTCCTCGACGCGGGCCTCGACGACGCGGCCGGTGATCGTGTAGGCGGTCTGGGCGGCGGCCGGGGCGGCGGCGGCCAGCAGGCCGAGGAGGGCAACAAGGCGCATGGCGGGGGGAGGGGGGAAATCCGGCCGGAGGATACGGCGCCGGCCGGCACCCCGACAGGCATTCCCCGAGGACCGCGCCGCCCTTAGGTTCGGCCCGTGGACCTGTTCGCCCCGGACGCGCCGCCCGCCCCCGACGCCCCCTCGGACGAGGAGCGCCGGGCGCTCGTCGCCCTCTCGCTCGTGCCCGGCGTCGGGCCCGCCCGCGTCCGCGCCCTGCTGGCGGCGTGCGGG
>CAZDFV010000175.1:0-7230 GCA_964504495.1 uncultured Rhodothermales bacterium
TCACAGGCCGTGCTCGCGCTGAACGCGTACCTGCCGGCGCTCGTCCCGGCGCTGGCGGTGGCCCCGGCGCCCGGCGCCGCGCTCGAGGCCGTGGCCGCCCAGCGCGGCGTCGACGTCCACCTCTACGACGGGGGCGAGCTCGTGGCCTCGAGCCGGCGCCAGCTCGTCCGCCAGCGGCTGATCGAGCCGCGCCTGCCGGGGTCGGTCTACCGCGCGCTCTACCTCCGCGGCGAGCCGTTCGCGTTCGCCGAGGACCGGATCGGGACGTTCACCTACACGACCGGCTACCGCGCGCTCCCCGACTCGACGGGCCGCCCGGCCGCCGCGCTCGCCGTGCCGACGCTCTCGGAGCAGGCGGCCATCGAGGCCGGGCAGGCCCGGATGGTGGCCTACCTGTTCGGCGGGCTCCTGGCGCTCCTGGCGGCCATCCTCGTCGTGGCCGTCGTCCTCGCCGGCCAGCTCACGCGGCCGTTCGGGCGGCTCCGGGCCGGGCTCCGGGCCGTCGGCGCCGGGGCGGCCGAGGAGCCGATCCCGGTCGAGACGCGCGACGAGGTCGGCGAGCTGGTCGAGACGTTCAACGCGATGCAGGCCGCGCTCGTCGAGAGCCGCCGGAAGCTCGCCGCCCAGGAGCGCGAGGGGGCCTGGAGCACGATGGCCCGCCAGGTGGCCCACGAGATCAAGAACCCGCTCATGCCGATGAAGCTGTCCGTCCAGCACCTCCAGCGGACGTACCGGCCGCCCGGCGAGGAGGCCCCGCCCGACGAGGTCCGCTTTGCGCGGCAGTTCGAGCGGACGACGGACATGCTCATCGACCAGATCGAGACCCTCAACCGGATCGCGAGCGACTTCTCGACCTTTGCCCGGATGCCGATGCGGGCGCCCGAGCGGCTCGACCTGAGCGCCGTCGCGGAGGAGGCCGCCGCGCTCTTCGAGGGCCCGCTCGCCGAGAGCGGCCGGGCCGCCCTCGCCCTCGACCTCGCCGGCGACCCGCTCCCCGTCGTGGCCGACCGCGAGGAGCTCCGGCGCGTGCTCGTGAACCTCCTCACGAACGCGCTCCAGGCCATCCCCGAGCGCCCGGCGCCGGGCCGCATCCGGCTCGCCACGGCCCGGGCCGGCGGCACGGCCGAGGCGACGGTCGAGGACGACGGGACGGGCATCCCCGAGGACGCCCGCGAGAGCGTGTTCGAGCCCAGCTTCTCGACCAAGACGAGCGGGATGGGGCTCGGCCTGGCGATCTCGAAGCGGGCCGTCGAGGCGGCCGGCGGCGAGATCGCCTTCGAGACGGCCGAGGGCGTGGGGACGACGTTCGCCGTCCGCCTCCCGCTGGCGGCGGCTGAGCCCCCGCCCCCGCTCGCCGCCAGCGGGGACGGGGCCGCGGGCGACGGCGTGCCGGCGGGCGCGGCCGAGAACGCCCCCCCGCCGGGGCGGTAGCGTCGTTGCATGCAACGACGCTACGGACGGCTACGGACGGCCGCCGTGCCGGCCCGGACGGCGGTCGCCCTGCGCCGGCGCACCGGGGTACCTTCCGGCGCCCCTCCCCGCGCCCTGCCCGTCCGAATGCGCGCGATCGTCGTCGGGGCCGGCGACGTCGGCTACGACGTGGCCCGGCTCCTCTCCCTCCAGCGCCACGACGTGACCGTCGTCGACACCGACCCGGCGCGCGTGGACCACGTCCGCGAGACGCTCGACGTGCTCGCCGTGCTCGGCTCGGGGACGAGCGCGGCCACGCTCCACGAGGCCGGCGTCCTCGACGCCGACCTCGTCGTGGCCGTGACCGACATCGACGAGGTGAACGTGATCGCCTCGATGCTGGCCGAGCGCGTGGGGAAGTCGTCCGAAGACACGACGACGATCGCCCGCGTCCGGAGCGACGACTTCACCGGGCGCGGCGCGGTCCTCCGCCTCAGCGACTTCGGGATCGACCACGTGATCCACCCCGAGCAGTCGACGGCCAACGAGGTCGTCGCGCTCCTGCGACGCGCGGCGGCGACCGACGTCGTCGAGTTCTGCGGCGCCCGGGTCCAGCTCGTCGGCATCCGCGTCGACCGGGACGCGGCCGTCGTCGGGATGACGCTGGCCCAGCTCGCCCGGCTCAGCCCGCTCCCGTTCCGGGTCATGGGCATCTCGCGCGGCGTCCGCACGATCGTCCCCTCGGGCGACGCGACGGTCCAGAAGAACGACCAGGTGTTCGTCCTCGTCGAGAGCGGGCGCGTGGCCGAGGTCGCCCGCATTTTGGGGAAGGAGGCCGGGCGGCTCCGCCACGTCATGATCCTGGGCGGGACGAACGTCGGCGCGCGCGTGGCGGCCGGGCTCGTCGGGCCGGGCGGGCGCGGGCGGAAGGGGCCGCCCCGCCGGAGCGGGATGGAGGTCAAGCTCGTCGAGTCGGACCGCCCGCGGGCCGAGCGGCTGGCGGAGGCGCTCGAGGGCGCCCTCGTCATCCACGGCGACCCGTCCGACATCGACCTCCTCGCCCGCGAGGGGCTGGCCGAGACCGACGCCGTCGTCGCCGTCACGGCCGACGAGGAGGCCAACCTCGTCTCGTGCCTCGTGGCGAAGCACCTCGGGGTAAAGAAGACCGTCGCGCTCCTGTCCAAGAGCGCCTACGTCCCCATCAGCCAGTCGATCGGGCTCGACGCGGCCGTCAGCCAGAAGCTGGCCGTCAGCCGCGAGGTCCTGCGGTTTCTGCGCGGCTCGCACGTCCGCTCCGTCGCGACGGTCCACGGGCTCGACGCCGAGATCCTCGAGCTCGTGGCCGACGCCGGCGCGCCGATCACGCGGGCCCCGCTCGAAGAGCAGAGGCTCCCGCGCGGGGTCCTCCTCGGCGCCGTCGTCGGCGACCGCGTCGAGATCGCGACGGGCCGGACGCAGGTGCGCCCGGGCCAGCGGGCCGTCGTGTTCGCCACGCCCGACCGCGTCGCCGACGTGGAGCCCCTCTTCAGTGCCTAGGGCGGGTTCCGCGTCCAGGGCGGGCGCCCGGCGCGCCCGCCAGCCGCCCGGCGCCCCATGATCCTCGACTGGAAAGCGGTCGCCGGCGTGCTCGGGGCGCTCCTGTGCGCGCTCGGCGTGGCGCTCCTGGCCCCCCTGGGCGTCGCCCTGTTCTACGGCGAGGCCGAGTGGTGGGGGTTCGGCGCCGCGGCCGCGGGGGCGCTGGCGCTCGGCGGCGCCCTGTGGTGGCGGCTCCGGCCGACCGAGGAGTTGCGGGTGCGCGAGGGGTTCGCGATCGTCGCGCTCGCCTGGCTCGTCCTCTCGCTCGTCGGGGCCGTCCCGTGGGTCGCGACCGGCGTGCTGACGGAGTACACGGACGCCTTTTTCGAGGTCATGAGCGGGTTCACGACGACCGGCGCCACGGTCCTCGGCGGGGCCGACACGCCGGCGATCGAGGCCGTCCCCAACAGCTTCCTCTTCTGGCGCTCGCTCACGCACTGGCTGGGGGGGATGGGCATCATCGTGCTCACGATCGCCGTGCTCCCGCTCCTGGGCGTGGGGGGGATGCAGCTGTTCAAGGCCGAGGTCCCGGGCCCGAGCGCCGACAAGCTCACGCCGCGCGTCCGCGAGACGGCCAAGCGGCTGTGGGCCATCTACCTCGGGCTGACCGCCCTGCAGGCGCTCCTCCTGCTCCCGGCGATGTCGCCGTTCGACGCCGTGAACCACGCGTTCGCCACGCTCGCGACCGGCGGGTTCTCGACCGAGAACGGGAGCGTGGGCCAGTACGGCTCGGCCTACGTCGACTGGGTGATCACCGCCTTCATGCTGCTGGCCGGCGTGAACTTCGCCCTCCACTACCAGCTCCTCCACCGGAACGTGACGGGCGTGGTCAGGAACGAGGAGCTGCGCGTCTACCTCGGGATCCTGGCCGGGGCCACGCTCCTCCTCACGCTCTCGCTGTGGGCCCCGACCGGCGACCTCCTCCCCGGCCCGGTCACGCTCGACGGCGAGGTCGTGACGGGGGAGGGCGGCGAGGCCCGGGTGGGGGAGGCCGTCGGCGCCGAGGCGCGGACCGCCGACCCCGGCCGCGCCGGCGGCGAGGCGATCGGCGGCGGGGCCGCGCTCGACGACGACGCGGCCGAGGCCCGGGGCCGGACCGTCGTCCGCTACGACTCGCTGGGGGACGCCCTCCGCTACGCGGCCTTCCAGGCCGTCGCCATCACCACGACGACCGGGTTCGGGACGGCCGACTACGAGCTGTGGCCGCCGCTCGCGGTCGGGGTCCTGTTCGCCCTGTTCTTCGTCGGCGGCATGGCCGGGTCCACGGGCGGGGGCGTCAAGGTGGTCCGGGTCCTCCTCATCCTGAAGAACTCGTTCCGCGAGCTGAGGCAGCTCGTCCACCCCCGGGCGATCCTGCCGGTCCGGCTCGACCACCGCGTGGTGCCGGACGCCGTCATGCGGAACGTGCTCTCGTTTATCGTCCTCTACGTCGGGCTCATCGGGCTGGGGACGCTCGTGATGGGCGTCCTCGGGCTCGACCTCTGGAGCGCCTTTAGCGCCACGTTCTCGTGCGTCGGGAACGTGGGCCCGGCGTTCGGGGCGATGGGGCCGACGGAGAACTACACGCACGTCCCGGTCGCGGGCAAGTGGGTGCTCGCGTTCCTGATGATGGCCGGGCGGCTAGAGATCTTCACGGTCCTCCTCCTGTTCACGCCGGCCTTCTGGAAGCGGTAGCGCCCCGCCGGCGGCACGCTCCCGCTAGCGGGGGACAGTCCCCCTCCTGGACAGGAGGGGCTAGGGGTGGTCGATGGGGCGAGCACCGCCGCAACACGCGACCGCCAGCCGTGCTCGACGACCGCCACACCAACCGGCCGGACCTCAAGGCCGTCCGCCGCGACCTCCGCAACCACGCCACGCCCGCCGAGCGGGCGCTCTGGCAGATGCTGAAGGGCCGCCGGCTAGAAGGCCGGAAGTTCCGCCGTCAGCACAGCATCGGGGCGTTCGTCCTCGACTTCTACTGCCCGGCCGAGCGGCTGGCGGTCGAGCTGGACGGGGCGGCCCACGACGACCCGGCCCGCCAAGCGTACGACGCCGAGCGGCAGCGGGCGCTGGAGGAGCGGGGCGTCCGGGTGCTCCGGTTTGCCAATAGAACGGTGCTGAAGACGCCAGGCGTGGTGCTGGCAGCGATCACTGAGGCGTTTCCGGGCGACAGTGCCGGCCCCGACGACGGCGCCCGCCCCATCGACCACCCCTAACCCCTCCTGTCCAGGAGGGGGACTGAGTCGTGCCCGGCTGGCGGCTCGCGCCGGTGGCCCCCGCCAGCGGACGGCCTCGGGGGATGTTAGGGGCAGAGCGTAGGCGCTGGGGCGCCGGATGTCGTACCTAGTACCGTCGCCACGTACGGGCGCCGCCCCGCCGCCTCGCATGGACGCCCACCCCGAAGAGACCCCCCGCCCCGGCAGCACCTCCGGCGACGTGGCCCCGCCCGACGAGGCGGACCGGGACGGCGCGCTCGGGCCGGACCGCGAGCCCGGGGCCCCGCCGTTCGTCGTCGTCGGGCTGGGGGCGTCGGCGGGCGGGCTGGAGGCGCTCGAGGCGTTTTTCGCCGGGCTCCCCCGGACCGACGGGGCCGCGTTCGTCGTCGTCATCCACCTCGCGCCGGACCAGGAGAGCCGGATGGCCGAGGTCCTCGACCGGAGCGTCCCGATCCCGGTCACCCAGGTGACCGAGCGCGTCGAGGTCGAGCCGGGGCACGTCTACGTGATCCCGCCGAACCGGAACCTCGTGATGGAGGACGGGCACCTCCGGCTGGCGCCGCTCGAGAGCGAGCGGGCGGAGCGCCGGCCGATCGACCACTTTTTCCGGACGCTCGCCGAGGCGTACGGCCCGCGCGCCGTCGGCGTCGTCCTCTCCGGGACGGGCCAGAACGGGACCGTCGGCGTCCGCCGGATCCGGGAGCTGGGCGGGCTCATCCTCGCCCAGGACCCCGAGGACGCCGCGTTCGACGAGATGCCGCGGAGCGCGCTCGCCTCGGGCATCGTCGACCACCTCGCCCCGGCCGCCGCGCTCGGCCGCGAGGTCATCGACTACGCCGACCGGCTCCACGAGACGCGCCTCCCCGACGGCGACGAGGTCCCGCCCGACGACGTCCGGACGGTCCAGCGCATCCTATCGCTCCTCAAGTCGCGGACGGGTCACGACTTCGCCCACTACAAGCGCTCGACGGTCCTCCGGCGCCTCGCCCGGCGCGTCCACGTGGTCGGGGCCGACGGGCTGGCGGGCTACCTCGAGCACCTCCGACGGCGGCCGACCGAGGCCGAGGCCCTTCTCGACGACCTCCTCATCTCGGTCACCAACTTTTTCCGCGACCGCGAGGCGTTCGAGGCGCTCGAGGAGACCGTCGTCCCGCGCCTGTTCGAGGGGAAGCGCTCGGCCGACGAGGTCCGCGTGTGGGTCGCCGGGTGCGCGACGGGCGAGGAGGCGTACTCGGTCGCGATCCTGCTCGCCGAGCACGCCGCGGCGCTCCCCGACTCGCCCGCCGTCCAGGTCTTTGCGACCGACCTCTCGGAAGGGGCGATCCGCACGGCCCGGGCCGGGGTCTACCCCGAGTCCGTCGAGGCCGACGTGAGCCCCGAGCGGCTGCGGCGCTTTTTCCGCCGCGTCCAGGGCGGGTACCAGGTGACGCCGGCGCTCCGCGAGACGGTCCTGTTCGCCCCGCACAGCCTGCTCAAGGACCCCCCGTTCGCGCGGCTCGACCTCGTCACGTGCCGGAACCTCCTCATCTACCTCCAGCGCGACCTCCAGCGCCGCGTGCTCGAGCTGTTCCACTACGTGCTCCGGCCGGGCGGGACGCTCTTTCTGGGGACGAGCGAGACGGCCGAGGCCGCCGGCACCCTGTACCGGGCCGAGGACAAGCCGGCCCGGCTCTACCGCCGCCGCGACGCCCAGACCGCCCTCCCCGACCTCCCGCGGGCGCGGCGCGTGTCGCTCGTCCCCCTAGCCGAGGTCCCGCCGTCGGCCGAGACCGAGCCGGCGGACGAGCCGCCCTCGTTCGCCGACCTCCACAACTTGTCGCGGGCCGCCGCCGCCCCGCCCAGCGTGCTCGTCACCGCCGAGCGCGACGTCGTTCACGTGTCGGAGGGGGCGGGCCCGTTCCTCCGCATGGGGGAGGGGTCGCCGAGCCAGAACGTGCTCCGGCTCGTGCTCGCGCCGCTCCGGCCGGCCGTCCAGGCCGCGCTCTACGGGGCGCGGCGGAGCGGGGAGGCCGCGGCCACCGGCCCGGTCCGCGTCGAGGTCGAGCGCGAG
>CAZDFV010000176.1:0-7195 GCA_964504495.1 uncultured Rhodothermales bacterium
CTACGTCGTCCGGCTCGTGGGCGAGGGGGCCGACGGGCCGGCGGCCGCCGTCGGCCGGCTCACCGTCGTCCGGTAGGCCGGCGCGGTCGGGGCCGGTCGCCCCGCTGGCGGAGCGCGCCGCCAGCGGGAAGGCGCGGAGCCGGCTAGGTCCGCGAGATGTGGACCTCGAACGCGTCGTCGTCCACGCGCCGGCTGTTCACCTGGTAGTCGCCCTCGAAGTTGCGCCGCATGTAGTTGCGGACGCCCTGGACCTCGTTCTTCGACGCCTGGAACGCGAGGACCTCGTCCTTCTGCAGATCCTGGAAGCGGTCGCCGATGGGGGAGTACTTGCTACGTCGGGATCCCCGCTGCTTGCGGCGCTCGGTCGCCTCCTTCTTGGAGAGCGTCTGAAAGTCGAACTTTGCTTTCTTGCGGGACGTGCGGGCTTTAGCCATGAGTCGGGGCGCTGGAAGGGTAGAAGGGCGTCGTGTCGGAGGCAGCGCCTCCAGACCTTGCCCCTCGTATGCACCCAATGATCCGGAAGGTTCCGTCCCCCTCGCTTTCACTTCTCCTTCGAGTCATACCGAATCCGGCTGAGCCCTTCAGGAACGAGTCCCCCCCGCGCAGGCGGGGGCCCGGGACGGGCGGGGACGACCGCGCCCGGACGCCCCGGATCGGCTGACGCCGACGCTTCGCGGTCCCGCCCCCGCGGGGACGACTGGAGAGGGGGAGGGGCGGCCGAACCGACACAGGGCAACCGGACTTAGTATCCCGCCCCGTAGGGGTGCTGGGGGGGTGGACTGCGCCCCGCCCCCCGGTCGTCGTCCGGGCCGTACCCGGTCCCCCCGGTCTCCGCTAGCGCGCCGGGGCCGCCCGCTGGGCTGGCGGTCGCGCCGACGGAGCCCCCTCAGACGATCAGCATGCAGTCGCCGTAGGAGTAGAACCGGTAGCGCGCGGCGACGGCGTGGCGGTACGCCTCCAGGACCGCCTCGCGCCCGCCGAACGTGGCCGTAAGCACGAGGAGCGACGACCGCGGAAGGTGGAAGTTGGTCAGGAGCCCGTCGACGGCCCGGAAGCGGTAGCCCGGCGTCACGGTCAGGCCCGTCGGGCCGGCGAACGGGCGGAACCGGCCGGCCTCGTCCACAGCCGATTCGAGCGCCCGCACCGACGTGGTGCCCACGGCGAGGACCCGCCCGCCCGCGTCCCGCGCCGCGTTGAGGGCGTCCGCCGTCTCGGCCGTCACCTCGACCTCCTCGGCCGCCACGCGGTGCTCGCGGAGGTCGTCGGCCTTGACCGGCTCGAACGTCCCGTAGCCGACGTGGAGCGTGAGCGTGTGGACCGTCGCGCCCCGCTGGCGGACGCGGTCGAGCACGGCCGGCGTAAAGTGGAGCCCGGCCGTCGGCGCTGCGACGGCGCCCCGGGCCCGGGCGTAGACCGTCTGGTACCGCTCGCGGTCGGCCGCGTCGGGCTGGCGGTCCACGTACGTCGGGAGCGGGAGCTGGCCGGCGTCGTCGAGCGCGGCGTCCTCGGCGCCCGCCGAGACGAACGGCTCGCCGCCCTGCGTGAACCGGACGTGCCGCCGCCCGGTCTCGGCGTCGACGCCCTCGACGCGGGCCCCGAGCCCGTCGCCGAACGACACCGCGGCGCCTGCGCGGAGCTTCCGGCCGGGCCGCACGAGCGCCTCCCACGCCCCGTCGGCCAGCCGGCGGACGAGGAACACCTCGGCGCGCCCTCCCCCCGCGCGTCGCCCGACGAGCCGGGCCGGCACCACGCGCGTGTCGTTCAGGACGACGGCGTCGCCGGGCCGGACGTGCTCGGGGAGGTCGACGAACCGGTGGTCTTGGAGCGCGCCCGTGGCCCGGTCGAGGACGAGCATCCGCGAGCCATCACGCCGCTCGGCCGGGCGCTGGGCGACGAGGCCGTCCGGGAGGGCGAAGTCGTAGGCGTCGAGCGGGGGGATGGGGGTTGGGGGTTGGGGGTTGGGGGTTGGGGGTTGGGGGTTGGAAGATGCCGGACTGGCGAGCGTCGGCGCCAGTGGGCCGAGGAGAAGGCGCCTCGTATTCCCAACGCCCCCTCTTGCCCCCCACCCCCTGACCCCGCGAGTGGAGCGGGCCCTACCGCTCCCCTACCGCGCGGCCCGGCGGCGGACGGTCGCGAACTGGCTGTCGGTCATGCGGAGGTTCCGCCCGCGGTACGGGCGGGCCAGCTCGCGGACCGTCTCCATCCGCTCGGCCGAGAGCGGGTGGGAGCGGAAAAAGGCGACGCCCCCGCCCCGCTCCTGCGCCGCCAGCCGCTCCAGGAGCTGCGCCAGCCCCTCGGGGTCGTACCCGGCCTCGGCCATGATCCGCACGCCGAGCCGGTCGGCCTCCCGCTCGTCGGACCGCGAGAACGACGCGAACGCGCCCTGCGCGGCGATCTGGGCCGCCAGCCCCTCGACGCCGCCGCCGACCCCGACGGCCTGGGCAATCGCATTCGCCTCGGTCGCCGCCGAGAGCCGCTGCGTCCCGTGCCGCTGGATCCCGTGGGCGATCTCGTGGGCGACGGCGCCGGCCAGCTCGCCCGCGCTCCCCGCCTGCGCGATCAGCCCGGTGTTGACGTAGACGAGCCCGCCGGGCACGTTGAAGGCGTTGATCGAGGGGTCCTCGACCACGTAGAACCGCCACGGCAGGTTCGCAGCGCCCGTCTGCCGGACCATCCGCTGCCCCATGTCGCGGACGTAGCGGTTGAGCGTCGCGTCGCGGGAGAGCGGGAGCTCCTGGCGGAGCTGGGCCTCGAGCTGGCGGCCCATCTCCCACTCCTCCTCGACGGAGTAGTAGTTGGCCCCGCCGAGCGTGGCGCACCCGGCGGAGAGCGAGAGGACGAGGGCGAGCGCGGCGACGGCGCGGGCGGGGCGGGCGGTCATGGCGGCGGGCGGTGGTGGGGGGGGGCCGAACGCAAACGGCGGGCCCGTCCGTTCCGCCGCCCGTCAGCGCGGTCCGGCCACGGCCGGCGTGTCCAGCAAACCGCACACCGGCCCGCTGGCGGAGGGCGCCGCCCGCTACAGGTCGCGCTCGAAGCGGAGGCGGTAGTCGCGGTAGGCCGCGTTGTAGCCGGCGGCCGTGACCGCGAACCCCTCGGCCAGCCCCATCACCGTCATCCCCGGGTGCTTGTTCGGGAACGTGTCGAAGGCGAGCCGGGCGTACCCCATCCGCCGGGCCTCCTCCTCCATCCGCACGAGGAGCGCGCGCGCCACGCCCATCCGCCGCCAGCCGTCGAGGACGCCGCCCTTCGCGCTGTAGAACGTCGCCGCGCTCTCGGCGTAGCCCACCTTATACCCGACGGCCCGGCCGGCCACGCGCGCGACGAGGAACAGGAGGTCCTCCCGGTCGAGCCGGTAGATCACGCGCGACTCGCCGAAGACGGCCTGGTTCAGCCGCCGGATCTCGTCGAAGGCGCCGACCTCGACCCGGTCGATCACCAGCCCGGGTGGGCCGGGGGCGGGGGCGGCGGGGGCGAGGTCGACTTGCATGGCCGAACGGTAGGGCCTGGGGCCCCCCGGGTCAAGCCGCTCCGGGGCGGCTACGGGCCGAGCGCCCGGGGCGCGTCGCCGGGGAGCGCGTCGGGCGGGTCGTCCTCGACGAGCGACCAAGGTTCGAGGATGGCCTCGGGGACGCCGGCCAGGAACCGGCTGGGCTCGGTGAGGAACGCGCCCGCGCCCCGCCGGTGCCCCAGGAGCGGGACCGAGACGTACAGCTCGGTCTCGGCCCGCGTGAGCGCGACGTAGAGGAGCCGGCGCTCCTCGTCCTCCTCCGCCGCGCTTTTGACGGCGTACTGCGACGGGAGTACGCCGTCGAGCGCGTGGATCAGGAACACGGCCTCGAACTCCAGCCCCTTCGCCGAGTGGATCGTCGAGAGGACGAGGGGCGGCTCGTCCTCGTAGGCGCCCTCGGCGGCCTCCTGCGTCCAGTCGAGGGGGTCGAGGGCGAGCGATTCGAGGAGGGCCGTCCGCGAGCGGTGCCGCGCGGCGAGGGCGACGACGGCGTCGAGGTCGGCCTCGCGGCGGGGATAGTCGTCGGCGTAGACCCGCTCGAAGACGGGGCGGTAGTAGCCGAGGAGGCGCTCGATCTGGGCGGCCGGCGCGAGGGCCGCGTCGCGGAGCGGGCCGAGCGCGGCCACGAGCCGCCCGACGTTCCGGGCGACGGCTGGCGACGGGACGACCTCCTCGACGGACTGGCGGAGCGCGTCGGCGGCCGGGGCCTCGGCGCCCGCGCGGTCGGCGATCCAGTCGAGGAGCCGCCGGGCGGTCTGCGGCCCGACGCCCTCGACGAGCCGGAGCGCCCGGTTCCAGCTCACGAGGTCCGCCGGGTTCTCGGCGACCCGGAGGTGCGCGACCACGTCCTTCACGTGCGCGGCCTCCGCCAGCTTGAGCCCGCCGTACTTGACGAACGGGACGCCCCGCCGCGTCAGCTCCGCTTCGAGCGCGTACGAGCACCACCCGGACCGGAACAGGACGGCCATCCGGTCGAGCGCCGTCCCCGCCTCCCGCTTGTCCAGCACGACCTGGGCCACGAACCGGCTTTCCCAGTCGTCGTCGGGTGCCTGCACGAGTGCGGGACGTGGGCCCCCCTCGCGGTCGGTGAAGAGCCGCTTGTCGTACTTCTCGCGGGCGCCGGCGAGGACGTGGTTGGCGAGGTCGAGGACTGGCTGCGTGCTCCGGTAGTTGTGCTCCAGCTTGAGGACGCGGGCGCCGGGGTAGCGGTCGGGGAAGCCGAGGATGTGCCCCACGTCCGCACCCCGGAAGCCGTAGATCGACTGGGCGTCGTCGCCCACGGCCGTCACGTTCTGGTGGACGGACTGGAACGCCTCCACCAAGTCCGCCTGGAGCCGGTTGACGTCCTGGTACTCGTCCACGAGGACGTGCCGGCACCGACCGGCCACGCGCTGGCGGACGTCGTCGTGCTCGCGGAGGAGTTGTAGGGTGAGGGCGAGGAGGTCGTCGTAGTCCACGAGCCCGGCCTCGCGCTTGACCTCGGCGTAGGCCCGGCGGAGGGATTCGAGGGCCTCGACGTGGCCGGCGAACTGCGGGTACTCGTCGGCCAGGACGTCCGCCAGCCCGACGTCGCGGTTCGTGGCGGCCGAGAACATGGCGAGAGTCGTCCGCTTTTTGGGGAACCGCCGTGCTGCGCGGTCGAGCCCCAGCCGCGTCCGCGCGAGGTCGACGGTGTCGGCCGCGTCGGCCGCGTCGAGCACGCCGAACCGCTTCGGGTACCCGACGTGCTCGGCGTGGGCGCGGAGGGTTTCGAGGCAGAAGGCGTGGAACGTCCCGCCGCGGGCCCGCTCACACCGGCCGTCGAGGAGGGCGCCGGCGCGCGTCAGCATCTCGCGGGCGGCCCGGCGCGTGAACGTCAGGAGCGCGATCTGTTCGGGCGGCACGCCCGTCTCGACGAGGTAGGCGAGGCGGTAGACGAGCGTCCGCGTCTTGCCCGTCCCGGCGCCGGCGACGACGAGCGTCGGTCCGTCGCCGGCCGTCGCCGCCGCGCGTTGCTGCGGGTCGAGCGCGGCGGCGTAGTCGATCTGGAGCCCGGGCGGGGCCGGCTCGGGCGGGCGGGGCTGGAGGACGAAGCGGCGGGCCACCGGCAGACGGATACGGGGTACACGGTACAGGGTACGGGCACCGGCCGCCGCCGGTTGACGGACCGCGCCCGACTGGCGGCGCGCCTCCGCCAGCGGGACGGACCGGGACTGCCGTGCCGGGTACGAATCCCCATCTTGTCATCCTGAGCAAAGCGAAGGATCTCGACGCGGTGTCGCGGCCATAGGCGCCGGTGCCGACGGCTCGGAACGACGGCACCGAGATCCTTCGCTGGCGCTCAGGATGACAGGGTGGGCGCTCATGGTGGTGGGGTGGGGAGCGTGCCGCCGAGACCAAACCGTACCCCGTACCGAGTACCCCACCCCGACCTACTCCCACGCCTCCTCGTCGCCCTCGACGTAGTCGTCGAACGCGGACGCCAGCCCGCCGAGGGCCTCGGCCGTCGTCTCGAACAGGGCCTTGAGCTGGTCGTCGTCGGAGTCGGAGAGCGCGCTGCGGAGGTGGTCCCGGAGGGCGAGGAGCCGCTGGCGGCCGTCGCGGGCGAGGTCGGCGGAAGGGGTGGACATGGGGATGGAGAGGGGCTGAGGGCGAGAGCTACCGGCCGGGAGCGGACGCGGTTCGGGCCGGGCGGCGGGTGGCGGAGCGGGGGCTCGGCGCCTATATTCGGGGCGTCCCCCCGCCGCCGCGTGCGGCGTCCCCCCGAGCGCTCGGGACGCGGCGCGCCGCCCCCGAGCCCCCCACGCAGCGCCCCCCGCTATGGGCAAGGTCATCGCGGTCGCGAACCAGAAGGGCGGGGTCGGCAAGACGACGACGGCCGTGAACCTGGCCGCCTCGCTGGCCGCCTCGGAGCACCCCACGCTCCTCCTCGACACCGACCCCCAGGCGAACGGCACGTCATCGCTGGGCGTCGAGCCCCGGACGGTCGCCTCGTCGGTCTACGACGTGCTGACGGGGAACGTGGCCGTCGAGGACGCCGTGCTCCACACGGAGATGCCGTTCCTCGACGTGGTCCCGAGCCACATCAACCTCGTCGGGGCCGAGATCGAGATGATCGACCTGTTCGAGCGCGAGCGGGTCCTCAAATCGGCGCTGAAGCGGGCGCGGCGGACGTACGACTTCGTCGTCATCGACTGCCCGCCGTCGCTCGGGCTCTTGACGCTCAACGCGCTCACGGCGAGCGACTCGGTCCTCATCCCGGTCCAGACGGAGTACTTCGCGCTCGAGGGGCTCGGGCAGCTCCTCAACACGATCAAGATCGTCCGCGAGCACCTCAACCCGTCGCTCGAGATCGAGGGCGTGCTGCTCACGATGTTCGACGGCCGGCTCCGCCTGAGCAACCAGGTGGCCGCCGAGGTCCGCCGCTACTTCGGCGACCGGGTGTTCGAGTCGGTCGTGCAGCGGAACGTCCGGGTGTCGGAGGCACCGAGCTTCGGGAAGCCGGTCCTGCTCTACGACGCCGTCTCGTCGGGCTCGCGGAACTACATGGCGCTGGCGGGCGAGGTGATCCGGAACAACCAGCGCTACCTCCAGCCGCCCGCGCCCGAGGCCGCCGACGGGACGGCCATCGACGGCGCCCCCAGCCTCCGCGTGCCGCCCCCGGCCCCGACCGTCGCGGCCCGGCCAGTCCCGCCCCCCGCGCCGCA
Organism: uncultured Rhodothermales bacterium; assembly: GCA_964504495.1. GTDB lineage: Bacteria > Bacteroidota > Rhodothermia > Rhodothermales > Rubricoccaceae > Rubrivirga. The sequence goes on from CAZDFV010000176.1 coordinate 7,195, forward strand.
G
>CAZDFV010000177.1:0-7173 GCA_964504495.1 uncultured Rhodothermales bacterium
CGCGACGAGGACCTCCGCGCCGACCGCCAGCCGGAGTTCACCCAGATCGACGTCGAGATGGCGTTCGCGACCGAGGCCATGATCTACGGGCTCGTCGAGGGGCTCGTCGCCCAGATCTGGCGCGACACGCGCGGGATCGAGATTGAGACGCCGTTCCCGCGGATGCCCTACGCCGAGGCCGTCCGCCGCTTCGGGTCCGACAAGCCGGACCTCCAGTTCGGGATGGAGATCGCCGACGTGAGCGAGCACGCGCGCGGCTCGGGGTTCAAGGTGTTCGAGTCGATCCTCGACGGCGGCGGGGCCGTCGTGGCGATCCGCGTCGAGGGCGAGGGCGACCGCGGCCGGAAACCGATGGACAAGCTGGACAAAGAGATCGTCCGCAAGGAGATCGGGGCCGGCGGCCTGTTCTACGCCAAGCTCCCCTCCAGCGGCGACGACTTCAGCCAGTCGGTCAAGGACGAGGTGTTCTCGCGCAGTCGGATGCAGCGGATCCTCGACGCCGTCGGCGCCGAGGCCGGCGACCTCGTTTTGGTCCTCGCCGGTCCGCAACCCAAGGTGTTTGAGCAGATGGGCGCGCTCCGCCTCCACATGGCGAAGGAGACGGGCGCGATGCCCGAGGGCGCCGATGGCCCCTGGCGGTTCCTCTGGGTGACGGACTTCCCGCTCCTCGACTGGAGCGAGGACGACGGCCGGTTCCACGCCATGCACCACCCGTTCACGAGCCCCGCGCCCGAGGACATGGGCAAGCTGGCGGACGCGCCGGGCGAGGTCCGCGCTCGGGCCTACGACCTCGTCCTGAACGGGTCCGAGATCGGCGGCGGCTCGATCCGGATCCACCGCTCGGACGTGCAGGCCCGGATGTTCGACCTGCTGGGGATCTCGGAGGAGGAGGCCCAGCGCCGGTTCGGGTTCCTGCTAGAGGCGCTGAAGTACGGGGCCCCGCCGCACGGCGGCATCGCCCTCGGCCTCGACCGGCTCGTCATGCTCCTGACCGGGGCCCGGTCGCTCCGCGAAGTCATCGCCTTCCCCAAGACGCAGTCGGCGACCGAGCCCATGTCCGGCACGCCCGACGCCGTCGACCCGGAGCAGCTCGCCGAGCTCCACATCGCCACGACCGCCGACGTACCCGCCGTCGAGACCACGCGCCCGCTCTCTGAGGACCCGACGTAGGCTCCGCCCGGCGGGCGGGAGCCGTCGCCAGCCGAACCGGACGCCTTTTTAGGTCTAGGTCGTCTGTCGGCCCTCGTCGCGCATTGCCGCCAGCGCCGGGAGGTCCACGGCCCGGAGCGCCTCCTCGAGCGCCGCGTCCTCGACGTTCCGCCCCTTGACGGCGACGAGGAACCGCTCGGCCACGAGCAGGCTGAACTCGCCGCGCTCCCGCTCGGTGTCGTACTCGCGGTAGCCCTTGTTCTCGCCGAGCCGGACGGTCTTCTCGTACCCCGTGCTCGTCTCCTTGTCCATGTCCGCGAGGGTCCAGCCGAGGCCGAACATCCCGACCTGGGGGAGCGCGCCGAGGTCGGTGAGCTCGATCTCGATCTGGCCGTCCCCGTCCGCGCCCTCGTAGGTCGCCGTCGCGTTGGAGACCGAGAACCCCATGGTCCCTTGTGAGGCCCCCTCCACCTCGGTCCGGTCGAGCCCAGCGACGGCCTCGGGGAGGAGGTCGCGGAGGACGCGGAAGTTGACCGGCTCGGCCAGCGGGCGCTCGGCGGCCTCCTGCATCTGCTCCACGGCCTCCTGCATCTCACCGACGCGGCCGAACACGCCGGGCTGGCCGGTCTCCTCGATCTCGCCGTCGAGGCCGTCGTCGGACCCGCCGCACCCGGCGAGCGGGGCGGCGACGAGGAGGGCGGAGAGGGCGAGGGCGCGGGTCATGGCGTCGGGGGCTGGCACGTCGAGAGTCTATCCAACCCACCGGAAACGCACGGCCTGCGGGACAACCAGACGCACCGCGCCCCGCTGGCGGTCGTCGCCAGCGGGGCGCGGGGGCCTGCGACGGCCGACGGGCTACATCTCCTCCTGCGGCGGCGTCCAGCGGAGGACGGTCAGCGTGCCCTCGAGGTCGCTCGCGTAGAGGTACCCGCCCGCCGTCGGCAGCGAGACGCCCCAGTTCCCGTAGAACGCCGCCGCGTCGTTCTCGGGGTGCGTGTCGAAGTGGGCCACCTCGACCGGGTTCTCGATGTCGGTGATGTCGAGGACGTAGACGCCCGAGGCGTAGTGCGAGACGAAGGCGTAGTCGCCGTCGATCTGGACGTTGTGGGCCAGGCGGCTCTCGCCGAGCCAGTCGCCGATGAGCGTCGGGTCGTCGAGGTCGGAGAGGTCCCACACCTTCACCGTCTTGTCGACGGTCTCCTCGGTCGTGAGCGCGTGGCGGCCGTCGGCCGTCGGCCAGACGTTGTGGACGTAGCCCGGCGACGGGACCGAGACGCGGTTGAGGAGGGCCGGGGCGGCCTTGTCGCGCATGTCCCAGACGGAGAACGTGGGGTTCCGGCCCTCGGCCACGTAGAGCGTGTCGCCGCGGGCGAACACGTCGTGCGAGTCGGGCACGTCGACGGCGCCGACCTCGACCGGACGGATCGGGTCGTCGAGGTCGAGCACGACGATCTGGTTGGCGTCCGAGTTGAGGACGTAGGCGTGGCCCGTCACGGTGTCGATCGAGAGGTTGTGGCTGGAGACGAGCCGGTCGCCCTCTCCGCGGACGACGGCGACCTCCTCGGCCCGGTGCGGGAGCGCCCGGAGGTCGATGACTTGGAGCCCCTCGTTCGGGCCGTACGCCTCGGTCGTGACGTAGGCGAACGACCCGTACGTCTTGATGTCGCGCCAGTAGAACGGGGCGTTCTCGGTCGGGCCCGCGATCTCAGCGACCACTTCGAGGGACGGGACGGCCACGATCGCGATGCCCTCGACGGTCCCCATGATGGCGTACTCCGAGCCGTCGGGGGCCGTGTACGCCCAGACGTCCGAGCCGCCCACGACGTCGGGGATGCCGATCGCGGCCTGGGCGGCCGGGTCGTCGGGCTCGCCAGCCCCGGGCCGCGGGATCGTGGGGAGCTCGACGGTCCCGATCAGGTCGAGCTGCTGGGCGCCGGCGGAGAGCGGGGCCGCCAGCAGGGCGGCGAGGAGGAACCGGGAGGTCAACGCAGTCAGCGTAGGCATGGGGGCGGGGGCGGGAGAACGGGAATGTAGCCCGCAGACCGCGCGGGCTCGACGAGGCGGCGCGTCCGTGGCGACGGCGGCGCCCCCCGCGCCCGACTGGCGGCGCGCCCCCGCCGGCCGGGCGGCCTCACGGGCCGGGGGCCCTTGACGCGCCGCCCGCTAACGCGCCGTCCGCCGGCGTGCCGGGGACGGCCCGAACCGCTCGGCGTCGCAGCCGTCTCACCGGTCCTCTGACCCCACCCCCCGTATGTCCCTCCACGCCGTCATCATGGCCGGCGGCATCGGCAGCCGGTTCTGGCCGCGCAGCCGACGCGCCCACCCCAAGCAGTTCCTCGACGTGTTCGACGAGGCCTCGCTCATCCAGAACACGTTCGCCCGGCTCCAGCCGCTCGTCGAGCCCGAGCGCGTGTACGTCGTCACGAACGCCGACTACGTCGAGAAGACGCACGAGCACCTCCCGGCCGTCCCCGCAGCCAACGTGCTCGGCGAGCCGGTCGCCCGGAACACGGCGCCGTGCGTGGCCTTCGCCGCCGCGCGCCTGATCGCCGAGGACCCGGACGCGACCATGCTCGTGCTCCCGGCCGACCACCTCATCGCCAACGTCGAGCGGTTCCACGGCGTCCTCCGGGCGGCCGTCGCTGCTGCCGAGTCGGGGGCCGAGGGCGAGCCCGGCCCGCTCGTGACGGTCGGGATCCGGCCGACCCACCCCGAGACGGGCTACGGCTACATCCAGTTCGACGCCGACGGCGACTACGACGGGGTCCCCGACGACGGGCCCGACGACACGCCGCGCCCCCACCGCGTCCTCTCGTTCGCCGAGAAGCCCGACCTCGCGACGGCCGAGCGCTTCCTCGACTCGGGCGACTTCCTCTGGAACTCCGGCATGTTCGTCTGGCGCGCCGACGCCGTCCTCGACGCCATGCGCCGGCACCTCCCGGACGTCCACGCCCTGTTCGCCCCGCTCGCCGAGGCGTTCGGGACGGACCGCGAGGCCGAGGCCGTGACCGACGCCTACGAGCGGAGCCCGAAGATCTCGATCGACTACGGGGTCATGGAGCGGGCCGACAACGTGCTCGTCGTGCCCGGCCAGTTCGGGTGGAACGACGTCGGCGACTGGCGGGCCGTCCACGACCTGGCCGAGAAGGACGAGGCGGGCAACCGGGCCGAGGGGAACGTGATCCTCCAGGACACGGCCCGGTCGTTCGCCCGGAGCGCCGACGGCCGGCTCCTCGTCCTCGTCGGGATGGAGGACGCCGTCGTCGTCGACACCGGCGACGCCGTCCTCGTCTGCCACCGCGAGCAGACCCAGAAGGTCAAAAACGTCGTGGACTTCCTCGGCGTCCACGGGATGCACGACTACACGTAGCCGCTCGCCCGCGGCCGCCGGCCCATATCCCGTCCACACATGAAGGGCGTCTGTCACCCGGGCGCCCTTCTTTCTGTCTTAACCCACCGGGAGAAACCGGCGGGATACGATTCCGTAGTGACGTCAACGTTCAGTAGGTGACCGGCCAGTCACCTCGTGACCCACCAGTTCAACGTGGAAGCCCCCCCCCTCGCCCTCAGCCGCCGCGAGCGCGAGCGCCTTGCCCGCCGCGAGGCCATGCTCGACGCCGCCCTCGCCGTGTTCTCCGAGAAGGGGTACGGCGGGGCCTCGGTCGACGAGATCGCCGAGCGGGCCGAGTTCGGGAAGGGGACGATCTACAACTACTTCCCCGGGGGCAAGGACGAGCTGTTCCTGACGCTGTTCGAGGAGCGCGTGGTCGGGTGGCTCCACCGGGTCATCGGCGCGTCGTTCCCGGACGACGTGGACCTCGGCACCCCGCAGGGGGCCCGGGCCGCGTTCCACGGCTTTATCGACCGGCTCCTCCGGGAGTTCGAGGCCGACCGCGAGGCGCTCCTCATGTTCATGAAGGAGGGCCACCGGACGCAGATCGCGCCGGAGCAGGAGGCCGCCTTCGCCCGGCACTTCATGGGCGTGATCGAGGCCCTAGCGCGGCCGGTCGAGGCCGCCGTCGCGTCGGGCGCGCTCCGCCCGCTCCCGGCCCACCCCGTCGCCCACGTCCTGATGGGGAACGTCCGCGGCTTCCTCATGGCCGAGGTCGACGCCGAGTGCGACCCGTCGGGGGCGTTCGAGCCGGCCCCGTTCGGGTCCTCTAGCGAGGCCGCCGAGTTCCTTACGACCGTCTTGTTTGACGGGCTCCTCGGCAACACCGCCAGCGGCCCGGCCTAACCATGCGATCCATCCTCCCCCCCCTCCTGCTGGCGGCCGCCCTCGCGGCGCCGGCCCAGGCCCAGCCCGGCGACGGCCCCGTCCGCGTGGACTCCGTCTTCGCCACCCCCGAGTTGCTCCCGGGGCAGACGGGGCCGGGCCAGGCGACGCTGACGCTCTCGCTCGGCGAGGCCGTCCAGATCGCCGTCGAGCGGGCCTACGCCGTCCGCCTGGCCGAGCTCGACGTGGCGAACGCCCGGGCCCAGGTCCGCGAGGCGTACGGCGGGCTCATGCCGCGCGTCGAGGCGGCCTCGTCGTACACGCGGAACGTGGTGCAGGCCAACCCCTTCGCGGGGTCGGCGGCCGGGGGCATCTTCGGCGGGCTCGGCGCGATCGGCTGGCTCCAGTACAACGAGGTCGCCCGGACCGACGGCGACCCGGCGACCGAGACGCTCACGCTCTCGGAGTACAACCGGCGCGTGCTCGAGGGGCAGCAGGCCATCGGGTTCGACCCGGCCGCCGACAGCGGCAACCCGTTCGGGACCGACAACCAGTTCCAGAACACGCTCTCGATCAGCCAGCCGCTCTACAGCGGGACGGCGTTCGCGGCCGTCCGCGGGGCGCGCGGGCTCGTCGAGATCAACGAGGCGGCCGTCGCGCAACGGGTCGACGAGACGATCCACGAGACGCGGCGGGCGTTCTACGCCGCGCTCCTCGCCGAGGAGCAGGTCGAGGTCCAGCGGGCCTCGGCCGCCCGCTCCCGCGAGACGGCCGGCGACGCGACGCTCTTGGTGGCCCAGGGCGTCCGCCCGGTCCTGGAGCGGCTGAACGCCGAGGTGGACCTGGCGAACGCCGAGACCGGGCTCGTGACCGCCGAGGCCGCCGCGCAGTCCGCCCGCGACGCGCTCCTCCTCCAGCTCGGCCTGCCCGTCGACGCGCCGATCACGCTCGAGGGCGAGCTCCCGACGCCGAGCCCGGCCCTGTTCCGCACGGTCGGGCTGGCGGCGGCCGCGGCCCAGGCCGTCGACCTCCGGCCGGACGTCCGGCAGGCGGCGCTGGCGGTCGAGTTGAACGAGGTCCAGCGCGACATCACGCGCGCGGCGGCGTACCCGTCGCTCAGCGCGTTCGCCAACCTGGGCTACTCGGGGAACGTCCCGGACGACCGCTCGATCGTGTTCGCGCCCGACCCGGCCGACCCGTTCACGTTCGAGGAGGCCTCGTCCGGTTTCTTCTCGGGCGACTACTGGCAGCCGTCGGTCGCGGTCGGCGTCAGCCTGAGCTGGACGCTCTTCGACGGGTTCCAGACGCGGTACCGGTCGCAGCAGAACCAGATCGCGATCGACCAGGCAGCGATCCAGCTCGAGCAGGTGCGGAACGCGGCGCGGCTGGAGGTGGCCCAGGCGCTCCGCGAGCTCGAGAGCGCCGAGCGCCGCCTGGCGACCCAGGCGCAGACGGTCGAGACGGCCGAGACGGCGTTCTCGTTCGCGAGCGCCCGGTTGGCGGAGGGCGTCGCGAGCCAGGTCGACGTCCGCGTGGCGAGCCAGAACCTCGACCTCGCCCGGCTCAACTACCTCCAGGCCACGTTCGACGCGCTCGTCGCCCGCAGCTCCTACGAGCGCGCGACGGGCGTGATCGCCCCGACTGCCCTCACGCCCGCCGAGCCGACGCCGGTCACGGCCTCCCGATAACGCCGAGGCGCCCCGCCTCCCCCGACCCGATGCGACGCTCCCCCCTCTCTTTCGCCGCGCTCGCCGTCGCCGCCAGCGCCGCGCTCGCGGCCTGCGCCCCTCCCGAGGAGGAGGCCGAGG
>CAZDFV010000178.1:0-7096 GCA_964504495.1 uncultured Rhodothermales bacterium
GCCCGGCCTCTACGTCGTCCGCGTGACGGCGGGCGGCGAGGCGGCCACGGCCCGCGTCGTCCGCCGCTGACACGAAAACGGGGCGGCCCCCGGAGAGGCCGCCCCACGCCGCTGCCTGCCCCCGCGGAGGCGGGGGGCGGTGCCGTCGCCAGCCGGAGGCTGGTGCTCCGACGGGCCCGCCTTGTCATCCTGAGCGCCAGCGAGGGATCTCGACTCGATGGCTCAGGTCGTAGATACCGGTGCCTACGACTTGAGAGACCGCGTCGAGATCCTTCGTCGCTCCGCTCCTCAAGGATGACAGAGCGAGGATGTCGTAGTACTAGAGCACCCTTCGGGTCGGTACGCGGTACCGGGTACGAGGTACGGCCCGAGGTCACGGCGGACGGCCACGTACCGTGTACCCCGTACCGACCTGCCATTCGCTCTAGGCGTTCTGCTGGAGGTTCTGGTACGCCCCGATCACCTCGCGGACGTGCTCGCCCGACGCCTTCATGTCGGCGGTCTCCTCCTCGTTCAGGTCCAGCTCGACGATCTCCTCGACGCCCTCGCGCCCGAGCTTGACCGGGACGCCGATGAACATGTCCTCGAGCCCGTACTGGCCCGTCACCCAGGCCGCGCACGGCAGCACTCGCTTCGAGTCCTTCACGATGGCCTCGACCATCTCGGCGGCCCCGGCGCCCGGCGCGTACCACGCGCTCGTGCCCATGAGCCCGACGATCTCGCCGCCGCCCTTTTTCGTCCGGTTGATGATCTCGTCGAGGCGGTCCGCCGCGATCAGGTCCGTGACGGGCTGGCTGCCGACGGTCGTGAACCGCGGGAGCGGCGTCATCGAGTCGCCGTGGCCGCCGAGGAGCATGGCGTTGATGTCGCGGACCGAGACGTCGAGCTCCATCTTGAGGAACGCCCGGTAGCGGGCCGTGTCCAGGATGCCGGCCATGCCCACCACGCGCTGCGACGGGAACCCGCTCTCCATGTACGCCACGTACGTCATGACGTCGAGCGGGTTGGAGACGACGATGAGGATCGTGTCCGGGCTCTCGGCGACGACCTTGTTCGTCACGTCCGAGACGATCGCCGCGTTCTTCGCCAGCAGGTCGTCGCGGCTCATCCCCGGCTTCCGGGGCAGGCCCGCGGTGATGACGGTCACGTCCGAGTCTTGGGTGATCGCGTAGTCGTCGCCGCCCTCGATGACGGTGTCGAACCCGTGGATCGGGGCGGCCTCCATGAGGTCGAGGGCCTTCCCCTTCGCCACGCCCGCGTTGATGTCGATGAGGGCGATGTCCTGGACGATGTCCATGCGGGCGACGCACTCGGCGACGGTCGCGCCGACGTTCCCGGCGCCAATGACGGTGAGCTTCATGTCTGGAAGGGAGGGGGTGAGGGGGGCGAAAGGGGGCGTACGCGCGGGCGCCGCCGCCGTTCGGGTAGGATAGGCGGGCACACGTCGCGCGAGCCGGTGCCGCCGTCGGATTCAGGGCGAAAACGGGCGCCGCGCCGAAACGCAGGCGCCATCTACCGGGGCCGCCGCGTTGGTAGTCTGGTCCCCCGTCCCGCCCGTGCCCATGCTCCGCTCCGCCCTCCTCCTCGCCGTCGCCCTTCTCGCCGGGTGCGGCGCGCCCCAGGCCCAGACCCCGCCGGCCGAGCGGCCTGTCGCCCTCGACGCCGAACCGGTCCGCCCCGCCGGCCAGCCGCAGAACGTCGTGCTCATGATCGCCGACGGGTTCGGGCCGGCCTCGGCCACGCTCGGGCGCGAGGCGAAGGGGTCCCCGCTCGCCCTCGACAGCGTCCTCGTCGGCTCGGTCGAGACGTCGGCGACGGACAGCCGCGTGACCGACTCGGCCGCGAGCGCGACGGCCTACGCCTGCGGGATCAAGACGTACAACGGGGCGATCGCCGTGGACACGACGGGCGCCCCGTGCCGGACGGTCCTCGAAGCCGCCGAGGCCCGCGGCATGGCGACCGGCCTCGTCGCCACGAGCCGGATCACGCACGCGACGCCGGCCTCGTTCGCGGCCCACGTCGAGCGCCGGTCGGAGGAGGCCGAGATCGCCCGCCAGCTCGTGACCTCCGGCGTGGACCTCCTCCTCGGCGGCGGCCGCCGCTTTTTCACCGCGCCCCCGCACGACCTCCGCGCGCTGATGGGCGAGGCGGGGTGGATCCTCGCCACCGACCGGGCCGGCTACGACGCGGTCGACGGCCTCCCCGCCGCCGCCCTCCTCGCCGACAGCCACCTCGCCTACGAGGTCGACCGGGACGAGACGGACCAGCCCTCGCTCGCCGAGATGACCGCGAAGGCCCTCGACCTGCTGGCGGAGGCGGCCGGCGAGCGCGGGTTCTTCCTCATGGTCGAGGGCTCGCGCATCGACCACGCGGGCCACGGGAACGACCCGGTCGGCCACCTCGGCGACATCCTGGCCTACGACGAGGCCGTCGCCGCCGCGCTCGCCTGGGCCGCCCGCGACGGGAACACGCTCGTCGTCTCCACGGCCGACCACGAGACGGGCGGGCTCTCGCTCGGCCGGGACGGGATCTACGCCTACGACCCCGCCCCGCTCCTCGCCGCGACGGCCAGCTTCGAGGCCATGACCGCCCGCGCCCAGGCCGGCGAGGACCCGGTCGCCGTGGTCCGGGAGGGGCTGGCCCTGGACTCGCTGCCCGAGGGCGTCCCGGAGGCGATCCGCGGCGCGATCGCGTCCGGCGACCCGTACGCGCTCGGGCCCGTCGTCCGCGACCTCGTCTCCGAGCCGGCCGGCGTCGGCTGGACGACCGGCGGCCACACGGCCGTCGACGTCGGCCTCTACGCCTGGGGCCCCGGCTCCGACCACTTTGTCGGGGCGATGACGAACGACGCCGTCGGCCGCGCGCTCTTCGACGTCCTCGGATTCGCGGGCGAGCCGGCTATCGGGGGGCGGTAGCCCGGCGCCTCGTCAGCTTGCGGAACACGAGGACGTGCCCGAACAGGGCGAGCTGGACGAGCCACGCCGGCAGCCACACGCCCGGCCACGTCGTCGGGAGCGTCATCCGCGGGGTCGTCTCCAGCACCCCGAACGCCGCCGCCGCCGCGGTGCCCACGACGACCGCCAGCAGGCCGAGGCCGAGCGCGTTCCACGCGAGCACGACCCCGCGCGGCGGGCGCCCCCGCCACAGCCACGCGCCGAGCCCGGCCGCCGTCAGGCCCGTTATCAGGTCGAGGTTCCAGCCCTCGACCGTGACCTCGATGGGGACCGCGCCCGCGTGGTACGCCGCCGCCAGCAGCCCCTCCACCACGATCCGGAACGACTGGGCACCGACGAGGACGCCGAGCGGCCACGCCAGCAGGCGGTCGCCGAGGGGCGAGAACGCGAGCGCCACCGCGCCGGCGCTCAGCAGGACGAGGAGGACGGTGACGGGCGGCGGCCGCACGTCGAGCCGACCCAGAACGCCGGTCGCGGCGAGCGCAGCGGAGGCGCCGAGATAGATGCCGGCCGCGGCCGCCGCGACGAGCGCGGCCCGCTGGCGGCCCGGCCGGAGCGGACCACGCCCCGAGACGAGGACCCCGGCCATCGCGACCGCCAGCGCGGCGAACCCGACGGCGAGGGCAGGGGGGAGCGGCATGGAGACTCGGTGCACGGCGCGAGACCGGGGGCGGCCGTCGTTACCGCGTCCGCTCGCACCTGCTGCAAGCGCGGCTGGGCGGCTAAGCTTTGTACTGGCTACATACGTACATGCCGTCATTCCCGCGCAGGCGGGAATCTAGAGAGACCGAGCACCGTGCCGCACGATTCCTGGATTCCCGCCTGCGCGGGAATGACTCTGTTTGTCCGCTCACGGGTTGATGGAAGGCATCAATAGCTCGGCGACCTCGCCGCCTGCGCAGTCGCCGCCAGCGGGCCGGGGTGTGCGCGACGTGTGACACGCCGGCCGTCAGCGGGCGCCCCGACACTGAGGCGATCTTTACCGGACTGTGACCACCGACCAAGCCACCTTCGTCGTCGTCGACACCGAGACCACCGGATCGCGGGCGGGCGAGGACCGGCTGATCGAGGTGGCCGCCGTCCGCCTCCGCGACGGCGAGGTCGTGGACACGTTCCAGCAGCTCGTCGACCCCGGCCGGCACGTCCCGCGTCGGATCACGCGGCTCACCGGCATCTCGACGGCCATGGTGTACGGCCAGCCGGCGGCCGCCGAGGTCATGCCCGCCTTCGTCGAGTTCGTGGGCGACGCCGTGCTCGTGGCCCACAACCTCCCCTTCGACGCCCGTTTTCTGGACGTGGCGCTCGCGGAAGCGGGCCTCCCGCCGCTCCAGAACCCGTCGCTCGACACGCTCCGCCTCGCCCGGCGCCTGTTCCCGTCGTTCCCGTCGAAGGGGCTCTCGCACCTCACGGCCCACTTCGGCATCCAGGTTCAGGGCCGGCACCGCGCGCTCGGCGACGCCGAAGCGACGGCCACGCTGCTGGCGCTCATGCTCGAGCGGCTCCGGCGCGAGTTCGACGTCCGCACGGTGGATGACCTCCTCGCCTTCCAACGGCGGCGGTACAAGGACACGCGGCGCGAGCCGAGGCACCTCAAGACGATCCGCGAGGAGACGCTCCCGCAGCTCCCCGACCGCCCCGGCGTCTACTTTATGCGCGACGGCCGGGGCTCGGTCATCTACGTCGGCAAGGCGAAGAGCCTGCGGAACCGTGTCAGGAGCTATTTCACGGGCGTCGACGCGCACGCCCCGAAGACGCGGAAGCTCGTCCGCGACGTCCGCGAGGTCACGTGGCGCGAGACCGGGACCGAGCTGGCGGCGCTCCTCGAAGAGTCGAAGCTCATCAAGAACTACCTCCCCGTCTACAACCGGGCGCAGCGGCGGTACCGCGACTACCCGTTCCTCCGGCTCGACACGACGCACGGGTACCCCACGCTCTCGTGGACGCCCCGGATCGCGCATGACGGGGCCGAGTACTACGGCCCGCTCGGGCGGCGCGGCCAGGCCGAGGAGCTGGTCGAGCTGATCGGCCGGCTGTTCATGCTCCGCGAGTGCGACGAGAACGTGTTCGCGCTGGGGCGCGAGTGCCTGTACCACCAGATGGGCCGGTGCGGGGCGCCGTGCGTGGGGGGCGAGGGCGCCGAGCAGTACGAGCTCGAGGTCGACCGCGTCCGGGCGTTCCTGACGGGGCGCGACACCGAGGCCGTCGAGGCCGTCGAGGAGGCCATGCGCGAGGCGGCCGCCCTCCGCGAGTACGAGGCGGCCGGGTGGTACCGCGACCAGCTCCGGCGGCTCCGGCGGGCGCTCGGGCGGCAGCGTCAGATCGCGAGCGCGGTCCACGAGCACGACGCGGTCCTCGTCGAGCCGCTCGCGCCGGGCTACGACGGGCTCCCGGCGTCGGCGGGGGGGGGCGCGCAGCTCTTCCTCATCCGCCACGGCCGCTTGGCCGGCCGGCTCGACGTCTCCGCCGCGCCCGACGCCGAGGACCGGGCCGCGCTGGCGGAGGCCCTGGCCGAGACGTTCGACCCCGGCCTCGCCCCGCCCGACACCCACCTCCGCCCCGACGTCGACGAGATGCGGATGCTGGCGAACTGGATGCGGCTCCACCCCGAGACCGGCCGGCAGGTCCGCTGGCGGCCCGACCTCGACCCCGACGACTTCCTCGCGGCCGTCCTCGACGCCGCCCGTGCCGCCGCGCCCTCCGACGTCCCCGCCCTCGAAGAGGTGGACGAGTAGCGGTGCGTCGGTGAACGGCAGGGACGCCACGTCGTCGCGTCTGTACGGGCAGGATGCCGCAGATCAAGTTCCCCTCCTGGACAGGAGGGGTCAGGGGTGGTGGATCGTCGGCGCACAGCGCCTCGCCCGGCTTCCGAACTCTACCCGATCTACCCCCTCCCGCTTCGCGGACTCCCCCTGTCCAGGGGGAGGAGTCCTCCTGGCCGCCGGCCGGGCTGGCGGAGGCGCTCCGCCAGCCCGGCCGGCAGGACGCTGCCCACTGTCCACCGGCGCACCGTCCACTGGCGCACGGCTCGCCAGCGGCTGGGCACGCCGCGCGGCCCCGCGACGTTCGACCGCGCCGCCCCCGTCCGCCCCATGCGCCCGCTCTGCCTCCTCGCGTTCCTCGTCGCCGCCTCGGCCTGCGCCCAGGACAAGCCGCCGGCCGTCGGCGACGACCGCCAGCGCCGCGCCGACTCCGTCGTCGCGGACGTCGCCGCGCCCGCCGCCGACTCGGTCGAGACCGTGACCGTCGAGGTCCCGCTCGGCGAGGGCGCGGTGGCCGTCCGCGTGCACACGGCGCCGATCACGGACGCGCTCGGGAGCCCGGGGTTCGAGACGTACCCGCTCAACGCCCTCAACCTCCACGACGACGAGGACACCTCCGTCGAGGCCGCGCTCGGCGCGCTCCGCCAGCGCGGCGGGCGCGTGGTCGAGGTCGTGCACTCGGGCGAGCGGAACGTGACGTTCCGGGTCGGCGGCGAGGCGTTCACCGCCGACCCGAACCGGATGTTCACCCCGGCCGGCCGGCGCCGGACGCTCGGCGCGCTCTCGGCTGCGAGCCCGGCGGCCGAGGCCGCGCTGGCGGCGTTCGCCGACTCCGTCCTCGCCGTCTACGCCGCCGTCCCGCCCGCCGTCGTCGTCACCCTCCACAACAACACGGACGGCCGGTACTCGGCGCTCTCGTACCAGCCCGGCGCCGAGTACGCCGGCGACGCCGCGGCCGTGACGGTCCACGACGGCACCGACCCCGACGACTTCTTCTTCGTCACCGACGCCGAGCTGTACGGCCTCCTGGTGGACGCCGGCTTTAACGCCGTGCTCCAGGACAACGAGGCGGCCACCGACGACGGCTCGCTCTCGGTCTGGGCCGCCCAGCGCGGCACGCCCTACGTCAACGTCGAGGCTCAGCACGGGCACGCGGCGGAGCAGGAGCGGATGGTCCAGGCCCTCGTCGACGTCCTGAGCCGGCGGTAGCGCCGGGCGGTGCCGCCGGGCGGTGCCGTCGGGCGATGGCGGGGGCCGTCGCCAGCGGGGCGAGCCGTGCTCGGTAGGCCCTCACCCCGGCCCTCTCCCAGGGGGAGAGGGAGGGCCCGTCGGGCCGCCGTGGGCGGTCCCGGGACGGCGCCCGCCCGCCCGCCCCGCTCCCCG
>CAZDFV010000179.1:0-7055 GCA_964504495.1 uncultured Rhodothermales bacterium
CCAGCGGGCGGGGCCTAGCGCCGGGCCCCGAGGGCGGCGCCCGCGAGGAACGCGAGCCCGACGAGCGTCCAGGTGGCCGTGCGGGCGACGGCCGGGGTCAGGGCCACGCCCTCGACCCCGAGCGCCCGTGTGAGCCGGTCCGGCACGGCGCTCGCCCCGACGGACGCGAGGTGCCGCCCGCCGACGACGACCTGGACGTCGAGCCCGAACTGCTCGAGCGTGTCGGTGACCGTGCGGGCGAGGCGTCGGCCGGGCCGGCGGCTCTGGAACAGCCGCCACGCCGTCCGCGCGCTGTCCACCTCGACCACGAGCCGCTGCCCCGCGCCGCGCACGGCGACGGGGTGCCCGTCTACGGTGAGGTCGAGGTCGGCCTCGACGGAGAGGCGGCGGTCCATGCGGGCGGGGCGGGCGGCGGGCGTCGGCCGGCTCACTTCTCGGCCGAGCCGCCGTGCTGGTCGTCCCGCGTCCGAATGCGGACGGTCCCGCTCATCTTCCACCGGGCATGCTCGACGTTCTCGCCGACGCCGCTGGGGACGAGGATCTCGAAGTCGTCGAACTCGTAGGCGATCTCGGCGCCGCGGCCGGTGAGCTTGTCGTAGAGCCCGATCGCGAGCTCGGGCCAGGTCTTGGTCTGGTTGTCGGCGCCGACTTGGGTGGGAGCGGCCATGACTGGGGAGGGGATGATGAGAGGGGTCCGCTAATCCCGACCCGGCCCCCGCTGTTCCAGGGACCTCCGAGATGACTTCGGGGGGCGCCCGAACCAGGTTCCCCCTGACGCGCCGGGCCGCCGGCCGGGCTCTACCGCCCGGCCGAGGCCGCCGGCTCGGCCGCCGCCACACGCCAGACCGTGTTGCCCGTGTCGTCGGCCACGAGGAGCGCGCCGTCGGGCGCGACTGCGACGCCGGCCGGCCGGCCGAGCGCCTGCCCGGCCCCGTTGAGGAACCCCGCCAGCACGTCGACGGGCGGGCCGCTCGGCTCCCCGTCCGCGAACGGGACGAACACGACCTTGTAGCCGCTGTGCGGGATCCGATTCCACGACCCGTGCTGGCCGACGAACATCCCCTCGCCAAAGCCGGGGAGCCGCGCCCCGCCCGACCACGCGAGGCCGAGCGACGCCGTGTGGGGCCCGAGCGCGTAGTCCGGGACAATCGCATCGGCCACGAGGTCCGGCCGCTGCGGCTGGACGCGCTCGTCGACGCGACGGCCGTAGTAGCTCCACGGCCACCCGTAGAAGCCGCCGTCCGCGACGGACGTCATGTAGTCGGGGACGAGGTCGCTCCCCAGCTCGTCCCGCTCGTTCACGGCCGTCCAGAGCGTGCCTGTCGTCGGCTCCCAGGCGAGGCCGACCGGGTTGCGGAGGCCCTGGGCGAAGACCCGGGCCTCGCCGGTCTCGGCGTCGACCTCCCAGATCGCCGCGCGGCCCTCTTCTTCCTCCAGCCCGTGCTCCGCGATGTTGCTGGCGGACCCGACGGCCACGTAGAGCCGCCGGCCGTCCGGGCTGGCGATCACGTTGCGCGTCCAGTGCTGGTTATAGCGGCCCGCCGGGAGCGTGGCGACCGTCTCGCCCGGCGCCGCGATCTCGGTCTCGCCAACGGTGAACGGGAAGCGGACGAGGGCGTCCGTGTTGGCGACGTAGAGGTGGTCGCCTAGGAGCGCCATCCCGAACGGCGAGTGGAGGTCGCTGAGGAGGACCGTCCGCACGTCGGCCGCGCCGTCGCCGTCGGCGTCGCGGAGGAGCGTGACCCGGTCGGCGCTGGGGACGGCCACGCCGGCCGCCTTCGAGAACCGCCCGCGGAACCACCCGACGATCCCGCCCCCGCCCTCGGCCTGGGCCGGCTTGTTGCTCTCGGCTACGAGCACGTCGCCGTTGGGGAGAACGTGGAGCCAGCGCGGGTGGTCGAGGTCGCGCGCGAACGCCTGCACCGCGAGCCCGGGCGCCGGCTCCGGCATCGCGTCGCCCGGCCACCCCACGGCCGGCGCGACGTTGACGGTCGGGAACAGGCCGGCCGGGCTGGGCGGCGGGAGGGCCGGGTCCGGGCCGGTCCCGTCGGCGACGGCCAGTTGAGCGGTGTCGCCGCACGCTGCGAGGCTGGCGACGGCGACCGCCAGCAGGGCGGGGCGGAGGAGGGCAGTCAGGCGCATCGGATCCGGAGGGGTGGAGGGACGCAACGTCCGCCCCCGGATCGGGCTCCGGCTCCGGGCCAAAGTCAGGCTTCTCCTTCCAAGACGACGGCCCGGTGCCCGAACAGCTTGTTCACGCCCTTCATGAACTCCGGCGTCAGGTCCACGACGGCCGTCCGCGCGTGGAGGCGGACGCGCCGCGGCAGCAGCGGCGTCTCGACGTCGAAGTAGACCTTGCACGCGCCGGGGTGCGCCTCGCAGAGCGCCGCCAGCCGGTCGACCTCGGCCTCCGTGACCGCCTCCGGGTCTACGCGGACGACGACGGCCTTGACGAGCTGCTCGCGGACGCGCCACATGGGAAGGACCTCCTTCGCGATCAGCTTGAGGTCGCCGCGCGTCGTCTCGGCCTTGCCGCGGACCATCATCACGCTGTCGACCTCGATGAGGTGCCCGCACCGCTCGAGCGTCTGGGCAAAGAGGACGACCTCGGCCTGGCCCGTCGTGTCCTCGATCGTCACGAACGCAATCGGACGGCCCGACTTGGTGGTGCGTCGCGTGACCTCGGTCACGATCCCGATCGCCGTCTGGTCCGACTCGTGCATGACGCCCTCCGAGTCCCCCAGCTTGACCGTCGCGAACGCCGACGTTTCGGCGGCGAAGTCGTCGAGCGGGTGGCCCGAGACGTAGAACCCCATGAGGTCGCGCTCGTGGCGGAGCGCCTCGCCCTTCGTCCACGGCTCCGCGTGGGGCATGGCCGGCGTGAACGACGAGCCCACGGTGTCGGCCGCGCCGAACAGGGACGACTGGCCGGCCGCCTTGTCGGCCTGGTGCTTTTGGGCGTAGGCCCACGCCATTTCGACGGCCTCGACAAGCTGGCGGCGGTGGCCCTCGAAGGCGTCGAGCGCCCCGGCCGCCGCGAGCGCCTCCAGCGTCTTCTTACCGACCGTCCGCAGGTCGAGGTCTTTGACGAGGTGGAACAAGTCGTCGAACGCGCCGCCGGCCTCTAGGCGCGCCTCCACGAGCGCGTCGATGGCCCCGTGCCCGACGCCCTTGATCGCCGCCAGCCCGAACCGGACGCGCCCGTGCTCGACGGTAAAGTGCGCGTCGGAGCGGTTCACGCACGGCGGCAAGATGTCGATGCCGGCCACGCGCGTCGCGTCGAGCGCGACCGCCAGCTTGTCCGACGACGCCATCTCCGTCGTGAGCACGGCGGCCATGAACTCGGCCGGGTAGTGCGCCTTGAGGTAGGCCGTCTGGTAGGCGACGACGGAGTAGGCGGCCGAGTGGGATTTGTTGAATCCGTAGCCCGCGAACTTCGCCATCATGTCGAAGACCTCGTTGGCGGTCTTCTCGTCTACGCCCTTCTGGCCTGCGCCCTCGACAAAGACGACGCGCTGTTTGTCCATCTCGGACTGCTTCTTTTTCCCCATCGCCCTCCGCAACAGGTCGGCGCCGCCGAGGGTGTAGCCGCCCATCGTCTGGGCCATCTGCATGACCTGCTCCTGGTAGACCGGGATGCCGTACGTCGGCGCCAGGATCTCTTCGAGCATCGGGTGCGGGTACTCGACGGGCTCGCGGCCGTGCTTCCGGTCGATGTAGGTCGGGATGAGGTCCATCGGCCCGGGCCGGTAGAGCGCGTTCATCGCGATCAGGTCGTCCAGGTACGTCGGCTTGAGTTTGCGCATCCACTCGCGCATCCCGGACGACTCGAACTGGAAGATGGCGACGGTGTCGCCGCGCTGGAACAGCTTGTACGTCTCGGCGTCGTCGAGCGGGATCGCGTCGAGGTCGATCTCGACCCCGTGGTTCTCCTGGATAAGAGCGAGGGCGTCGTCCAGGATGGTGAGGGTCTTGAGCCCCAGAAAGTCCATCTTGAGGAGTCCGAACTCCTCGACCCACTTGCCGTCGTACTGCGTCACGACGGCGTCGCCGGCCCCGCCCTTTCCCTTCTGGATCGAGACCGGGACGTACTGGCTGACGTCGCCGGGCGCGATGATGACGCCGGCCGCGTGGACCCCCGTGTGCCGCGCCGACCCTTCGAGGACCGTCGCGTAGTGCATGAGCTTCCGGATCTGGGGGTCCTCGTGCTCATACAGCCGCGCGAACTCGGCCACGCCGTCTTTGGCGTCGTCGAGCGACACCTTCACCCCGTCCGGGATCAGCTTGGCGATCCGGTCGGCCTCCGCCAGCGGGACGCCGAGGACGCGGGACACGTCGCGGATCACGCTCTTGGAGCCCATCGTCCCGAACGTCACGATCTGGCAGACCGACTCCCGCCCGTACTTCTCGACGACGTAGTCGATCACCTTCCCCCGCCCGCGGTCGTCGAAGTCGATGTCGATGTCGGGCATCGACACGCGCTCGGGGTTCAGGAAGCGCTCGAACAGGAGGTCGTACTCGAGCGGGTCGATGTTGGTGATCCCGAGGCAGTAGGCGACCGCGCTCCCGGCCGCCGAGCCGCGCCCGGGCCCGACCGAGACGCCCATCTCGCGCGCTGCCGTCGTAAAGTCCTGGACGATCAAAAAGTAGCCGGCGTACCCCATCGTCTCGATCACGCCCAGCTCGAGGTCGAGCCGCTGGCGGACCTCCTCGGTGATCTCGCGGTAGCGCTGGCGGGCGCCGTCGTAGGTCAGCGCGCGGAGGTAGGCGTCGGCCGTGCCGTGCTCGGGCGGGATCGGGAAGTGCGGCATGAGGAGCTCGCCCATCGGGATCTCCAGTCGGCACTTGTCGGCGATCTCGCGCGTGGCGTCGAGCGCGGCGTCGACGGCCGCCTCGGTCGAGAAGACGCCCTCGCCCACGCTCGGCCCGAACGCCAGCCGCATCTCGCTAGAGGACTTGAGGTAAAACTGGTCGTTCTCGAACCGCATCCGGTTCGGGTCGTGGAGGTCCTTCCCCGTCTGGAGGCACAAAAGGACGTCCTGCGCCTCGGCGTCCGCCTGGGCGACGTAGTGGACGTCGTTCGAGGCGATGGCCGTCACGCCGTACTCCTCGGCCCACCGGAGCAGGACGGCGTTGCACTGCCGCTGCTCCGGGATGTTGTGGTCCTGGACCTCGATGTAGTAGTCCTCGCCGAAGATGTCGAGGTAGTCCTCGAAGATCGCCCGGGCCTCCTCCTCGCCCTTTTTGAGGATGGCCTGGAGCACCTCGCCCTGGAGGCAGCACGTCGTGGCGACGAGGCCGGCGCTATGCCGCCGCAGCGTCTCCCGGTCGATCCGCGGCTTGTAGTAGTAGCCGTCGGTGTAGCTCTGCGACGAGAGGGCGATGAGGTTCTGGTAGCCCTCCAGATCTTTCGCGAGGAGGACCTGGTGGTACCGCGTCCGGTCGCTCGTGTCGCCCATGCCGGAGGGCGTGACGTAGAACTCGCACCCGACGATGGGCTGCACGCCGGCCCGCTGCGCCTTCGTGTAGAACTCGGGGACCCCGTACAGATTCCCGTGGTCGGTGATCGCCACGGCCGGGTGGCCCAACTCGGCGGCCCGGCCGATCAGCTTGTCGATCCGGGCGGCCCCGTCGAGGAGCGAGTACTGCGTGTGACAGTGGAGGTGGCAGAACTCGGGCATCGTAGGCGTCTGTCGATGGGGGGAACGACGACGCCCAAGATGCCGGGGCCGGCCCGGATCGGCAAGGGGTGTGGAGAACTTACCCCGCTGGCGCCGCGCCTCCGCCAGCAGGTCGGCACGAAACGACGCGCGGGCGCGACCCGGAGGCCACGCCCGCGCGCGGGGGGACGAGGGGGGGGCTAGTCGTCGGTCGGGAGGAGGACGCTGTCGATCTTGTGGATCACGCCGTTCGAGGCCTCGATGTCGGCCTCGGTGATGATCGCGTCGGCGTCTCCGTCGTCGTCGGTGTCCAGCCCGAAGCCGGAGCCGGCGGCCACGACGGTCAGCACCCCACCGTTCCGCGTCGTGACGGTCTGGCCGGCCTCGAGGTCGCCCGACTCGATCTCGGCGTCGGCGACGACGTGGAGGGCGAGGATCTCGACGAGGTCGTCGCGGGCGAGGAGCTCGTCGGCCGTCGCGTCGAGGGCTTCGAGGAGGTCGGCGAAGGCGTCGTCGGTCGGGGCGAACAGGGTGATCGGGCCCTCGACGGCGAGGTCGTCGTCGATGCTCGCCTCCAGGACGGCGGCCTCGAGCGTCGTGAGGTCGCCGTCGTCGACGACGACCTCGGTGATCGTCCCCGGGTCGTCGTCGATCTCGTCGTCGATCTCGTCGATGGGGTCCGAGTCGCAGGCGGCGAGGGGGGCGGTCAGCAGGGCGAGCCCGACGAGGGCAATCCGGGGCGGGGTCATGGCAGGGGCGCAGCGCGCGGGTGGTGGGATGGGGGTCTCGGAGGCGCGTGGCCCCCGCGACAGACGACCATCAACGTCGCCCAGGGGCTTTCTAGTTCTGAAGACGCCCTGTGGAACCGCTACGGAAGGGCGGAGGGCCGCCCCGTTCGGCGGCGGAGGGCGCGTCGACGGAGGGCGCGTCGACGGGGGCGAGGAATCTGGGGGCCTCCCGTCCGCGTCCCTCCCCCTCTCCCAACGACGACCCATGACCGTCCTTCTCCTCGACGCCTACCACCTCGGCGACCCCCTCTTCCTCTCGGGCCTGGCCCGCGACCTCGCCGCCCGGCCCGACGGGCTCGTCCTGGTCCACGGGAGCGGGGAGCGGGGCGAGCGGGCGCTCGAAGCGCTCGGCCTGGCGCCTACGGCGACGGACGGGGTGTGGGCGACCGGGTCGGACGACGAGGCGGCCGCCGTCGAGCGGGCGACGCGCGAGCTGAACCGGTCGGTCGTCCACGAGCTGAACGAGGCCGGCGTGGCGTCGGTCCGCGCCGTCGGGGCGGACCGGGGGCTGCTGAAGACGGCGGGGGACGGGCGCGTCGTCGCCGGCCGGACCGCCTGGCTGGCCGACCTCGTCCGCCAGCGGGTCGTCGTCGTCGTGGCCGCGCTC
>CAZDFV010000180.1:0-6948 GCA_964504495.1 uncultured Rhodothermales bacterium
CCGAATCCCGCCTGAACGGACAGGAGAACGGCGCCGCGGCCTGACGGCCCGCGCCGCCGGCGGCTAGACCACCTGCGTGCCGTCCGCGACGGGCCGCTCGGGGCGGAGGAGGACGGCCCCCGCGCTGGGCGAGACGGCCGCCAGCACGACGGCCCGGCCCCGCCCGCCCGGGTTCGTGACGGCCACGACCTGCTCGCCCACGAGGTCGTCCGGCCCGTAGTTCTCCGTGATCCGCGCCTCGGCCTCGCGCCGGACGCCCCCGAAGTCGATCACGAGGCGGAGCGCGCCGTCCTCGAGCGCGGCCTCGGCGACGGTCCCCACGCGGAGGTCGAAGGCGGTAAAGTCCATGTCGGCGGGGCGGGGGCGGGGGAAGCTAGCCCGCGACGCGGCGCGAGGCCCCGGTTCTCGTCCGAGTTTTCGACCGGCGGGCTGAACCGGGGCACGGGGGGTGCGTATCTCTAACAGCCCCGGCCACATCCGGCCGACTTGTCCCATCAGCACCGAGGTCCGTCATAGCCAGACGCCGTTCCCGCCGGCCGCAGCCCGCCCGCCGCGAGCCGGACGCCATCATCAACGAGAACATCCGCGCCTCCACCGTCCGCGTCATCGTCGAGGGCGAGGGGCAGAAGGGGGTCATGCCCATCGAGCAGGCCCTCGAGTTCGCCCAGAACCTCGGCCTCGACCTCGTCGAGATCGCCGGCTCCGCCGACCCGCCCGTCGTCAAGGCGATGGACTACGGGAAGTACCGCTACGAGCAGCAGAAGAAGGCCAAGGAGCAGCGGAAAAAGCAGGCCCAGCAGGGCGAGCTCAAGGAGGTCCGGTTCCGCCCGCGGACCGACGACCACGACTACGAGTTCAAGATGAAGCACGCCCGCGAGTTCCTCGAGAAGGGGAACAAGGTGAAGGCGTGGGTCCAGTTCCGCGGCCGCGACATCATCTACAAGGACCAGGGCCGCGACATGCTCGACCGGTTCACCGAGGACCTCGCGGACATCTCGAAGGTGGACCAGCCGCCGACGATGGAGGGCCGCCGCATGACGATCATGCTGACGCCCGAGAAGAAGAAGTAGCCCGGCCGGCCCCGCTGGCGGACCGCCTCCGCCAGCCGTTGGTGAGCGGGGCCAGCGCCCGAACACTCTGCGAAGAGCGCCCCGCCCGCTGGCGGACGGCCCGGCCGCTCGGCTAGCTTCCCCGTTCGCCCCGCCCGCCGTCGGCACGCCGCGGCGGGCGGTCCGTTATCCGGCCCCACCCCCGAGGAGACCGATGCCGAAGATGAAGTCGAACAGCGGCGCCAAGAAGCGCTTCTCGCTGACCGGGACGGGTCGCGTGAAGCGGAAGAAGGCGTTCGCCAGCCACATCCTGACGAAGAAGTCGCCGAAGCGGAAGCGCGACCTCCGCGAGTCGACCCTCGTCCACAAGGCCGACGAGAAGCGCGTCAAGCGACTCGTCAACCTGTAAAGGACGGCGCAGCCAACCTCTAGCGGCCCGGCTGGCGGTCGTCGCCAGCACGAAGCCACCTCCACCCTCACCCTCACCACGGAACCAAGATGCCCCGAGCCCGAAACCTCGTGGCCTCCCGTCGCCGTCGCCGCAAGCTCCTGAAGCAGGCGAAAGGCTACTGGGGACGCCGTGGCAACGTCTACACCGTTGCCAAGCACTCCGTCGAGAAGGGGATGCAGTACGCCTACCGGGACCGCCGCGCGCGCAAGCGGCAGTTCCGGCGGCTCTGGATCGCCCGGATCAACGCCGCCGCCCGCCAGAACGGGACGACCTACTCCCGCCTGATCGCCGGGCTGAAGAAGGCCGACGTCCCGCTCAACCGGAAGGTGCTCGCGGACCTCGCCGTCCGCGACAAGGCGGCCTTTACGGCCGTGGTCGAGCAGGCCGCGGCCTAGCGCACGCGCCCCCGCTCGACCACGACTCCCGCCCGGCCCCGGCCCGGCGGGAGTCTTTGTTTGGGTGATGCGTGACGAGTGATGCGTGAGGGTGCCCGCTGGCACGTCCGCCCGTCGCTGAGGATCACGCATCACGGATCACGCAGCCGAAGCCATGTCCGAGACCCCGCTCGACGCCGAGATCGACGCCGTCCAGGCCGAGATCGACGAGGCCCCGATCACGACCGAGGCCGAGGCCGAGGCCTTCCGCGTCCGCCACCTCGGGCGGAAGGCGGGGGTCGTGACCGGCCTGTTCGCCCGGATGGGGACGGTCCCGCCCGAGCACCGCCGCGCGCTCGGGGCCCGGCTGAACGCCCTGAAGCAGGCGGCCCAGGCCCGGCTCGACGCCGCCGCCGCCGCGCTGGCGAGCACGGCCGCCAGCGGGGCGACGGACCTCGACCTCACGCTGCCGGGCCGCGTCCCGGCGCCCGTCGAGCGGGGGAGCCTCCACGTCCTCACCCAGACGCTCGACGACATCCAGGACATTTTTCGGTCGCTCGGGTTCGCCGTCGCGCGCGGGCCCGAGATCGAGGACGACTGGCACAACTTCTCCGCCCTCAACTTCCCGCCCGACCACCCGGCGCGGGACATGCAAGACACGTTCTTCCTCGAACCGCCCCCGCCGGACGGCCGCGGCGTCTTGCTCCGCACGCACACGTCGCCCGTCCAGGTCCGGGCGCTCGAAGCCCAGCCGCCGCCGCTCCGCCTGATCGCGCCGGGCCGCGTGTTCCGCAACGAGGCCATCTCGTACAAGAGCTTCTGCCTGTTCCACCAGGTCGAGGGGCTCGTCGTGGATGAGGGCGTCTCGTTCGCCGACCTCAAGGCCGTCCTGACCACGTTCGCGCGCGCGTTCTTCGGCGCGAGCGACGGGCCGGCCCGCGAGGCGCGGATGCGGTTCCGCCCCAGCTTCTTCCCCTTTACCGAGCCCTCGGCCGAGGTCGACGTGTGGTGGGAGGATGCGTCGCTGCCGGGCGGCGGCCGGTGGATGGAGATCCTCGGCTCCGGCATGGTCGACCCGAACGTGCTCGAGAACGTCGGCGTGGACGCGGAGCGGTACACGGGCTACGCCTTCGGGATGGGCGCCGAGCGGCTGGCGATGCTCCGCCACGGGATCGACGACATCCGCCTGCTCTACGAGAACGACGTCCGCTTCCTTCGTCAATTCTAGGGTACGCGGTACGGGGTACGCGGTACGCGGCCCCGCCCGCCGTACCCGGTACCCTGTACCATGTACCTGTCCCTAGGCTGGCTCTCCGACTACGTCGACCACGGGCTGGACGCCGACGCGCTCGCCGAGACCCTCACCATGTCCGGCCTGGAGGTCGAGGGCGTGGAGCGGACGGGGCCGGCGTGGCTGGCCTCCACGCCGGGCGTCGTCGTCGGGCACGTCGAGGACGTCCGGCCGCACCCGAACGCCGACCGGCTCCGGCTCTGCGACGTGGACCTGGGCGACGACGGCGAGCCGGTCCAGATCGTGTGCGGCGCGCCGAACGTGGCCGCCGGTCAGAAGGTGCCGGTCGCGACCGTCGGGACGGAGCTGATGCTGCCGTCGCGTGAGGACCCCACTGTCCGCCAGCCGGTCACGATCAAGAAGGGGAAGATCCGAGGCGAGGTGTCGCGCGGGATGATCTGCGCCGAGGACGAGCTCGGCCTGGGCGACAGCCACGACGGCATCCTCGTCCTCGACGACGCGGCCCCCGTCGGCGCCCCGCTGGCGGACTGGCTGCGCGAGCAGGGCGAGATGCCCGGCGACGCCGTCCTCGACATCGCCATCACCCCGAACCGGCCGGACGCGACCTCGCACGTCGGCGTGGCCCGCGACGTGGCGGCGCTCACGGACCGCCCGCTCGTGCTGCCGGATGTCGAGGTGCCCGAGGCGGGCGGCGAGGCGGCGGACCTCGTGACGGTCGAGATCGAGTCGCCCGAGACGTGCCCGCGCTTTGTGGGAATGGTCGTCCGCGATGTGACGGTCGGCCCGTCGCCCGAGTGGATGCAGGAACGCCTCCGGGCCGTCGGCCTCCGGCCGATCTCGAACGTCGTCGACGTCACGAACTACGTGATGCTCGAAGTCGGCCAGCCGCTCCACGCCTACGACCTCGACACGCTGGCGGACCGCCGCGTCGTCGTCCGCCAGCTCGGCGCCGACGAGACGTTCACGACCCTCGACGGCGTCGAGCGGACGCTCCCGGCCGGGACGACGGTTGTCGCTGACGGCGCGGGCACGGTCGGCGTCGCCGGCGTCATGGGCGGGCTCGACAGCGAGGTCACGGACGCTACGACGACCGTCCTCATCGAGGGCGCCATGTGGGACCCGTCGGCCATCCGGCGGGCGTCGAAGGCGCTCGGGCTCCAGACCGACGCCTCGTACCGCTTCGAGCGCGGCGCCGACCCGACGGGCCAGCCGCGCGCCGTCGCCCGGGCCGCCGCGCTGATCGCCGAGACCGGCGGGGGCACGGTCGTGCCCGGCCTGATCGACGAGAACCCCGTCCCGCACACGCCGCGCGTGATCCGCCTCCGGCCGTCGCGCGTGGCGCACGTCCTGGGCGTGGAGGTGCCCCAGAGCGAGATCGTCCGCCTGCTCACGGCCATCGGGTTCGGGGTCCGCGACGCGGCGGACGCCCAGCTCGACGCCTTTGCCGAGACGGTCCTGCGCGAGGCCGACCCACTGGCGGCGGCCCAGGACGCGGCCGGGGCCGGGCTGGAGGTGATGGTCCCCCCGTTCCGCCCGGACGTCGAGCGCGAGATCGACACCATCGAAGAAGTGGCCCGGCTGTGGGGGTACGACAACCTCCCGCTCCCCGCGTCGGCGCCGATCCCGCTCACGCCCGCCTCCGACACGCCGTCCGCCCGGCTCCTCGGCCGCGCGCGCCGGCGGCTGGCGGCCCTCGGGTTCCGCGAGCTTGCCACCAACTCGCTCGTCTCCCGGCCCACGGCCGAGGCGTTCGCCGACGCCACCTGGACCGGCCTCGACGCGCCCGTCGTCGAGACCCTGAACCCGATCTCGCAGGAGATGGCCGCGCTCCGGCCGTCGCTCCTCCCCGGCACGGTCGGCGCCGTGGCGTACAACCAGGCGCGCGGCGCCGGGCCGCTCCGCGTGTTCGAGGCCGGGCGCGTCTACCGCCAGTCGGCCGAGGCCGCGGGCGCGGTCGAGGGGTACCACGAGCACACGGCGCTCGTCGTCGGGATGAGCGGGCCGGCCGCGCTCCCGTCGTGGGACGGCGACGGGCGCGAGACCGATTTTTACGACCTGAAGGGCGTCGTCCTCGACCTGCTGGCGGACCTCGGGGTGGAGGACGTGGCGGAGACGCCGCGCCCGTCGCCCGACGCGCTCGCCGCCTACTCGCTCGTGCTCGAAGCCGACGGCCGGCGGCTCGGCGTCCTCGGCCGGCTGGCCGATGGTCCCGCCGAGGCGGCCGACCTCCAGGCCCCGCTCTACGTCGCCGAGTTGGACTGGGACGCCGTGGCCGCGCTCGCAGGCCGCGACGGCGTCGTGCGCTACGAGCCCATCAGCCGGTTCCCCGTCGTCGAGCGCGACCTCGCCGTCGTCGTGCCCGAGGCCACGCCGGCCGGGCCGCTCCTCCAGACGGTCCGCCAGTCGGGCGGGCCGCTCTTGCAGGGCGCCCGCCTGTTCGACCTGTACCGTGGCGACCGCGTCGAGGCCGGGGCGAAGAGCCTCGCCATCGCCCTCCGCTTCGGGGCCGACCGGACGCTCCGCGACAAGGAGGTGGACGGGCGCGTCCGGCGGATTGTCAAGTCGCTGGAGGCCGAGCACGGGGCGGCGTTGCGCGCCTAGGCGATAGCCCCGCCGGCGCTGGGCGGCGGCGTGCCTATCTTGGCGCGTCTCCCGCACCCGCATGGAGCCCGACGCCCCGCCCCCGGCCGACGACGCGGACCGCCCCGAGGCGGGCCGGTCCGACTGGCGTCTGCTCCGCCAGCTCCGCGACCGCGTCGAGGCGGCGGCCGCCGAGATCGAACGGCTCCGGTCGGAGAACGCCGCGCTCGCCGAGCGCGTGGCCGGGCTCCGCGAGGAGGACGACGCGTCCCCGTCGTTCTCGTTCGGCGGGGGCGGCGAGGACCCCGCCGCGCTCCGGGCCAAGGTCCAGGGCTTTATCGACACCCTCGACGGCCTCCTCGGCGAGGCCCGGTCCGGCGGCGACGGCGCGCCGGCCCCTTCCGACGACGCATGAGCGAGCGCGCCCCGACCGTCTCCATCCGCGTCCGGCTCCTCGACCGGGACTACCCGCTCCGTGTGGCGCCCGGGGACGAGGACTACACGGTCCACCTCGCGCAGCGCGTGGACGAGCGGCTCCGGCGGCTCCGGGCCCAGCTCCCGTCCCAGCCGGACCTCACGCACGCCGTGCTGACGGCGCTCGAGCTCGCCGAGGAGCTCTACGCCGCCCGCGCCGAGACCGACCGGCTCCGCGCCCGGGTCGAGATCGAGTCGGCCGCGCTGGCGGAGCGGCTCGACGCCGTCCTCGGGGCGGGGGGCGACGGGGCCCCGGCCGAGTAAGGACCGGCCGGGCCGGGGGCGGCCCCCCCGCGGTCCGCGGGCCCCGCCCGAGAATTCGACGGCCCCTGACGGAACGGGGCCCCATCCGTGTCGATATTGGGGATGCCCGGGACGGCTAACCCCCCTCCCGGCGCTCACCGGCTCGCAGCCACCGCATGGGAACCTGAACAGCGTTTACCGCGGGGGCTCAGCTTAGGACCTGACCATCAGGCCGCGCCCCCACCCGGGGGTTCCGGGACGCCCCTTCGGGGGACCGCCCCGGGCCGCGGAAGGCGAGAGGGTCCGGAGGGCCCCCACCGTTTTGACGAGTAGGTTCTCGTCTACGTGCTGTGGGTCGGTGCCCCTTGTCTGCCGCGGCGCGCCCGGCGCCCCGCGGCCCACCACCGGACGTCCCGGAGCGGCCGGCCCCCGGCCGGCCCCGGGGCGTCCGTGTCGTACGCCCCCGGCCCGATGGACCCGCTCGCCCTCGCCCTCTCCGTCGTCGGCTGCGCCCTCGCCCTCGCG
>CAZDFV010000181.1:0-6865 GCA_964504495.1 uncultured Rhodothermales bacterium
TGCATCGCCAGCGCGGCCGGATCGTGGTTGATCGCGACGTCGGGCGCACGGGCGGCGTCCGCCACCGCCGCGCCCTCGGCCTCGCGTGCGGCCGGGCGGGGGGCGGCGTCGTGGACGGCCAACTCGAGGCGGTCGAGGAGGGCCTCGACCTGCCGCGCCTGCTGGCGGTGCCACACGCGCGTCCCGATCTGCGTGCCCGCGGCGAACAGGGCCGCCAGCCCGAGCAGGATCGCCATCGGGAAGAGCATGCCCTCCTCGACGCCCGTCAGGACGAGCACGCCGAAGAGGAGCCCGAGCATCCCCTGGACGACCTGCGCGATCACGAAGCCGGAGACGACCTCGCGGACCGACCGCGAGAGTGTGATCCGGGTCCCGTCGCCGGCGGGCTCGACGGTGAGGCGCGTGACGACGCCGTTCTTGGGCCCGCCGCTGAAGTCGGTCCACTCGCGGAGGCGGCCGATCTGGCCGGCGACTCCGGGCTCCCCGAACTCGGCCCGGGCGGCGGCCACCATCTGCGCCCACGTGTCGTCGTCGACGGGCCCCGCCACGACGCGCTGGCGGACGATCTCGACGGGGGCGCCGGCGAGCGTCTGGTCCGGCCCCGGGGCGGCGTCGAGCTCGGCGGCGGCCGAGGCCACGAGCGACGGGTCGAGGCCGGCGGCGCGGGCGGCCTCCTCCAGTTCGGCGAGCGAGAGACCGTGCTCCGGGGTCAGCCGCTGGCGCTCGGCGACGCGGGCGAAGATCCGCTGGGCCTCCTCCTCTGAGAAACGACGGGTCATGGGACGCGGGGGAGCCGACGGAAGCTAGCGTACGGGCGCGCGGTCCCGACGCCGCGCAGGCCCGGCCCTGGCGTCCTCGTCGTCCGCCAGCGCGTCGAGCGACAGCTCTGGGGAGGACGGGGGGACGGGCGCGGCCTCGCTCTCGACGAGGTGCGCCGTCTCCTCCGGCCCCCACCCGCGCTCGGCGTTCGCGGCGCGGACGGCGTCCTCGACCTCACCCGCGAGCTGGTCCAGGTCGCGCTCCTTCGAGCGGCGCCACGCCCGGGCGCCCACGAAGCTGAGCGCCGCGGCGAGGACGTAGACGGCGGCCGCGACGGCGAACCCGACGGCAGTCGAGTCCGTCGCGAGCCCGCCAGCGAGAAACCCGAAGAGGGCAAAGAAGGGGCCGACGATGAACGCCGCCTCGACCCACTCGTGCGTGAGGCTCGCCTGCTGCTCGACGCGGACCCGCTGGCCCCCGCCCCGGGGGCTGACCGACGCCCGGACCTGGAGACCCAGCGAGGTCTGGCCCGTCCACTCCCGCGACCGGCCGATCCGCTCGGTCTGGCCGGGGCCGTTGGGGGCGTACCGGCGGAGCGTGGCGACGGTCTCCTCCCACGCCTCGGGCTGGAGCGGCCCCGGCGCCCACCGCTCGGCGTGGACGTGCGTCGTCGACTGCCACGTCCGCTCGCGCGGCCCGGGGGCGTCGGCCTCGGCGGCGGCGGCGCGGATGTAGGCCGGGTCCAGGCCGCTCTCGGTCCCGACCCGCTCGAGCTCCGCGAGCGTCAGGCCCCGCTCGGTGCGGCGGGCTCGGTCGGCGTCGGCCTCCTGGAGCTCGGCGGCCCGCTCGATCACGCGGGCGATCTCGTGCTCGTCGTACTTCCGGTGGGGCATGGCGGCGTCCGTGGTGGGGAACGGACTACGCCGAGCGCCGCCGCCAGTTGCGGGCCGCCGGCGGGCCTACCGGACGTAGCTCGCGGCGTTCACGTCGACGGTCGTGCCCGTCGCGTGGTCGGCCAAGCCGGAGGCGAGGAAGACGACGGTCGGGGCCACGTCGTCGGGCTCGGTGAGGTTGTCGAGCGCGGCGCCCTGCCAGACGGCCGCCTCCCCGCGCGCGCCGATGGTCGGGGCGGCCATGTCGGTCCGCGTAAAGCCCGGGGCCACGCCGAACGCGGCGAGCCCACCGCCGGCTCGGGCCAGCGACTTCGTGAGGGCCACGACGCCGCCCTTCGACGCGGCGTAGGCGAGGTGCTCCGGGTCGTCGCCCCGGAAGGCGGCCCGGCTGGAGACGGTCACGAGGCGGACCGCGACGCCGGCCTCGCCCCGCTGGCGCCGCTCGCGGGCGTGGAGCGCCGCCGCCCGCCCGATCTCACCGACCGCCCGGAGGTTGACGGCCAGCGTCCGGTCCCAGACGTCCAGCCAGCCGCCAAGCGGCTCGTCGAGCCGGGCCTCCTCGAACACGCCCGCGTTCGCCACGGCGACGTCGACGCGGCCGAGGGCGGCGAGGGCCTCGTCCCACAGCGCGCTCGCGGCGCCCGGCGTCTCCAGGTCGGCGCCGAAGGCCCGAGCCCCGTTCCCCAACGCGTCCGCCAGCGCCTCGGCGGCCTCGCGGCTCCGGCCGTAGTGGACGCCGACGGTCGCGCCGGCCGCTGCGAGCCGCTCGGCGACGGCCCGGCCGATCCCCCGGCTCGCGCCGGTCACGAGCGCCGTCCGCCCCTCCAGGTCGACGGTCACGCGCCCACCTTCCGGAGCTCGACGACGAGCCCGGCGTTGTCGCGGAGGACGAGGAGGTCGCCGCCCAAGACCTCGTAGGACACCGGCGGCCCGTCGGGGCTCACGATCTGCCCGCCCCGGGTCGAGAACCGGAACGTCCGGGTCCGCTCGTGGCGCTCCTGGTCCTGCGTCACCTCGACCCGGACCTCGCCCGAGCCGCTGGCCTCGAACGAGGCCCACATGTCCTCGACCTCGGCCCCGAACCGCTCCATCGCCCCGGCATTGTTCACGCGGATCAGCGTCCAGTCGCCCACGAGGGCGTCGTCGATGCTCACCTCGGCGACGGGGGCCGCCTCGTCGGACGAGGCTTGGGCGGCGGCGGGGAGGGCGAGGACGGCGAGGACGAGGGCGGGGAGCAGGCGCATCGGGGGCGGGGAGGTACCGTGAAGGAACGGAGGGGCGGGCGGGATCGCGCCTCCTGCTTAGTGATCTGCGTACAAAAACTCGGCCCGCCCGGCGCCGGACGTGAGCACGAGCCGGCCGCCGGCCTCGACCGCGTAGCGGACGGGCTCGTCGCCGAAGGGGCCGCCGCCGAAGAGGAGGAACGGGCCGGCCACGACGTAGGCGTCCGTGTCCGGCTCCCCTCCCTCTTCCTGGACGCTCACCGACCCGTCCGGGCCGAACCGGAGGACGACGGGCCGGCCGTCGCGCCGGCCGTGCCACGCGCCCACAAGCGCCGGGTCGAGCGCGTCCCCCGAGTCGGCCGCGCGGAGGCGGAGAAGGACGCCGGTCTCGAGGTCGAGGACCTCCAACCGGTCGGCCTCGCGGCGGGCGGCCAGGACCGTCGTGCTCCGCCCGTCGCGGACGACGAGCTGGCCGTCGGAGACGACGTAGCGGGCGCGCTCGACCTGCCCGATGAGTTCGCCGTCGTCGGGGTCGCGGAAGACCGTCACCGTCTGGACCTCGTCGGGCGTGATCGTTAGGCGGGCGAAGACGAGGCTGTCCCGGTACGGGACGCCGGCGGCCTCGACCATCTCCCACACGCCCTCGACGTCTGCGGCGCTCGCGGGCGCGTCCTGGCCGCCGGCGGGCGCCGCCAGCAGGGACGCGAGGACGAGCGGGAGGGCAAGGCGCACGGGCGGGGCGGCGGGCAGACCGCTCTGACGCCACGCCCGTCCGGTCGGTTCGGGCTTCTCCGCTCCCGCTGGCGCTTATCGCGGCGGCCCGGCGGGGCGGACGCCGGCGGGCTTCGCCACGGCGGGCTTCACGCCCGCCGGTTTGGCACCGGCCGGCCCGCTGGCGGACGGCCGCCGCCAGACGGGCACGGACGAGCACGGCTCCCCGTACATCACCTTCGACGCGACGCCCTGGAGCCGGCGCGTGGCCTGCACGAACCCGTCCGTGGGGACGGCGTCGGTGCCGCACCCCTTGAGGACGACGGGGACGCCCTCGTACTGCGCCCAGTCGTGGGCGGCGAGGGCCTCGGCGAACCGGGCGCGGCGGACCTCCTCGGGCGTCGCCGCCGTGACCGAGGCGGCGCCCTCCAGCTTCGAGGCGACGAGCATGTAGGCCCAGGCCGGAACGAGGGCGTCGGCCGAGCAGAACACGGCGACGTGGCGGCCGGCGGTTGCCGTCCAGTCGTGGTCCTTGAGCGACTGCCGGAACTCGCGCTCGCGGAGGACGAGGCCGCGGTACAGGAACGGCTCGAGGTCGAACGGCACGACGTCCTCGGCCGGCGCCAGCGCGGCGAGGTCGACGGTCTCGATGGCGCTCTCGGCGACGCGGTTGACGATCTCCATGTCGGTACGGGGTACGCGGTACGGGGCGCTCGACGGTCCCGAGGTCGTACCTCGTACCCGGCACCCCGTACCCCTCTATGCGGCCTTCCGGCGGCGGACGGACTGGACGGCCTCGGCGACGTGGCCGACGGCGGCGTCGACCTCGGCCTCGGTCGTCGGCCGGCCCAGGCTGAACCGGACGGTCGCGAACGACTGGTCGGGCGTGAGGCCCATCGCGGTGAGGACGTGGCTGGGCTCCTGCGTCTGGGTCTGGCAGGCGGCCCCGGTCGAGGCCGCCACGCTCCGCATGACCGGGAGGAGCGCGGCCGTGTGGACGCCCTCAAACCGGAGGCTCGACGTGTTCGGCAGGCGCGGCGCCCCGGCCCCGTTGACGTGCGTGCCGGGGACGGCCTCGCAGACGGCCGCCTCGAACCGGTCGCGGAGGGCCCCCATCCGCTCGGCGTCCTCGGCCTGGGACCGGCGCGCGAGGTCGGCGGCGGCGCCGAGCCCGACCACGCCGGGCACGTTGACCGTCCCCGCCCGGAGCCCGGCCTCCTGGCTCCCGCCCGTGATCTGCGGCTGGAGCCGGACGCGCGGCCCCCGCTGGCGGACGTAGAGCGCGCCGACCCCTTTCGGCCCGTACAGCTTGTGCCCCGAGAGCGCCAGCAGGTCCACACCGTCGTCGTTCACGCGGACCGGGACCTTCCCGACGGCCTGCGTCGCGTCGGTCATGAAGAGGGCGCCGGCGTCGTGGGCGATCCCCGCGAGGACGGGGACCGGCTGGATCACCCCGGTCTCGTTGTTCGCCCACATCACCGACACCAAGAGCGTCTTGTCGTCGACGGCGTCGCGGACCCGGTTGAGGTCGAGGAGCCCGTCGGGCCCGACGGGGAGGGACTCGATCTCGTACCCCTCGCGCTCCATCGCTGCGCACGTCTCGAGCACGGCCTTGTGCTCGGTCTGGACGGTCACGATCCGGTAGCGCTTCCCACCGTAGACGGCCCCGGCCCCGCGGATCGCGAGCGAGATGGCCTCGCTGGCCCCGCTCGTGAACACCATCGTCCGGGGCGTGGCCCCGATGGCGCGGGCCGTCCGCTCGCGGGCCTGCTTGACGGCCTCGTCGGCGGCCCACCCGTAGGCGTGCTCGCTGGCCGGGTTGCCAAAATGCTCCCGGAAAAACGGGAGCATCGCGTCGAGGACGTCGTCGGCGACCGGCGTCGTCGCGTTGTAGTCGAAGTAGAGGGGCGCGCTCATGCGGGTTCCGTGCCGCTGGGCGACGCTCCGACCTGCGCCCGCACGGCATCTTTTTTACGTCCCGATGTATACGGCGGCGGACGGGCGGATGTTGTGGAGTCTTCCCGGAGAGGGCCCCGTCCCCATCACTCGCCCCGCCCATGACGCCCCCGTTCACGATCCGCGAGGCCACCTCCAGCGACGACTGGCGGCGCGTCCGGGCCGTCCGCCAGTCCGTGTTCGTCGAAGAGCAGGCGTGCCCACCGGAGGAGGAGTGGGACGCCTGGGACGCGCCCGAGCGGCGAGGCCGCGACGTCCACCACCTCCTCGGGCTCGCGGACGGCGAGCCAGTCGCGTGCGCCCGGTGGCGCGCCGTCGGGACGGACGCCGGACAGGCGGCCAAGCTGGAGCGGTTCGCCGTGCTCCCGGACTTGCGCGGACGCGGGCTCGGCCGCCGGCTCGTCGCCCGCGTCCTCGCCGACGCCCGGGCTGCTGGGCACGGCCGGTTCGTCCTCCACGCCCAGGCGCAGGCGGCCGGGCTCTACGCCGCGTTCGGGTTCGCGCCCGTCGGCGGCCCGTTCGTGGAGGCCGGCATCGAGCACGTGAAAATGACGTTGACGGACCCGTAAGGGCCGATCCGCCCCGTATGTTGCGCGCCCTCGCACAGCGGCCGACGCTCGGCGAGGGACGCCCTGCCGCGTTCGTCTAGGGGTCTAGGACGCCGCCCTCTCACGGCGGTAACACGGGTTCAAATCCCGTACGCGGTACACTCGACGCCCCGGCGCTCCACGCGCCGGGGCGTTGTCGTTCCGGCCCCGCCAGCGGGCCGACGCGCGGCGGACCGGCTCAGCCGTCGGGCGGGCCGAACACGCACCGGACGCGGTGGGCGTCGAGAGGGACGACCCACACGCCGAAGGCGGGGGCTGCGCCGGTCGCGGCGTAGCGCGCCTTGCACTCCCCGCCCGGGGGGGGCGCCGTCCCCGGGCTCCACCCTCTCGGCCGACCGTCGGCGTCGTACTCGACAGTCCGTTTGCCGCCCCGCGTCCGGCCGATGCGGACCGGGCAGGTCGGATACTCTCGTGGGTCGAGCCCAGTGGGGTGACGGGGCGCGCGCTTCGGGGCCGGGGGCGCCCCCCACCGGCGGCGCTCCCCTTCGAGGTCGTCGGCCAAGGCGCCGTACGCCGCCCGGACTGCGTGGAACGCGCCGGCCGAGCCGCCCCGGTCGGGGTGCGTCCGGCGCGCGAGGCGCCGGAACGCCCGGCGGACGTCGTCGGGGTCGGCGTCGTACGGGAGGGACAGGACGCGGAAGGGGTCTCGGGCGCCGGCCAAGGGAGGTCGAGCGGTCACGGGGTTCGACGGCCGGCCGGTGCACCCCCCAGCGGG
>CAZDFV010000182.1:0-6862 GCA_964504495.1 uncultured Rhodothermales bacterium
CCCGCGGCCTCGGCACGGGCCGTGCCGGCTTGGAACCGGAGCCAGGCCGGCGCCGAGGCGACGGCGACCTCGGCCCCCGCCAGCGCTCCGGCCCCGTCGAGCTCGAGCTCGACGGCGTTCCCGGCCGACCCGAACGGGACGGCGTGGGCGGCAGGCATGGGGGCGGCTTCGGGTTCGCCTACTCCGGTCTGGGCGGCGGCGGAGACGGCGAGGAGGGCGAGGAGTGGGGCGAGCGGGCGCATAGGTCGGGGCGGCTGGGGGCGGGTTACTCGGGGCACCGGGCGGACCCGGCCGAGGCCGTCGACGTCCGGCCGAGCAGCGTCCACACGACTTGGTCAGCCGGTCCGAACTCGACGGTGAAAGCATGGCCGGGGTACCACGGGGTCCGGCCCGGCCGGCCGGCCACGGCGTTCGGCACGTCGAACACGTCGGGCTGGGCGCCGTCGTAGGCCGACGGGGTGATCCGGTTGTTCGGTCCGTAGGGGACCCGACCCCGCTCGCCGGAGCGGTTCTCGTAGCCGAAGTAGGCCGTGAGCACGCCGGCTCCGGCGTGCTCGGCCACGCACTCCAGGATCGGGCGGACGTCGGGGAGGACTGGGAGCG
Source organism: uncultured Rhodothermales bacterium (assembly GCA_964504495.1). Taxonomy (GTDB): domain Bacteria; phylum Bacteroidota; class Rhodothermia; order Rhodothermales; family Rubricoccaceae; genus Rubrivirga. The sequence continues at coordinate 604 of CAZDFV010000182.1, forward strand.
AACCAGACGGCTCGGGCAGGACGCTGAGGAGGAATGTTCCGTTGTACGTGACGAGCGCGTGGCCCTCCGGGCGGACGCCTCCGTCCCCGCTAGCGAGGGCCACCGCCGCTTCGATCTCGGCCGCTGCCGTGGCCGAGTCGGCGGCGGCCCAGGCGGCGCGGGCGGCCCCGAAGTGCGCGGCAACGGCGCCTCCGCTGCCGCCGAGCCACCCGAGGACATCGGCCTCGGCGAGGTCGGCGGCGAGCGTGTCGAGGAAGACGGGGCCGTCGAGCGGGTCCGGGATCGCACGTGGTCCGAGCGTCCGGAACGGGAGGCTCTGCGTCCGCTGCTCGAGCGCCCAAAGCGAATCGGCCAGCTCACCCCAGGCGATATCGAACGGACCGTTGCCTTCGTAGAACCCGTATCCGGCGTCGCTGTCGGCCTCGGCATCGACGATGGCCGGGAGCCCCGCACCCCAGAACGAGAACCCCCCTTCGGTCTCGCCCGGCGGTACGCCCAACACACCGTACGATCCGTCGGGGTTGAAACGCATCGTGTTCGCCCAGTCGTGACCAAACGTCTTGTTCCAGTCCGGGTGCAGCGTACCTCGGGGCCACCCCGTTGTCCACGTGCTGTCCGGCGTCGTCGGGCTGGTCGTCTCTGACTCGGCGTAGACAGTGAGCCCGAAGAGCGGAAGTCGGCCCGCCGGCCCGTTCCCGACGACGTAGTGGTACCGGAGCCCGCTCTCCTCCGGCTCGACGGCGACTGAGACCCGAGGGTCCGCCCGGTCGCCAGGAAAGTAGACGGCCGTCCGGGGGACGGTCGGCTCCCCGACCCGCCAGCCGACCGAGTCGTACGCGGTGTCGAGGTACCGGACGAGGTAGGTCCCCGCCTCGGGGTCGTAGTCGATGCCCCCGCCGCCGGGCCCGATGTCCTGGGCCTGGACAGCGATAGGCACGAGGGCGAGTGCGAGGGCGATCGCTCGGTTCATTGCTTCGTTCGCGGCTACGGTTCGCACGGTGGGCTAAGGTTGGTAGAAATAGACGTGATAGTGCTCTCCTGGTTTTCCGTAGGAATGAATGTCTGCCCTAGTGGCCCCCACCCTTTGACACGTCCTTTCGAACTCTTTATTGGCGTACACTCCTCGGCGCAGGGTTAAAAGGATGCCGCGTCGGCTCCTGAGACTCCGCGTCGTGCGGATGTCGGCGTCGCGGCCGAACCGGTGCGACTGGTGCGAGTAGTCCTCCCATCTGCCGATGTGGAACCGCCCGCCCATCGGGAGGCTGAGGTCGTTGATCGCGAGCGGGGCCTGGTCGGGGTACTCAGCTTGCCACGTCCGTGCGATCTGGACGAGGCTTGTCCGGACCGACGGGTGGACCCAATGGTTGTCGTCCGTCGTCCAGTCGTAGCCCCTGTCGTTGGCTCCTCTGTGGTTGGGTGTCCCGCCGACCTTGATGTAGTCCGCGCTCTCTGGAAGGAGAACGAGGCCCGGTACACGGACGGCGACCTCCGCCCCCGCCTCCACCTCCGCGCCGTCGACTGTAGCCGCCGCGTGGAGCCGAACGCGCCCGCCGAACTCCGTGGCCCGGTACCGGACTCGGGCCCGGCCCGCCTCGTCCGTCACCACAGTGACTTCCCCGGTCCTCTCGTGCTCCGTTTCCAGGTCGGTGAGCACGCCGGCGAGCGAGCGCGGCATGGTGGGACTCGCGTTCCCGTCGTGGGTGTGGCCGCCGGATCCCTCGACCCACTCGGCCCGGACCGTCACTTCAGATCCAGCTACGGGGCCCTCGACCCCTTGGACCTTGATGGTCACCTCATTGACCGTATCGTCGAGGTCGTCGAGACCCACACGGGCATAGTGACTCGACATGGTGCTCGACGGTACGTGAGGCCAGACTTCGGCCTCCGAGAGGGCGATCTCTATCGGACCGGACGGGGGCCGAGGGATCTCTCCGAAGGCGAGGAACCCGTGGCCAACGGCGGGCGCGCTCCCGGGCTCCGTCACCGTGACCCGGGCGTACCGGTCCTCCGCCGGGAGCGTCCCGGCGTCGACCCCGTTCGCCACGTACGTCACCCGCGAGGCGCCGGCCGCCCCGCCGCCCTGGCGGACCTCGCCGTACGGGACGGCCCCGAGCCGGTCGCCGCTGAGCGTCATCCCGTAGATGAACTCGCCGAGCTCGTCCCCCTCGCGGATCTCGATGTCGAGGGGGGTCTCGTCCGATAACGCCAGGGGCGACCCATCGGTCCCAACTGCCCGGAGGTACACGCCGACCGTCCGGGCGGTCCCGTCCGGGTCTGGCCCGAGCGGGATCGGGTTGCCCTCGGCGTAGGTCCCGTCCGGGCGCTGCCGGAGGAACAGGACCTCCACGGAAGCCTTCTGCACCGCGACCTCGGCGCTCCCGCTCACGGACGGGTCCGAGGTGAGCGCGGCGGAGACGGCCCCCCGCCCGAAGAAGGGGGACTCTCCTCCGCCCGGCTCTCCGGGGGCCGCGTCCGAACGCGGCTCCGCCCCCGGGGCCTCCCTCTCTTGCTCGCCGGCGGGGGAGCTGCTCAACGCGGCAGCGAGGGCGGGGGGGCGCCCGGCGCCGTCGGCGGCGACAAACTCGACGTGTCCCCCTCGGAGGGCCCCGATGTCCACACCGTTCAGGGCCGCCCCCTGTTGCCCCGTCCTGGTGTCGAGGAGCGCCCCGAGCGCGGCCTCCTCGTCCAGGCGGAGGTCGACGAGGTCGCCGTCGTCGAGCGGGGCGGCGCCGTCGGCGGCCTCGACGGAGACGGGCGCCGACTCCCCGGGTCCTAGCGCGGCGGCGCCGACCCAGACCACGAGGGCGTCCGCTGAGGACCCCGGCGAGAGCGTCGTCTCGCCCTCGCCCGAGACGTCGCCGTCCTCGTCCCAGTACGGGCCGACGACCTCGGCGTAGACGCCGAGCGGGACCGGCCCCCCGAGCCCGCTGCACTCTTTGGTTCGGACCCACACGCGCCCGTCGCGGATGGCCTCGACGGGGGCGATCAGTCGGGCGCCGGTCGAGTCGCCCCAAGCGACCTCCGAGTGGACCGAGTCCCGGACGACGAGGCGGAGCCCGGTGCCGTCGGGGAGCGCCCGGTCGGCCCCGCCGAGGAGGCCCCGGACCGAGACCCGCGTCGAGTCCCCGCAGTCGACGTCGGGGTCGCCGAGCGAGACGTCGAGGCTGTCGGGCCCGGCCCCGTCCCGGCCGAGGACGACGACGAGCCCCGAGCCGGAGAGGCCGCCGCCGGCGGCCGTGACCGGGACGGGGGTGTCGTAGAGGAGGGAGGAGTCGGGGGCGGCGTAGTGGACGGCGCCGGCCCGGGCGTCGGCGTACGGGACTGTGACCGACAACTCCGGCGGGCTGCCCCCGACGGTGAGCCCGCCGCCGGTCGCGCTCCCGAGCGTGGCGGGGGCCGTGAGCGTAACGGGGGTGGCCGCGTTGAATCCGCCGGCACGGGAGAAGTCGATCTCGTACCCGTACCCGTCGCCGACCCGGACCGTGATCTCCGAGTCAGTCCCGGCCCCGAGCGTGTCGGGGTCGGCCGTGACGAGGAGCCGGTCGGCTACCGCGTACTCCCGGCGCGCTCGGAGGTGGATGCCCCTGTGGCCTTTCACGTCCTCCTCCGCTGCGAGCGCGCACTCACACCACGGGACGATCGAGTTCGGGCGGTTGCACCGCCCCGATTCGATGGTCGTCCTGGTGGCGAGGTTGATCGACGGGCCCTCCGGGTGCCGGATGAGCTCGATGTCGGGGCGCGGCTCGAAGAAGGTCTCGTACCACCGGGTGCCGCCGCATCCGGACCCGTTGAAGTCGCCGATGTCCCCGGTCCGCGTTATGTCGAAACCGCCCATGAGGGGGGCCGTGGCGACGACGGCGTCGTCGGCGAGCCGGTCGTAGACCTCAACGGTGCCGACGATGGGCTGATTTGGATTCTGGCCGTAGACGTAGATCGACCCGATCATCACTCGGTCAGCATAGAGGATCCTGTAACGGGTGATCGGGCCGTAGTCGGCGGGGTCGAGAGCGAGACCGTCGGCTCCGCCGTCCTCGGTCAGGAACGCCCCCTCCATCGTCAGCCGTGCGACGGACTCAGGGGGGGCCGGCGCGACCTCGACCCGCTCGCGGATGACGACCTGGGCGGAGGCCGCCGGGACCACGACCGGGGCGGCCGCCAGCGCGGCCAGGCCGAGGAGGAGCGCGACGGGGCGGAGGGCCGTCCGGCGGCGGGTCGGGAGCGGTCGGGGCATCGGCGGGTCGGGTGCGAGGCGGGACCGTGGGCGACCGGACGGTAACACTACCCGCACATAGGGCGCAACCCTAGAGGCGAACAATCTTATTCCTTAGGAGCCGGGGACGAGGTTCAAGAGTCCGTTGTGCAAGCGGTTGTGCCGACGCAGAAAAGGTCCCGCCACCGACCGCCCCAACGGACCACGCGCCCTCCCGCTGGCGGCGCGCGCCGCCAGCGGGGCGACCGGCTACGACCGCTTGAGGGCGAACGCGGCCGCGAGCGCGAAGAGCGGGCCCCAGAGGTACCACGGCCCGCCCGTCGTCACGCCGATCGTGCCGGCCACGAGGCTGGCGCCCGAGAGGAGCGCCGTCCTGAGCCCGGCCAGCGGCGACGTCGCCGGCGCGCGCATCCGGGTCTCCACGAAGCGGATCCCCTCCGACAGGAGCGTCGGGCTCTTGACGATGAGGTCGACGAGCTCGGGCGCGCCGCGGAAGCTCTCCTTCAACAGGGCGACCGGGTTGAACTGGCTCCGGAACAGCTTGTTGACGTGCCGTTGCGACACCTTCGCCACGTCGAACCCGGGGAGCAGCGTTTGCCCGACGCCCTCGAACGTCACGAGCGCCTTCGTCATCAGCACCATCTCGACCGGGAAGTACATCCGGTACTGGCCCGCCAGCCCGACCGACTCCATGATGAGCTGGGCGACCGAGACGTCGCCGTAGCGCTGGGCGCGGTAGAACCGCCGGCACAGCTCGGCGACGGCCCGCTGGAACCCGCGCGGGTCGGCCTTCGGGCCGGCCTCGCTGACGGAGGCGAGGTAGCGCGCGGCGTTCTCGGCGTCGCCGGTGACGAGCGAGAAGTAGTAGTAGAGGAGCGTCCGCCGGAGGTCGCCGTCGAAGTAGCCGACCATGCCGAGGTCGATGAAGCCGAGCTTCGGGTCGACGGCCCCGGTCTCGGGGTCGGGCTCGGTGTCGAGGATGAACAGGTTGCCCGGGTGGAGGTCGGCGTGGAAGAAGCCGTCGGCGTAGAGCATCCGGATGATGCTCATGGCGCCGAGGTCCACGAGGTGCTCGCGGGCCTCGAGCGGGAGGGCGCGGCTGGCGGCCGTGTCCGGGCGGAGCCCGTCGAACCGCTCCATCGTGAGCACGAGCCGCGAGCTGTACTCCCGGTAGATCTTGGGGAACCGGATGCCGGGCGCGTCGGCGAAGTTGAGCGCGAGCTGCTCGGCGTTGTCGGCCTCGCGCCTCAGGTCCACCTCGCGGAGCGTGTACTCGGCGAACTCGTCGAGCACCTTCTTCGGCTGGTAGCGCGCGAAAAAGATCTGGAGGAACGAGCCGAAAAAGCCGAGCAGCCGCGAGTCCCGCTTGAGGACGACGTAGATGTGCGGCTTGACGACTTTGAGGATCACGTCGTCTCCCCCGACCGTCGTGGCCGCGTGGATCTGGCCGATCGACGCGCTCCCCAGGGGCTTCGGGTCGACGAACGAGAACGCCTCGTCGACCGGCCGGCCGAGCCCCTTCGCTACGCGGTCGAGGTACTCGGGGAACGGCATGACCGGGAGCCGGTCGAGCAGGTTCTTGAGCTCCTCGGTGATGAACGCCGGCAACAGGTCCTCGCGGAGCGCCAGCACCTGGCCGAGCTTGATGTAGGTCGGGCCGAGGAGCTCGAGCCGGCGCCGGAGCTGGACCTGGATCGGGAGCGCCCGAAGGTCGCGCCGGACGAGCGGCCGGACGAAGAACGCCGCCAGCTTGATGAGGAACAGCGGGAGCCCCTTGACGAACGAGAACTGCTCCCGGTCGCGGGCCACGGCGACGGCGCTCCCGTAGACGAGCCCGACGGCGTGCCGGAGCGTCGTGAAGTACCGGCGGACGAGCGACGGGGGCGCCCCGACGTCCATGACCTCGAACCCGGCCTCGCGCGCCATCTCCGTGCCCTCGTCGAGGGCCGGGACGTCGCCGGTGCCGACGCGGCGGCGGAGCCGGGCGAGCCGGGCGAGGTCGGCGGCCACGGCCCGCTCGGTCTCGGCCGCGTGGGGCGCGCGCGGGCC
>CAZDFV010000183.1:0-6845 GCA_964504495.1 uncultured Rhodothermales bacterium
GGCCGGGCCTGGGCGACGGCGGCCCGGGCGAGGTCGGTCGCGAACGTGAGCGGGGCGTCGAGCCGGAGCGAGGCCGCGCACCCGAGCCGCTCGGCGAGCGCCTTCGTGAGCCACGCCCGGAGCCCCTTGTTCTGCGCCACGAGGACCGCCTCGCGCTCGGTCGGCGGGAGCGGGCTCTCGCGCAGCGTCGCCGCCAGCCGGTCGAGCAGGGGCTCCAGACGGGGAGCCGTAACGACGGTGAGGCCGGGCACGGGCAGGCAGATCGGGGTGCCGAAGGTACGGCGGGGGGGCGCGGTGCGGCCGTCCGGGCCCTCCTGCGTACCCTGCCGAACCCGTAGTCGCCCCCGCACGTTCTCCGGCGTTCATGCGCCCCGCCCCCCTCGCCTGCCTCGCCCTCCTGCTGGCGGCCGCCCTCGGCGCCTGCGACCGCCCGGCCCCGGCCGCCGCGAGCGCCGTCGACCCCGAGGACGTCGACGTGGTCCCGTACCGGCTCGACGCGCCCGACGACCGGTTCGCCCTGCCCGGCGACCTCCGGGAGATCTCCGGGCTGACCGTCCTCCCCAACGGCCGGCTCGGGGCCGTCCAGGACGAGGAGGGCGTCGTCTTCGACCTCGACCCGGCGACCGGCCGCGTCGTGGACCAGCTCGAGTTCGGTGAGAGCGGCGATTACGAGGGGATCGCCGTCGGCCCCGACGCGCTCTGGGTGCTCCGCAGCGACGGCGACCTCTACCGCGTGGCCCGGGCCGACGACGGGTCGGTCTCGACGGACAAGACGGAGACGGCGCTCGCGGCCCGGAACGACACGGAGGGCCTGACCTACGACCCGGCCTCCGGCTGGCTCCTCGTCGCCGCCAAGGAGGACCCCGACGCGGAGGGCGCCGGCCGCCTCGACGGCGTCCGGGCCGTCTACGCCTTCGACCCGGTCACGCGCGCGCTCCGGCCCGACCCGGCGTTCCTCCTCGACCGCCAGATCGTCGACGACGGGACGGTCCCGTTCAAGCCGTCCGGGCTCGCCGTCCACCCCCTGACGGGTCGGGTCTACGTCCTCTCGTCGGTTCGGACGGCGCTCGCCGTCGTCGACCCCGACGGCACGCTCTTGGCGGTCCGCCCGCTCGACGCCGCCCTGTTCCCCCAGCCCGAGGGGATCGCGTTCTTCCCCGACGGCACGCTCTTCATCGCCAACGAGGGCCCCGCCGGGCCCGGCACGCTCCTCCGCTTCGCCCCCGCAGACGCCTGATGCGCCGACTGCCCGCCCCCCTCGCCGCGCTCGCGGCCGTCCTCCTCGTCGCCGGCTGCGCCTCGACCGGCACCTACCTCGCCCCCGAGTACCGCGCCGAGCCGGTGCCGCCGCTCCCCGCCGGCGACGTGGCCCACCGCGTGCTCCTGACCGGCAACACGGGCGAGCTGGAGACCCCGTCCGTCCTCCGGGCCGTCGCCGCCGACGCCCGCCAGTGGGGCGAGGGCGCGACGGTCGTGCTCCTCGGCGACGTGACCGAGGGCGGGCTCCCGGACGAGGGCTCGGACGACTACGCCGGGGCCGTCCGCCCGGTCCGGGCCGTGGTCGACGCGCTGGCGGGCGTCGAGGCCGAGGTCGTCGTCGTCCCCGGCGACCGCGACTGGGCGCGCGGCGAGGACGGGGTGAAGCGGCTCGAAGACGTCCTCGACGGCGCCTTCGACACGGACGTCCTCGTGCCGGGCGACCAGGCCGGGGGCCCGCGCGAGTGGGAGCCGGCCGAGGGGCTTCGGCTCGTGGCCCTCGACACGGGCTGGTGGCTCCTCGACGCCGACGACCGGCCGCAGGGCGAGGCCGAGGACCAGGCCGTCCGCACGCCGGGCGACGTGGCCCGCATCCTCGAGCAGATCGTCGTCGACCGCGACGACAGCCGGATCGTGGTCCTCGCCCACCACCCGCTCGAGTCGCGCGGGACGCGGGCCGGCTACCGGACCCCGGCTCAGGCCGCCCTCGGCCTCGGCATCCCCACGCTCGTCGGGCGGACGTTCGGGCTGGGCCGCCAGGACCTCGCCGCGCCGGCCTACCGCCAGATGCGCGAGGTCCTCGGCCGCGTCGTCGCGCAGCACGACCGGCTCGTGTGGGCGGCCGCCCACGACTTCAGCCTCCAGGTCCTCCGCGACGAGGTCTCGCCCATCCTCGAGCAGACGTACCTCGTGAGCGGGACGGGCGGGGGCACGGCGGCCGGCGTCGCCTCCAGCGACGCGCTCTACGTGGCCGCGCGGCCGGGCTACCAGCGGCTCGTCTACTTCGACGACGGCCGGCTCTGGGTCGAGGCCGTCGAGGTCGACGTCGAGACCGGCCAGGCCGAGGTCGTCTTCCGGCGCGAGGTCGCTGGGGCCATCGACGAGCTGGTCGACCCCGGAACGCCCCAGACGGTCGACGCCGACCGGCTCCCGGAGACGCTCGGCGAGACCGTGACCGTCCCGCTCGACGCCGGGTTCTCGTTCTCGCCCCGGTTCTCGAACAGCGCCCTCACGCGGTCCCTCTTCGGCGAGCGCTACCGGGACCTCTGGAAGACGCCCGTCGAGGTGCCCGTCGTGGACGTCGGGACCGAGGCCGGCGGGCTCACGCCAGTCAAGCGGAGCGGGGGGAACCAGACGGTCGGGCTCCGGCTGCGGGGCGGCGACGGCCACCTCTACGACTTCCGCCTGCTCGAGAAGGGCGGGACGGGCCAGCTCCCGGCCGAGCTCCGCGACGGGCTCGCGGCCGACGTGGTCTACGAACTCCGGGCCGCGGCTGTCCCCTACGGCGCGATCGTGACGGCCGAACTGGCGGAGGCCGTCGGCGTCCCGACGCCGAAGCCGAAGCTCGTCTACATCCCCGACGACCCCCGCCTCGGGCGCTACCGCGACCAGTTCGGCGACCGCCTGGCGACGCTCGAGATCCGCCCCGACGACGACGTCTCCGACGTGCCCGGCTTCGAGGGGTTCACCGACGTGATCTCCGACGAGTCGCTCCGCGAGGAGCTCCGCGAGGACCAGGACCACTACGTAGACCAGGAGGCGTTCCTCCGCGCCCGCCTCCTCGACATGCTCGTGGCCGACTGGGACCGCCACGCCGGCCAGTGGCGGTGGGGCGCCTTCGAGCCGGGCGACCTCGACCCCGCGCTGACGGGCGAGGCGGCGACCCAGGGGAAGGTGTACCTCCCGGTCCCGCGCGACCACGACTGGGCCTTTTACGGGATCGGCGGGCTCCTCCAGCCGCCGCTCTTCCTGTTCGACAAGCGGCTCCAGGGGATCGACGAGACCTACAACAGCCTCATCGGGCTGACGCAGAACGGGTTCTTCCAGGACCGCCGGTTCCTCAACCGGCTCTCGCTCGACGACTGGCGGGTGGCGGCGCAGTCGCTCCAGGAGGACCTGACCGACGCCGAGATCGCCGCGGCCGTCAGCGTCCTCCCCCCGTCCATCGAGGCCCAGATCGGGGAGGAGTGGACGGAGACCCTCCAGGCCCGCCGCGACGGGCTCGCGGACCTCGCCGAGCGGTACTACGGCATCCTCGCCGAGACCGTCGACGTGATCGGGAGCGACGAGCGCGAGCTGTTCGAGGTCCGCCGCCAGCCGGGCGGGGCGCTCGACGTGACCGTCCGGTCGTACAAGGGCGGCGAGCCGGGCCGCGTGCTCTGGGCCCGGACCTTTTCGCCTGACGAGACGGGCGAGGTCCGGCTCTACGGGCTCGCGGGGCGCGACCGGTTCGAGGTCACGGGCGAGGGCGACGACGCCATCTACGTCCGCATCGTTGCCGGCGCGGGCGCCGACGTGCTCGACGCCCCGGCCGGCGACGTCACGGTCTACGACACGCCCGGTGGCCTCGAGATCGTGGACCACGGCGGCGACATCGAGGACCGCCGCTCGGACGACCCCGACGTCAACCTGTACGACCCGACCGAGCAGGTCCTCGGCGACCGCCAGTACGTCCCGGTCGTGGGCTACCAGCCGACCGACGGGTTCCTCCTCGGCCTCGGCGTCCGGTTCCAGGTCCCGGGGTTCCGGTACCGGCCGTACGCGGCCACGCACACGGTCTCGGCCAACGTCGCCACGACGACGGGCGGGGTCGCGGCGAGCTACGTCGGCCGGATGCGCGGGGCGCTCGGCCGGTTCGACCTCGCCGTCGACGCCCTGGCCTCGACGCCGCGCTACGCCCGCAACTTCTACGGGCTCGGGAACGGCTCGCCCGACGTGCCCGGCGACCTCGCGCGCGTGGACCTCGCGCGGGCGCAGGCCCGGTTCGGGCTGGGCACGGTCGTGGGCCAGGGCGCGCGGTTCGTGTTCGGCCCGACGGTCCGCTACGCCGACGCCGGCGAGCCGGACCCGCTCCCGCTCGTCCCCCCGTCGCCGCCCTCGGACGACCCGGCCCCGGCGGTCGACCCGGCCCGGGCGCTGGCGGCCGTCCAGCCCGACCAGTTCGAGGCGCAGACGCACGGGGGCGCCTTCGCCCGGCTCGAGCTCTCGACGGCGAACCGGCCGGTCAACCCGATCAGCGGCGTCCGGCTGGGCGTCGAGGGGGCCGTCCAGGCCGGGCTGGTGGGGACGGCCGAGACGTACGGCCGCGTGGGCGGCGAGGCGGCGGCGTACCTCCCGCTCGGGGTCTCGCCCCAGGTCACGCTCGCACTCCGCGGCGGGGCCGAGACGCTCGTCGGCGACTACCCGTTTTTCGACGCGGCCGTCCTCGGCGGGGCCGGGTCGCTCCGGGGCTACCGCCGCGAGCGGTTCGCCGGGCGGACGGCGGCCTCCGCCAGCGCCGAGCTGCGGACGAAGCTGTTCGACCTCGACACGTACCTCCTCCCACTCGACGTCGGCGTGCTCGGGTTCGCCGACGCCGGCCGCGTCTGGGCGGACGTGCCCGACTGCCTCGACGTCCTCTCGGCCGACGTGTGCGACAACCCGGCCGTCGCGATCGACCTCGCGGACCCCGACGCGGGCGACGGCCTCCAGCTCGGCTACGGCGGCGGCCTGTGGATCGGGCTCCTCGACCGGGCCGTCCTGAACCTCTCGGTCGGGGCCTCCGACGAGGCCACGCTCGTGACGTTCGGGCTCGGGTTCGCGTACTAGACGGCCCGCAGCGCCGTCCCGTATCCTCCCCCACGCCCCGTCCCCGCTCCCATGGCCGACCTGCCCGCCCGCCCCGCCCCGGCCGACGCCCCCGCTGGCGACGGCGCGCCGCCTGCCGGCGACGCGATGCCGCCCGCCGGCGCCACCGTCGACATGAGCCAGGCCGCCGGGCCCCGCCCGACCGCCCTCGTCCCGGCCGGCCCGCCCAAGAGGGAGAAGAAGAAGGCCGTGCCGATGACGTCGGCCGGGCCGTCCGAGGGGGCCGTCTCGCCGGCCGACCAGGCCCTCGCCGAGCTCGGGACGAAGCGGGGGATCGAGACCCTGTTCCGCTCGAACTACCGGGTGAACATGGACCTCTCGGCGCTGGCCGACGCCAAGGCCAACATCATGATCTCGATCAACGGGCTCATCGTCTCGATCCTCATCGCATCAATCGCGCCGGGCATCGAGAAGAACCCGTGGCTCTACCTCCCGACGTCGCTGTTCCTCGTCGGGTGCCTCGGCTCGCTCGTCTTCGCCGTGCTCGCGGCCCGGCCGCGCGTCCAGAGCGCGGTCGTGACGAAGGAGAGCGCGCTCCGGAACCGGACGAACATCCTCTTCTTCGGCAACTTCCACCGGATGTCCCAGGACGACTACGTGGACGCGATGAAGCAGGTGGTCCAGGACCCGACGCAGATCTACGAGATGATGATGAAGGACGTCTACGGGATCGGGTCGGTCCTCCAGAAGAAGTACAAGCTGCTCCGGACGTCGTACACCATCTTTATCGGGGCGCTCGTGCTCGGGGTGGTCTCGTTTATCGGCGTGTTCGGGTACGCCACGCTCCGCGGCCCGGACGTGGGCTACACGGCCCCGGCCGCGACCGAGGCCCAGGCGCTCCCGCCCGGCACGCGGCCGGGCACCGGCGGCGGCATCCTCCCCTAGACCCCGGCCCGCCCGCGGCCGGCCCGCTGGCGGCCGGCGCCCGCACGCGGCGCACGCCCTATGAAGACGATCCTCCTCCTCCGCCACGGGAAGTCCGACTGGGACGCCGACTACGCCGGCGACCACGACCGCCCCCTCGCCGACCGCGGCCAGAAGGGGGCCCGGAAGATGGGCCGGTTCCTCACGACGGCCCGGGCCGTCCCCGACCGGGCGCTCACGTCGTCGGCCCGGCGGGCGCGCGAGACGCTCGCCACGGCCGCCGAGTCGGGCGGGTGGACGGGCCCGGCGCGCGTGACCGACGCGCTCTACGAGGCCACGCCCGGCGAGGTGCTCCGCCAGATCCAGGCCGAGCCCGACGGCGCCCGGACGCTCCTCGTCGTCGGCCACGAGCCGACGTGGTCGAACCTGGTCTCGGCGCTCATCGGGGGCGGGAACGTGGAGATGAAGACGGCGGCCGTGGCCCGGGTCGACGTCGACGTCGAGCGGTGGGCGGACGTCGAGTTCGGGCGGGGCGCCCTCGCGTTCCTCCTCCCGCCGCGGGCCCTCCGCCCGAACGCCTACCGGAAGCTGAAGAAGACGATCGAGAAGGCGATCAAGGCGCAGAAGAAGGCCGAGGAGAAGGCGAAGGAGACGGCGGCCCCGCCCGAGCCCCCGGAGCCGGAGGCGGAGCCGGCGGAGCCGGAGGCCGAGCCGCACCCGACGGAGGCAGTCCCGCGCGGCGGCGTCGAGTAGGGGGCGCCCCGGTCGCCGCGCGCGCGTACGACCTTCTCGTCCCCCCCCGCGGCCCCCGTGCTGACACCGCCGACCTTGCGCCCCCCCCTCTCCCTCCTGCTCGCCCTGCTGGCGGCCGCCGCCAG
>CAZDFV010000184.1:0-6829 GCA_964504495.1 uncultured Rhodothermales bacterium
CAGCCGGCGGACCGCACGGTCGAGGAGGTCGCGGAGGGTCATGGTGGGCCTGGGAGGCGCGTAGAATAGCGCCCTCCCCCGGACGCTCCCATGCCCCCCGCCCCGTTCTACCGCGGCCGGACCGCCCTCGTCACCGGGGCCTCCGGCGGTCTCGGCGCCGACATGGCGCGGCTCCTCGGCGCGCGGGGCGCCCGCGTCCTCCTCGTCGCCCGGCGCGAGCGGGCGCTCGGCGAGGTCGCCGAGGCCGTCCGCCAGCGGGGCGGCCAGGCCGCCGTCTTCGTAGCGGACCTGGAGGCGCCCGACGCCGCCGCGGCGCTCGTGGACCGCGTCGAGGCCGCCGGCGAGGCCGTCGACGTTCTCGTCAACAACGCCGGGTTCGGCGTGGTCGGCCCCTTCCTGACGGCGAGCCCGGACGAGGCTGAGGGCATGACTGCGCTGAACGTGACGGCTCCGACGGGGCTGGCGCGGCGGCTCCTGCCCGGGATGGTCGCGCGCGGCTGCGGCGGCGTCCTCACCGTGGCGAGCATCGCCGCCTTCACGCCGGCCCCCGGGTTCGCCGTCTACGCCGCGACGAAGGCCTACGCCCTGGCGTTCTCGGAGGCGCTGGCGTTCGAGCTGCGGGGGACGGGGGCCCACGCCACGTGCCTCTGCCCGGGTCCGGTTCGGACCGGGTTCGCCGAGCGCGCGGGGATGTCCGACCGCTTCTTCGCCGGCGCGCTCCCGTCGGAGCGGGTCGCCCGGGCCGGGCTCGACGGGCTGGCGGCCGGCCGGCGCCGCGTGGTCCCGGGGTGGACGAACAAGGCCCAGACGGCGGCCACGCGGCTCGTCCCGCCCGGGCTCCTCCTCCGGGCAGCGGAGCGGATGCTGCGACCGGCGACGGCGGACGGGACCTCTTGATCGCTAAAAACCAACTCCCTACCTTGACCGGACTCGCCGCGCCCCTCCTCCCCGATGGCCCTCGACTGCCCCCTCGCCGCCCCGGAGTACGCCGCCGCCGCCGCGGCCTTCGCCGGATCCGACCCGGCCCAGACGCGCGGGTGGCAGGCCCGGCTCGGCCTCGACCCCGACGGGCTCGCCGGCCCGGTCTCGTTCGCCGTCCTGGAGGCGAACCGCCCCGACGACGCCCCCGACCCCGAGGTCGCCTTCAACGGGAACCGCCAGAACAGCGCGACGCGCTACTCGATCTCGCGCCACGGCTCCGACTTCCGCCTCGGCGACCACTTCACGCTCGTCGAGTTCGCCAGCCGCGACGGGGCCGATGAGGTCCTCAACCACCCGGCCCTCGTCGCCCTCCTCACGCGCGTCCGCGAGCACTTCGACGCGCCGGTCACGATCAACTCGGGCTATCGGTCGAAGGCGCACAACAAGCGGATCGGCGGGGCCTCGAAGAGCCGCCACGTGATGGGGCTGGCGGCCGACGTCGCCGTGTGGCACCACACGCCGCACGAGGTGGCGGACTTCGTCGAGACGCTCAACCCCGGCGGGTTAGGACGCTACAATACGTTCACCCACGTCGACGTGGAGGGGCGGAACCGGCGCTGGGACAACCGCTGAGCGCGGGCGACCCCGTCCGCCGCGTCGGCGTCTAGCGCCGGACGGTGAACGCGTCGGACGCGCCCTCGGCGTCGGTCCGGTCCCACTCGACGTCGTCGACGCGCGCGTGGGGCGGCCCGCCCCACAAGAGCCGGCCGAGCCGGTCGAGCGCCGCCGGGTCCCCTTCTGCCACGAGGCGGACCGTCCCGTCGGGCTCGTTCCGCACCCACCCGACGAGGCCCAGCTTGCGGGCCCACCCGCGGACGTAGGCCCGGAACCCGACGCCTTGAACGCGCCCCCGGACGACGGCCTCGAGCCGCTGGCGGTCCTCGTCGGCGGGCCCGCCAGCGGGCGCGGGCGCGGGCTCAGGCACCGGCGGCGAGCAGGCCCTGGCCGACGGCCCACGACCGGAACTCGGTCACGAGCTGGTCGAACGACTCGGCCACGAACAGGACTGGCTGGAGGTGCCACACCTCGTAGTCCTGGTCGATCACGGCCTGGACCGAGAACGGCCGCTGCTCGGCCTCGTCGAGCGCGTGGAGCACCTCGTCCTTCGACGAGTTGACGCCGGCCCCGAAGATCCGGATCTCCTCGGGGTCTCGGATCAGCCCGAACTCGACCGTAAACCAGTGGAGCCGTTCGAGCGACTGGCGGTCGACCCCCTCGGCGTTGAGGGCGGCCTTCCCGAAGAGCTGGTAGAAGTCGGCGAAGTCCGGCTCCGTCAGCATCGGCATGTGGCCGAAGATGTCGTGGAAGAGGTCCGGGGCCGGCGTGTAGTCGAGCTCGTCCTCGCCGCGGATGTAGTCGGTGGACGGGAAGACGCGGTTCGAGAGGAGCGTGAAGAAGTCGCGCTCGTGGAGGAGCCCCGGGATGCGGGCGACGGTCCAGCCCGTCGTCCGCTCCAGCGTCCGCGAGAGGTCGGCGAGGGCGGGGATCTTCTCGGCCGTCATGCCGAGCGTGTCGACGCCCCGGAGGTAGGCCGCGCCGGCCCGGCCGGGGAGCATCTCCATCTGGCGCTCGAACAGGAACCGCCAGTTGGCGTGGTCCTGCGCGGTGTAGTCGGGGTACGCGATCTCGTCGCCGACGGGCGGGTCGCCGTCGAGGGCCTGCGGGATGCAGCGGGGGTCGACCTCGCCGCCGTCGGAGCGTTCCTTCTCGTAGGCCGAGACGGGGGCGTCGGGTGTCGGGTCAGTCATGGCAGGGGTGGGAAAAGCGCTTTTCTAGACTGGAAGCTACGGCCGGGGCGGCCTAGAGCCGGTCGCGCGTCTCCGTCACGTCGCCCTTCGGGCGGAGGAGGACGTACACGAGGACGGCCGTCACGACCCCGGACCCGATCGTGATCAGCCAGTTCACCGTCCCCGAGTCCCCGTCGCGGGGAACGACGACCGCCACGATAGCCGCCACCGAGAGCGCGGCGACGAGGGCGAAGATCCAGCGGTAGTTCGTGAGCGTCGGGGAGGCCATGCGGGCGGGGGCTAGGGGCGGTCGTGGAGCGAGCGGACGGCGCGGAGGAGGAGCGCGAGGAGGAGCGTGGCGGCGAGCGGGACGGCGGCCCGCGCCGCGGCCGGGCCCGCCCACCCCAGGCCGCGGTCGAGGGCCCAGGCCGTCCAGTAGGCGTACGCCGCGGCGGAGATCGCGACCCCGAAGGCTAGAACGAGCCGCTCGGACGGAAGGTTCACCGGCCCGCCGTCGCCTTCCACTTGATGTTGCACCCGATCGACGGGACCTGCTCGACCGCGACCGCGCCGCCCTCGACGAGCTGGCGGACGGCGTCGTCGAGGTCCGTCGTCGTCGGGTCCTGACCGGGGCGCCCGTCGTCGAGGCGGCCGCGGTAGACGAGCCGGCGGTCGGCGTCGAACAGGTAGAAGTCGGGCGTGCAAGCGGCGTCGTAGGCCCGGGCGGTCTCCTGGCTCTCGTCGTAGAGGTAGGGGAACGGGAAGTCCTTCTCGGCCGCCCGCTCGGCCATCTTCTCGAACGAGTCGTCCGGGTACGCGTCGGCGTCGTTCGACGAGATCGCGACCACGCCGACGCCCGCGCCCTGCCACCCGCGCGCCTGCTCAATCAGCCGACTCTCGACGGAGACGGCGTACGGGCAGTGGTTGCACGTGAACACGACGACGGCCGGGCCGTCCGCCGCGACGTCGTCGAGCGAGACGGTCGGGCCGGCGACGGCGGGGTTCGCCGCCGGGAGCGAGAACGGGGGCGCCTCGGTCCCGAGGGGGAGCATGGTGGAGGGCGTGCGGGCCATGACGGGAGGTGCGGAGGGGGGCGGCGGGGGCCGCCAGCGGGGGACCGCCAGCGGACGTCGGGTAAAGCCGGACGGGCGGCGGTTTGGTGCCGCCGGGGCCGGGCCTTACTATGAGCGCGGCTCACGGTTCTAGCGCCGACCGGAGCGGCCCCGCCTTGTGGGAGGCGGCCCGCCCGCGGCGACCGCCGGCACATCGCCGGCCGACCCACCACTCCGAACCATGACCAGGCTACTCCCCCTCGGGGCGCTGGCGGCGTGCGCCGTCCTCGCCGCACCCGCCCTCTCCGCGCAGCCCGCCGTCGTCGACTTCGCGCTCTACGACGCGGACACGGACCAGCAGGTCCGCAACCTCACGCCGACCGACGCCGTCGACCTCGGCGAGATCGGGACCTCCAACATCGCGCTCGTCGCGAACACGGCCGGCGACGTCGGGAGCGTCCGGTTCGCCTTCTCCAGCCCGACCGGCGGCACGTCCAACTACCGGACGGAGAACGTCGCCCCGTACGCGCTCGGCGGGGACCGGAACGGGGACTTCGCCCCCGTCCCCGAGCTCGGCCAGCCGGGGCAGTACACGATCACGGCGACCCCGTACACCGGGGCGAACGGGGGCGGGACGGCCGGGCAGCCGCTCACGCTCCAGCTCGCGGTCACCGACGGCGGCGGGTTCCCGGGCGGGCCGGAGGACCCCAACTGCACCGGCGGCGCGGGCGAGTACACCGTCGAGGGCACGCCGAGCTCGGGCGGCCAGCTCATGGCGTGGCACCCGATCACGATCACGGTCAACGGGCCGTGCCTGAGCGAGGAGGGCACGCCCAACCCGTTCCTCGACTACCGGTTCGACGTCCAGTTCACGAGCTACGACGAAGGGTCGGTCGGCTTTACCGTGCCCGGCTACTTCGCCGCCGACGGGGACGCGGCCGAGACGGGCGCGACGTCGGGGAACAAGTGGCGGGCCCACGCCACGCTCCCGGCCGGCTCGTGGGCCGTCTCGTTCGAGACCTACGAGGGCCCCGGCGTGGCCGTCGCCGACGACCCCGGCACGCCGGGCGGCTCCGGCACGGCCCTGTTCCTCGTCGAGTCCGAGGCGTGCGACGGCCTAGCCGACTGCCGCGACCACCGCGGGAAGGGGCTCCTCCGCTACGTCGGCGAGCGCTACCTCCGGTTCGACAACGGCGAGTACTTCGTCAAGGGCGGGGCCGACAGCCCCGAGAACCTCCTCGCCTACGCCGACTTCGACGACACGTTCGACACGAACGGGCAGGCCAAGACCTGGAGCGCCCACGTCCAGGACTGGAACCCCGGCGACCCGACGTGGCAGGGCGGCAAGGGGAAGGGGCTCATCGGCGCCCTCAACTACCTCGCGTCGGAGGGGATGAACGCGTTCAGCTTCCTCCCCTTCAACAACCCCCAGGGCGACGGCAAGGACGTCTGGCCGTGGACGACGCCCGGCGAGACGGCCGCCGCCCGCCTCCGCTACGACGTCTCGAAGCTGGCCCAGTGGGACGTCGTGTTCCAGCACGCCGACAGCCTCGGGATGTTCTTGCACGTCAAGACGCAGGAGACCGAGAACGACCAGCTGCTCGACGGCGGCGCGCTCGGGACCGAGCGGAAGCTGTACTACCGCGAGCTCGTCGCCCGCTTCGGCTACCACCACGCGCTGAACTGGAACCTCGGCGAGGAGAACACGAACACCGACGCCCAGCGCCGCCAGTTCGCCGCGTACCTCGCCGAGCTCGACCCGTACGACCACGCGGTCGTGGTCCACACCTACCCCGGGCAGAAGGAACAGGTCTACGGCCCGCTCCTGGGCGACTCGGAGTTGACGGGCGCCTCGCTCCAGCTCTCGAACGTGACGAGCGGCCACGACGTCACGCTCGAGTGGCTCCAGCGCTCGGCCGCGGCCGGCCGGCCGTGGCACGTCGCCATCGACGAGCCCGGGAACGCGGGGACAGGCGTGACCTGCACCGGCCCAGGCAACAACTTCGACGACGCCCGCCAGAACCCGCTCTGGGGCAACCTCATGGCCGGGGGCACCGGCGTCGAGTGGTACTTCGGCTACCAGACGTGCGCCGGCGACCTGGCGGCCGAGGACTGGCGGACGCGCGACGGGCTCTGGGACCAGACCCGCCACGCCCTCACGTTCTTCCGCGAGCACCTCCCGTTCTGGGAGATGGAGAGCGCCGACGACCTCACGCCCGACCCCGACGACTACGTGCTGGCAAAGGACGGCGAGGTCTACGCCGTCTACACCCCGGACGGCTCGGCCCCGACGCTGGCGCTGCCGGCCGGGACCTTCGAGGTCGCGTGGTACGACCCCCGCGAGGGCGGTCCGCTCCAGGCCGGACCGACGGTTGAGGGCGGGGGCAGTCGATCGCTCGGCGCCCCGCCGTCGGGCGGCGACTGGGCCGCGCTCGTGACCGCGACGGACGGCCCGCCGACCGACCCGCCAGATCCGCCAGCGGCCGGCGAGGTCGTGTTCGCCCTCAACGCCGGCGGCCCGGCCGTGACCGCGGGCGGAGTGGCCTACGACGCCGACACCGGCGCCTCCGCCGGGCGGACCTACGCGACAAACGACCCGATCGCCGGGACCGACGACGACGCGCTCTACCAGACCGAGCGGTACGGGACGTTCTCGTACGCCGTCCCGCTCGACGCGGGCACGTACGAGGTCACGCTCCGCTTTGCCGAGATCTACTGGACGGCCGCCGGGCGGCGCGCGTTCAACGTGCTCGCCGAGAACGTCGTCGTCGACACCGGCCTCGACCTCTACGCCGAGGTCGGCCACGACGCGGCCTTCGACCTGACGAAGACGGTCGAGGTGACCGATGGCGCGCTCGACCTCGAGTTCGTCACGCTCGTCAACAACGCGAAGCTGAGCGCCGTCGTCGTTCGCGCGGCCGGCGCGCAGTCGGCGGCCCCGCTGGCGGCGCTCGCGGCCGAGGCGACCCCGGCGCGCGTCTACCCGAACCCGACGGCCGGCGGGGCCACGGTCGAGTTCGGGCTCGACGAGGCCGCGGACGTCCGGGTCGAGGTGTACGACGCGCTCGG
>CAZDFV010000185.1:0-6827 GCA_964504495.1 uncultured Rhodothermales bacterium
CAGCCGGGCGCGCCAGCCGGCCTCGATGGCCTCGACGGGCGCCCCGGTCTCGATCACGACGCCGCGCTGGCGGAGCGCGTCGGCGAGCGCGTCGACGAGCGACTCCATGCCCTCGACCGGGCGGCGGAACGGGGAGCCGCCCGAGGGGCCGGCCGTCCCGTTCCGGGCGCGGCGGACGCGGAGGAGCGGGCCCGTCCGCTCCTGCTCGTGGAGGTGGGGGAGCGTGGCGCGGAGCGAGATCGGCCCGGCGTCGGTGCCGTAGAGGCCGCCGAGGAGCGGCTCGATCAGGCCCGCCCACGTCCGCCGTCCGAACCGGCGGACGGCGAACGCCTCCAGGCTCTCGTCGTCGCTAGAGCGGCGGGCGGGAACGAGCGGCTCGAACGCGGCGCGGAGCCGGGCGCGGAGCCCGAGCGCGCGCGTGGTCAGGAGCGGGCGGAGTTGGCCCGGGACGAGGCCCGTCAGCCCGGCCGGGAGCGGGTAAAGGCGGCCGTGCCGCATGATGAGCGCACCGCCCTCGGCCGGGGCCGTCTCGACGCCGAGGCGTTCGGCCAGGCGCAGCGCTGCCGGCTTGCGGACGAGGAACACGTCGGGCCCGGCCTCCGCCACAAACCCCGACTGGCGGACGGTCCGGACGATGCCCCCAACACGCTCGGATGCTTCTAGCAGCCGGACGGTCCGCCCGGCCTCGGCCAGCCGGAGCGCCGCCGCCAGCCCGGCGACGCCGCCGCCGAGGACGAGCACGTCGGTGCGGTCAGTGGACATGGTGGTGGTCCGCTGGCGGCGTCCGCCAGCAGGCGGCTAGCCGGCAGGCTCAGGTTGTCATCCTGAGCGCTAGCGAAGGATCTCAGCGCGGTGGTTTAGCCGTAAGCGCCGGCGCCTACGACCCGTGAGACCACGTCGAGAGCCTCTGTCGCTTCGCTCCTCAGGATGACAGGGTGGGGTTGTCATGGGACTAGGCCGGGACCTCCGTGCCCTCCGGCATCGGCATCGACGGCGCGCCTGCGCTCTGCGCGCGGACGTCGGAGTCGATCCACCCGGCCTCGGCGGCCTGGCCCTCGACCAGCTCCGCGAGCAGGCGCGTATAGCGCGGGTCGTCGTTCAGCGACGGCGGGCGGACGAGCGTCATCCCGTTCTCCTTCGCGGCCGCCTGCGCCTCGATGTCGATGTCGAACAGGATCTCGACGTGGTCCGACACGAACCCGATCGCCAGGCTCACGACCTTGTCGATCCCGCGCTCGGCCTTCAGGGCCGGCACGTGGTCTTCGAGCTGGGGCCCGAGCCACGGCTCCGGGCTCCGGCCCTCCGACTGGTAGCTCCAGCTCCACTGGCGTGGGCGGAGCCCGGCCCGCTCGGCGATGAGCCGGGCCGTCGTCCAGAGCTGGTCCTGGTAGGGGTCGCCGGTCTTGAGGATGCGGACGGGCAGGCTGTGCGCGCTGAGGACCACGTGCACGTCGTCGCGCTCATCCTCCGGGAACTGCTCGATCCCCTCGCGGACGCGCGCGGCGAAGGCGTCGATGAGGAGGTCGGCGTCGAAGTAGGCGTCGACGTACGTGACGTCGATGTCGCCGCGGTAGAGGTCGAGGCCAGCCTTGACCTTGGCCTGGTACTTCGCGATCGACATGGACGAGAAGTGCGGGGCGAGGACAATCGCGACGGCCCGCTCGATGCCGTCGTCGAGCATCTGCCCGACGGTCTCCTCGATCCACGGGGCCCAGTGGCGCATCCCGAGGTACGCCTTGAACCGCTCGGGCTCGCCCGGCGGGTTGAGGTGCGCCATCGCCCCGTCGATCTGCGCCTGCGTCAGCCCCATGATGGGCGAGGCGCCGCCGATCGAGCGGTAGTTGTTGGTGATCTCGTCGAGGACCGCGCTCGTCGTCGGCCGGCCGTGGCGGATGTCGGAGAGGTAGCCGGCGATCTCGTCGAGCGACTCGGGCCCGCCGTAGGCCATGAAGAGGACGCCGATCGGTTGTTGCTGGGTGTCGGTAGGCATCGGTTCGGGGAGGGTGTCGGTATCCGGCGGGCTGGCGGCGGTCGGGGGCGGCTGGTGTTACGTGTTGCGTGTTACGTAGGGGCGCTGCGGGCAGGAGAACACGCGATACGAAACACGCAACACTAGGCCGCGACGGCGGCCGTCTTCTCGTGCACGTAGTCCGCCAGCCGGGCGACGGCGTCGGGCGGCGTGGCCGGGACGAGCCCGTGGCCGGTGTTGAACACGTGGCCGGTGGCGGGGGCCTCGGCGAGGACGCGGTCGGCCTGCGCCTTCAGCTCGCGCCACGGCGCCTGGAGGAGGTACGGGTCGAGGTTGCCCTGGAGCGGTTTTTTGCCTACGCGCTCATAGGCTTCCGTAAGGGAGGGTCCAGAATCGACGCCGATGGCGTCGCCCCCAGCCGCGGCCACGGCGTCGAGGTGGCCCGCCGTCCCCGTCGTGAAGTGGACGACTGGCTTGCCGGTCTTCTGGGCGATCTCGATCAGCTTCGTCGTGTACGGCGCCGCGTAGCGCTCGTAGTCGTAGCGCGAGAGCGCGCCGGCCCAGCTGTCGAAGACCTGGAGCGCGTCGGCGCCAGCGCGGGCCTGCTCGGTGAGGAAGCTCCCGGCGACGGTCACCAGCTTGTCCATCAAGCGGCGCCACGCGGCCGGCTCGGTGTACATAAAGACGCGCGTCTTCTCGTACTTCTTCGACCCGCCGCCCTCAATGGCGTAGGCCGCGAGCGTGAACGGCGCGCCGGCAAAGCCGAGGACCGGCACGCGGTCGCCCAACTCGGCCTTGACGAGCTTGATGGCTTCCGGCGTGTACATCATCGTCTCGCTAGCGGGCGGCGTCGCCAGCAGGTCCACGTCCTTCGTGGTGTTGATCGGGTTCTCGATGACGGGCCCGACGCCCGTCTCGAAGTGGAGGCCCAGCCCCATCGTCTGGAGCGGCGGGAGGAGGTCCGAATAAATCACGGCCGCGTCCAGGTCGAAGCGGCGGATCGGCTGGAGCGTGATCTCGGCGGCGATCTCGGGCGTCTTCACCATCGTCAGGAAGTCGTGGTCCTTCCGGATGGCGCGGTACTCGGGGAGGTAGCGGCCGGCCTGCCGCATGAACCACACGGGCGTGGCGTCGACGGGCTCGCCGCGGAGGGCTTTCAGAAAACGGGACATTCGGGAAGGGAGAGTCAGAGGGGCCGGCTGGCGGAGCGCGCCGCCAGTCGGTCAGTGGCCGGAGCCCTCGTGGTCGAGGGCCCAGGCGAGCGGGCCGGCGCCCTGCCAGACGGCGCGGCCGATGAAGAAGGGCCCGAGCCGCTCGAGGAACTCGGCCGTGTGGCGCGTCCCCCGCATCCGCTCGACGACCTTCGAGAGCGGGAAGAGCCGCTTCCCGACGAGCCCGGCGATAAAGTCCGAGTCGTTCTCGTCGAGGCCGTGGCACGCCAGGCGGACGTCGTGGGCGTAGTCGCCGGCCCCGAAGGCCCGGCCGATCCCGCCGTGCTCCATGAGCATCCGCCGCTGCTCCTCGCGCGGCTCCCGCTCGAACCGGCCGCCCCGCCGGAGCGGGTACCACACGGCCCACGGCCACTGAGGGTTCGTCATGGTCTTGACCGGCCGGGCCACGAGCGTGCCTAGCAAGTCCTTTTCGTAACCGATCGAGTACGTCCGCCCGAACATGGTCAGGTCGGGCCGCGGCGTGAGGTCGCGGAACGGGGCCGAGGTCAAGAAGTCGCGGCCGTCCTCGACGAAAAAGTCGTCGCTCTCGCTGAACGTGACGACGGCCACGCCCTGCGGATCTTGGGCGCTCTGGTAGACCACGCCGCCGACGCCGCGGCGCTCGGCCTCCTCCGCAATGGGAGTGGGGTCGGGGCAGCCGGTGTAGGCGTGGAGCTGGACGAGCAGGCGCCGGTCGAGCGACTGGGGCGCGCCGTCGGCCGTCTTGCCGCGCTCGGCGAGGCTGAGGCCGCCGTTCTCGGTCGTCTCGGGCTCGGCGCGTTGGATGTCGAGGGCCATCGGTCTGGGGCGTGGAACGTGGGGCGTCGGGGCCGCTGGCGGGGGCCGTCGCCGACCGGCCGTCGGTGTCAATCCGCCGGGGGCCGCGGGGGTCCGGGCCGGCCGTCTCCTCGTCCTGATTTCTTCGTCGCGTTACGTGAGTCCGGCCCGCGTCTACGCGCCCACATCCTCCGCCAGCCAGCGGGCGGCCTGGGCGGCGTAGTAGGTGATGACAAGGTCGGCCCCGGCCCGCTTGATTCCAGTCAGCGCCTCCAGCGCCGCGCGGCGCTCGTCGATCCACCCGTTCGCGGCGGCGGCCTTGAGCATGGCGTACTCGCCCGAGACGTGGTAGGCCCCGACCGGCCGCTCGGGGAACGTGTCGCGGACCTGGCGGATCACGTCGAGGTAGGCCAATGCTGGCTTCACCATGAGGAGGTCGGCGCCCTGGTCGAGGTCGAGGGCCGCCTCGCGGAGCGCCTCGCGCGCGTTCGCCGGGTCCATCTGGTGCTGGCGGCGGTCGCCGAAGACCGGCGCGCTGTCGGCCGCGTCGCGGAACGGGCCGTAGAACGCGCTCGCGTACTTGACCGCGTAGCTGAAGATGCCGACGTGCCCGAACCCGGCCGCGTCGAGCCCCGCGCGGATCTGACCCACGACCCCGTCGATCATGGACGACGGCGCCACGAGGTCGGCCCCGGCCCGGGCGTGGCTGACGGCGGCGGCCACGTGCTGCGGGAGCGAGGTCTCCAGCTCCAGCCCGCCGTTCGTCCCGAGGAAGCCGCAGTGGCCGTGGTCGGTGTACTCGCACAGGCAGACGTCCGTGACGACCGCCAGCCCGGGCGCCTCGGCCTTGATCGCGCGCGCGGCCCGCTGCACGGCCTCGGCGTCGTCGCTGGCCGACGAGCCCTCGGCGTCCTTGCGCGCGGGGATCCCGAACAGGAGGACGCCGCCCACGCCTAGCGCCTCGGCATCGCGCGCCTCCCGCACGGCCTCGTCGACCGAGAGCTGAAACACGCCGGGCATCGACCCGATCTCGTCGCGCCGGCCCTCGCCGGCCTTGACGAACAGGGGGAGGACGAGGTCGGCCGGGGCCAGGCGCGTCTCGCGCACGAGCCGGCGGACGGCGGCCGACCGGCGGAGCCGCATCGGGCGGTCGGGGCCGAGGGGCGGGGCGGTGAGGAGGTCCACGGAGCGGGGCGGAGATGAGCCCCCTCCCAACGGCCGCCGCACGGAACGGTTTGCACGCCTGGCTGGCGGAAGCGGACGTTGCCCAGGGTGATGCAAAGCCCCGCCTCTGTCATCCTGAGTGCCAGCGAAGGATCTCAGCTCGGCCTTCCGAGCCCTTTGCACCCGCTCCTGCGGCCCGGGACGGCGGCGTCGAGGTCCTTCGCTTCGCTCCGGACGACAACCCTTCCTGAACTGCGCGCCGGCCGGGACCACTCGCCAGCGGGGCGGACACAAAAAAGACCGCCCGCCGAGGCGGATGGCCTGCTGCCCGAGAAGGACTCGAACCTTCAACCCCCAGATCCAGAAACTGGTGCTCTGCCAATTGAGCTATCGGGCACTCGCCCGCGCCAGAGCGCGAGACCGGACAATCTAGGGCCCCCGGCCCGGGCCGATCAACCGCGGGGCGGCCGGCGGACGGCCTCGTGGGCGCTCTTCGCCCCGTCTTCGACCGTCGGGCGGCCCGCTGGCGCCGCGTCCGGGCGGGCGGAGGGGAGGGCCGCCGCGCCGTCCTCCAGTGCGTCGACGGACCTCGGGTCGGCGCCGCGCCACCCGGCGACGGTCTCGACGACCCGCTGGCGGACGCGCTCGCGGAGGGCCGGGACGTCGGCCTCGGTCAGCCCGTCCGTCGGGACCGGGTCGAGCACGGCGAGGCGGATGTCGGCCCGGCCGAACTTCCACCCGTGCTTGGGGAGCGCGTCGCGCGTCCCGTCGATGGCGAGCGGGAGGACGGGGACGCCGGCCTCGACCGCCAGCCGGAACGCCCCGTCGTGGAACCGCTTGACGCGGCCGTCCTTCGAGCGCGTGCCCTCGGCGAAGAACATGACCGAGCACCCGGCGTCGAGCTTCGCGCGCGCCCGCCGGAGCACCGACGCCCGGCTCTCGGCGTCGCCCCGGTCGACGGGCACGTCGCCGGCGAGGCGCATGAGCCACCCGAACACCGGCAGCTCGAAGAGCGCCCGCTTCGCCACCCACTTCATCTCCCACGGGAGCCGGCTGATGACCGGGATGTCCGCGTTCGACTGGTGGTTCGAGACGACGACGTACGGGTGCCGGAGCGCCGCCGGGTCCGCGCCGCCGGCGCGGATGTGCCAGGCCGGGTTGACGTAGGTGGCCCAACTCCCCATCACGCGGAACGTCCGCCCGGTGCGGACGCGCGCCGGCGTCCGGTCGAACAGGCGGACAAGCGCGAGGACGGGGAGGGCGGCCAGGACGATCCCGACGATGGCAACCCACGTGAGCGCGGACTGGAGACCTTTCATGGAGCCGGTGGAACGCGGCTCGGCCGCGCGCGATTCCTGCCGCATGGACGTCGTCAAGGTCTTCGTCGAGGAGCCGGTCGGGCTCGAGGCGCTCGCCTCCGACCTCGACCCGGACGCCCGGCGCCGTGCCGCGCCGGCCGCCTCGCTCGAAGCGTTCCTCGCCGCCGACGCCTCTAGAGGCGCCTACGCCCGGGCCTACCTCGCCGGCACGCATCTCGGCGCCGTCCGCCGCGTCGGCCTGACGGCGCTCGACGCCTCTAGCGCCTGGCTGGCGCCGCTCCTCGACTGGGCCGGCGCCCGCCCGTGGACGCGCATCGGCCCGGACGGGCCCGCGCCGGAGCCGAACCCTGCCGCCGCGCTCCGCCAGCCGGACGCGACGCGCGCGCT
>CAZDFV010000186.1:0-210 GCA_964504495.1 uncultured Rhodothermales bacterium
GTCCGCGCCCTCGCGCCGCGCTGGAACGCCGAGCTAGAGGCGGCATCGGGGCGGCTGCGGGCGCCGGCGGCCGGGACCGAGGCGGAGGCCCGGACGCACGCGGTCTCGCTCTCGGCCGACGAGACCGAGGCGGTCGTGCGGACGACCTCGACGGCGCACGGCGCGCGCGTCCAGGAGGTGCTGCTGGCGGCGCTCGCACGCGCGCTCCGC
>CAZDFV010000186.1:250-6807 GCA_964504495.1 uncultured Rhodothermales bacterium
GTGGAGGGCCACGGGCGCGACGCCCTCGACCTCGACGTGGCGCGGACGGTTGGGTGGTTCACGACGCTCGCCCCGATGGCCCTCCCGCTCGGCGGCGACGACCCCGCAGCCGCCCTCCGCCGCGTCCGCCAGCGGGGACGGGCGCTCCCCGAGGCCGCGACGTACGGGCTCCTCCGCCACCTCGCGCCCGACGCGGGCCTCGCCGCCCCGCCCCCGCCGGCGGTCCTGTTCAACTACCTCGGCCGCCTCGACGCCGCCCGGGGCGACGTTGCGCTCCGGCCCCTCGGCCAGCTCGCGCTCGTCCGCCACCCGGACCTCCAGCGCCCCTATCCCCTCGAGGTCAACGCCTGGGTCGCGGACGGCCGCCTCGACGTCGCGTGGAGGCACCCGCCGGGCGTTGAGGCCGAGACTGCACGCGCGGCCGATGCGTTCGCCGACGCCCTCCGCGCGCTCGCCGGCGGTCCGGCCGCCCCGCCCGCGCCCGACCTCTCGCTCGCGGGCCTCGACGCCGGCGGGCTCGACCGCCTCGCCGCCCTCCTCCGCGACGCCGACGGGTAGCATGGAGAACGTCGCCGACGTCTACCCCCCCACGCCGGCCCAGGAGGGCATGCTGTTCCACGCGGTCGCCGCGCCGGGCTCGGGGGTCTACGTGGAGCAGGTGACGGCGGCGCTGCGCGGACCGCTGGACGAGAACGCGCTGCGCGGGGCGTGGACGCGGGCCGTCGAGCGGCACCCGGCGCTGCGGACGGCCTTCCTGTGGGATGGGCTCGACCGCCCGCTCCAGGTCGTCCGCCAGCGGGTCGAGGTGCCGTGGGAGGCCGAGGACTGGCGCGCCCTCGGGGCCGACGAGCAGGACCGCCGCCTCGCCGCCCTCCTCCGCGACGACCGGGCGCGCGGGTTCGACCTCGCCGCCGCCCCGCTCCTCCGCCTCCGCCTGCTCCAGACGGCCGACGACACGCACCGGCTCGTGTGGACGTTCCACCACCTCGTCCTCGACGGCTGGTCGACGGCGCTCGTCCTCGACGAGGTCTGGGCCGACTACGCCGCGCTCGCCGCGGGCCGGCCGGCCGTGTCGGAGGCGCCGCGCCCGTTCCGCGACTTTGTCGCCTGGCTCCAGGAGCGCGACGCGACCGGCGCGGAGGCGTTCTGGCGCGGGGCGCTGGCGGGCGTCGAGGCCGCAACGCCGCTCGGCATCGACCGCCCGGCGGAGGGCCCGGGGCTGGTGGCTCAGCGCACGGCGGCGCTCCCGGCCGACGCCACCGCCCGCCTCGCAGACGCGGCCCGCCAGCACCGCGTAACGTTGGGCACGGTCCTCCAGGGCGCGTGGGCCGTCCTGCTCAGCCGCTACGGCGGCGAGCGCGACGTCGTGTTCGGGACGACGCTGGCCGGCCGGCCGGCTGAGTTGGCGGGCGTCGAGTCGATGGTCGGCGTCTTCATCAACACGCTCCCGCTCCGCGTCGAGGTGGAGGGCGGGGCGGGCGTGCGGGACTGGCTCCGCGACGTGCAGGCGCGCGCGCTCGCCGTCCGGGAGCACGAGCACACCGCGCTGGCGGACATCCAGCGGTGGAGCGGCGTGCCGGCCGGCGAGCCGCTCTTCGAGAGCCTCGTCGTGTTCGAGAACTACCCGTCGGACGGCGCGAGCCCGGCGGCCGAGGCGGGGCTCCGGGTCGAGGACGTGGCGTTCCGGGAGCAGAGCAACTTCCCCCTCGCCCTCCTGGTCGAGCCCGGCCCGGCGCTCCGACTCACGGCCGTCTACGACACGGCGCGTTTCGGGGAGGCCGCCATCGACCGGATGCTCGGCCACCTCACCGTCCTCCTCGGCGCCGTCGCCCGCGCCGAGGCCGAGGCCGTCGCCGACCTTCCGATCCTCTCCGACGCCGAGCGGGACGACCTCCTCGCGCTCGCCGTCGGCCCGGACCGCTTGCCCCTGCCCGCTGGCGGCGTGCTCGGCCAGATCGAGGCGCACGTCCAGCGCGACCCCGAAGCGACCGCCGCCATCGACGCCGACCGCTCGGTGACGTACGGCGAGCTGTGGGACGCGGCGGGGCGGCTGGCGGGGCGCCTCCGCGGCCGGGGCGTCGGGCCGGACGTTCCGGTCGGGTTGTGCCTCGGCCGGTCGGTGGATCTCGTCGTCGGGGCGCTCGGGATTCTGCGGGCGGGCGGCGCCTACGTCCCCCTCGACCCGGCCTACCCCGCCGAGCGCCTCCGCCTCGTCCTCGCCGACGCCGGCGCGCCCGTCCTCGTGACGCGCAGCCGCCACCGCGGCCTGTTCTCCGGAGCGGACATCGCGGTCGTTGACCTCGACGGGCCGCTCGGAGACGCCGAGCCACCCGCCCCGCCCGGCCTCGACAGCCTCGCCTACGTGATCTACACGTCGGGCTCGACGGGCCGGCCGAAGGGCGTGCCGGTCTCGCACCGGAACCTCGCGCACTCGACGCAGGCGCGCCTCGACGTCTACCGCCAGCCGGTCGGGCGCTATCTCCTGCTCTCGTCGGTGGCGTTCGACAGCTCCGTGGCTGGGCTGTTCTGGACCCTGGCCTCGGGGGGCGCGCTCGTGCTCCCGGCCGAGCGCCAGGAGCAGGACGTCGCGGCGCTAGCGGCCCTCGTCGAGCGCCACGACGTCACGCACACGCTCTGCCTGCCGTCGCTCTGGGGCGTCGTCCTCGGTCTCGCGCGGCCGGAGCGTCTCGCCTCGCTTCAGACGGTGATCCTGGCCGGTGAGGCGCTCGCGCCCGGTGTCGCCGTGGCGCACCACGACCGCCTGCCCGGCGCCGCGCTCTACAACGAGTACGGTCCGACCGAGGCAACGGTCTGGGCGACGGTCCATCGCGTCGGGCCGGGCGATGGGCCGCGCATTCCGATCGGCCGGCCGATCCCGGGGGCCCGGGCCTACGTGCTCGACGTCCGCGGCGAGCCGGCGCCGGTGGGCGTGGCGGGCGAGCTGTGCCTGGGGGGCGGCGGCGTCGTCGCCGGCTACCTCGGCCGCCCGGAGCAGACCGCCGAGGCGTTCGGCCCCGACCCGTTCTCGGGCGGACGCCTCTACCGGACCGGCGACCGCGCGCGGTGGCGCGAGGACGGAGCGCTCGACTTTCTGGGCCGCCTCGACGGACAGGTCAAGGTTCGCGGCCACCGGATCGAGCTGGGCGAGGTGGAGGCGGCGCTCCGCGAGGTCGAGGGCGTCCGCGAGGCTGCCGCGGCCGTCCACGAGGGCCGAGGCGCCTCGCAGCTCGTCGGCTACGTCGTGGGCGACGTGTCCGGCACCGACGTCCGCGACGCGCTGAAAGCCAGCCAGCCGGCCCATGCCGTCCCGTCAGCCGTCGTCAGGCTCGACGCGCTCCCGCGGACGCCGAACGGGAAGCTCGACCGACGCGCCCTCCCCGCCCCGGACGTGACGCCCGCCAGCGCGGCGTCGGTGGCACCGCGCACGCCGGCCGAGGCCGAGCTGGCGGCGATCTGGGCCGAGGTCCTCGGCCTGGAGCGGGTCGGAGTGACGGACGACTTTTTCGAGATCGGCGGCGACTCGATCGCGAGCATCCAGATCATCTCGCGCGCCAACCGGGCCGGCCTCGGCCTCAAGCCCGCCCAGTTTTTCGAGCACCCGACCGTCGAGGCGCTCGCCGCGCTCGCCCGCCCGGCCGTGCCCGAGGCCGCGCCCACGGCGGTGCCGCCGGGGCCGGTCCCGCTCACGCCCATCCAGCGCTGGTTCTTCGAGCAGAGGCTCCCCGAGCACGGCCACTGGAACCAGACCGTCTCCGTCGACCTCACGCCTGACACCGACGCCGAGCGGCTGGTCGAGGCGGTCCGCCTCGTGGCCCGGGCGCACGATGCGTTCCGGCTCCGGTTCGCCTGCGGCGCGGAGGGCTGGACGCAGACGCTCGCGGAGGCCGACGCCCGGCGGCTCTCCGTCTCCCGGCACGACCTGTCGGGCGCACCACCCGAGGCCCTGTCCGAGGTCTGGGCCGAAACGCAGGAAGTCCTCGACCTGGCCGGCGGCCCGCTCCTCCACCTCGCCGTCGTGGAGCGCGGGGCGGAGAGGCCCCGCCGGCTCATCCTCACCGCGCACCACCTCGTCGTCGACGCCGTCTCGTGGCAGACGCTGTTGTCGGAGGTCGAGAGCGTGTACGGCCGGCTGGGAGAGGGGGAGACCGTCGAGCCAGTCGCTTCGGGGGCTCCGTTTGCCCGCTGGGCGGAGGCCCTGGTGCGTGAAGCGCGCTCGGACGAGACGCGGTCCGAACGCGGATTCTGGCTGTCTCAGGCGGCCCCCGCCCCGCCCCTCCCGACCGACGGCGACGGCCCCAACACGGAGCGGTCCGCGCAGACGCTTGCCGTCGGCCTCGGCGCGGCCGAGACGGACGCGCTCGTCGAGGCGACGGGCGCCTACGGCATGAACGTGGCCGAGGTGCTGCTGACGGCGCTCGCCGAGGCGCTGGCGGCGTGGGCCGGCGCCG
Source organism: uncultured Rhodothermales bacterium (assembly GCA_964504495.1). Lineage (GTDB taxonomy): Bacteria > Bacteroidota > Rhodothermia > Rhodothermales > Rubricoccaceae > Rubrivirga. The sequence goes on from CAZDFV010000186.1 coordinate 4,699, forward strand.
AGCGCGTCCGCATCGACCTGGAGGGGCACGGGCGCGTGGACCTCGGGGACGGGCTCGACGTGGGCCAGACGGTCGGGTGGTTCACGACGCTCTTCCCCGTCACGGTCGAGCCCTCGCCCGGCGACCCGCGCCGGGCGCTGATCCACGCCAAGGAGCAGGTGCGGCGGGTCCCGCGACAGGGGCTCGGCTACGGCCTCCTCCGATCCCTTACCGACGAGGGCGACCGGATCGGTGCGGCGCCGGCGGACGTCCTGTTCAACTACCTCGGCCGGGGGCAGCCGCCGTTCGCTCCGGGCTCCCCGTTCGCCGGGTCGGTCGAGCTGTGGGGGTCGCACGGACCGGACGGCACGCGCGCCCACCTCCTCGAGATCAACGCGCGCATCGCGGACGGCGCCCTCGACGTCCGCTGGACGTTCAGCACGAACCGGCACCGGGCCGAGACCGTCGAGCGCCTCGCCCGCGACACCCTGACGGCGCTCCGGGCGCTCGTCGCGCACGCCCTCGCCCCCGAGGCCGGCGCTTACACGCCCTCCGACTTCCCCGACGTGGACCTCGGCCAGGAGGACCTCGACGCCCTCCTCGGCGACCTCTAACCGCGCGATGGCAGCCCCCAAACACGTCGAGGCCATCTACCCGCTGACGCCGATGCAGCAGGGGCTGCTGCTCCACAGCCTCCAGGCCGACGACGACCCGGGCGCCCTCCACCTCCGCTGCACGTTCGAGGGCGCGCTCGACCCGGACCGCTTCCGCGAGGCGTGGGCCGCGGCCGTCCGGCGCCACGCGGTCCTGCGGACCGTCCTCCGGTGGCGCGACCGCGACGAGCCGCTCCAGATCGTCCTCCGCGACGTCGGTCTTGAGATGTCGGTCGAGGACCTCCGTGCGCTCCGGCCCATCGACCAGCAGGCGCGCGTCCTCGCGGCGCTCGACGAGGACCGCCAGCAGGGCCTGCCCCTCGACCGCGCCCCGACGATGCGGCTGGCGCTCGTCCAGACCGGCGAGACGACGTGGCACCACGTCTGGACCTGCCACCACGTCCTGGTCGACGGGTGGTCGGGGGCGCTCGTGCTCGGCGAGGTCGTCGCCCTGTACAACGCGCTCGCCCGGGGGGAGCCCGCCGGCCTCGCGCCCGCGCCCCCGTTCCGCGACTACGTCCGGTGGCTCCGCGAGCAGTCGGACGCCGAGGCCGAGCGGTTCTGGCGCGCCGCGCTGGCGGACGTGACGGCCCCCACCCCGCTCCCGTTCGACGGCCCGGAGGCCGACGCCGAGACCGACCCCTCGGAGGCGGACGGGCTGGGGAGGCAGGACGCCGAGCTGCCCGCGGACGTCTCGGAGGTCCTCCGCGCGACGGCCCGGCGGCACCGGGTCACGCTCGGGACCGTGCTCCAGGCCGCCTGGGCCATCCTGCTCGGCCGGTCCACCGGCCACGAGACGGTCGTGTTCGACGAGACCACGTCAGGCCGGGCCGTCGACCTCCCGGGCGTCGAGGCGATGGCGGGGATGCTGATCAGCACGCTCCCGGTGCGCGCCGAGGTGCCGCCGGAGGCGATGGCGCTCGACGTGCTCCGCCAGCTCCACGCGGCGCAGGCCGAGCGGGTGCGCCACGCGCACGCCTCGCCGGCCCAGGTCCACGCCTGGAGCGCCGTGCCGGCCCACCTCCGCCTGAGCGAGAGCCTGCTCGTCGTCGAGAACTACCCGCGCGAGACCGCAGCGGACGGGCCGCTCCGCCTCACCGGCTTCGCCAGCGGAGTGACGTCGAGCTACCCGCTCACCGTCGTCGTGACGCCTGCCGACGCGCTCGGGCTCCACCTCGTCTACGACCGCCGCCGGTTCGGGTCCGAGGCGATGACGCGCCTGCTCTACCGGTTCGAGCGCCTCCTCGAGCGGCTGGCGGACGACCCGGGGCGCCCGGTGGCGGAGCTGACCGAGGCGACCCCGCAGCGCGCGGCGGCGCCCGCCCTGTCCCCGGCCGGACGCCGCCGCGCGGTCGACCCCGAGACGTACGTGCCGCCGGGCGACGACGTCGAGCGCCGGTTGGTCGCGGTCTGGGAGGAGGTCCTGGGCGTGCGGCCCGTCGGGATGGAGGACGGGTTTTTTGAGCTGGGCGGCCAG
>CAZDFV010000187.1:0-6802 GCA_964504495.1 uncultured Rhodothermales bacterium
GGCCTCGTCGTCGCGGAGCCGCCCGCGGCCGACGTCGAGCGCGGGACGGTCCACGCCGTCTACCGCCGGCCCGGCGCCGTCGGGTAGGGCCGCCAGCGGGCCGGTCAGCGCCGGCGCTTCGCCCCGCGGGTCCGCCGCTGCTTTTTGCGGGCCTTCGCCCGGCTGGCGGGGCGGTCGTCGGGCTTGTCTACGCGGCCGGGCATCTCGACAAAGGAGAGGTCCACGCGGCGGGTCTCCGGCTCGGCCGCCTCGATGCACACGCGGCAGCCGTCGCCGACGCGGATCCGCCGGCCCGACCCACGCGAGACGAGCGCGTACCGCTTCTCGTCGTACTCCCAGTACCCGTCCATGTCGCGGATGTGGACGAGCCCCTCGACCAAGAGCGCCGTCATCTGGACGAACACGCCGAACTTGGTGACCCCGACGACGACCCCGTCGAACTCGTCGCCGACGTGCTGGGCGGCGTACTCGACCTGCTTCAGCTTGACCGACTCCCGCTCGGCCTCCGTCGCCTCGCGCTCGCGCTCGGAGCAGTGCTCCGAGACCGGCTCCAGCTCCTCGTCCGAGTAGAGCGTCCCCTTTTGCGCCCCGTGCATCCGCTTCAGGACGCGGTGGACGACGAGGTCCGGGTAGCGCCGGATGGGGCTCGTGAAGTGGGCGTAGTGCTCGAACCCGAGCCCGTAGTGGCCGATGTTGTGGGGGGAGTAGACGGCCTTCGACATCGACCGGATCGCGGCCTGCTCGATGACGGGCGCGACCGGCGTCCCGTGGACCTCGCGGAGCAGGTCGTTCAGGTCCGAGCGCACGACGTCGCCCTCGTCGTGGGGGAGGGTGTGCCCGAACGGCCGGACAAAGTCGGCGAGGGCGCGGATCCGCTCGCGGTCGGGCTGGTCGTGGATGCGGTAGACGAGCGGGACCTCCTTTTTCGACGCCGTCGCCGCGACGGCCCGGTTCGCCAGGAGCATCAGCTCCTCGATGAGACGGTTGGCCGGCTTCCGCTCCTTCTCGACCACGTCGATCGGGTCACCGTCGGCGTCGAGCCGGACGCGGACCTCGGGGACGTCGAAGTCGATGGCGCCCTCGGCCATCCGTTTCTTCGTCAGCGCCGCCGCCAGCTTGCCGGCCGCGCGCACGTCCTCGGCGAGGGCGTGGTCGTGGCCGTCGAGGACGGCCTGCGCGCCGTCGTACGTGAACCGCTCCTTCGAGTGGATCACGGTCTCGTGCACCTCCCACGTGTGGACGTTCCCCCCGCCGTCGACGGTGAGGATGCAGCTGTAGGCCAGCTTGTCCTCGCGCGGCCGGAGCGAGCAGACCCCGTTCGAGAGCGCCTCGGGGAGCATGGGGATCACGCGGTCGACGAGGTAGGTGCTCGTCGCGCGCGCGTACGCCTCCCGGTCGATGTCCGAGCCCTCCGTCACGTAGTGGCTCACGTCGGCGATGTGGACGCCGACCTCCATCATCCCATTCCCCAGGTCCTTGATGTGGATGGCGTCGTCGAAGTCCTTGGCGTCCTCGGGGTCGATGGTGAAGACGTTCTCGTCGCGGAGGTCGAGCCGCCGGCCGATCTCTTTCTTGGTGATCCCGGCCGTGATTTTCTCGGCCTGCGCCTCCACGTCGGCGGGGAAGTCGCTCGGGGCGCCGTGCGCGAGGGCGAGGGCGAGGACGTCCACGCCGGGCGCGTCGGCCGGGCCGAGGACGCTGACAATCGTCCCCTCGGGCGCCGCCTTCGGGTCGTCGTAGACGTCAATCGTCACGACGACCTTGTCGCCGGGCTGGGCCCCGTTCCAGGCGTCGCGGGGGACGTAGATGTCGCGCCGGAGGCGCTGGTCGTCGGAGTCCACCCAGCCGGCCTTGCCGTTCGTCGAGAACGTCCCGACGGTCTGGGCCCGGCCGCGCTCCAAGACCTCCAGGACCTCGGCCTCGCGCTTTTTGTCCGGGTCGCGCTGTTTGCGCGGGGCCGCCAGCCCGACGCGGACGCGGTCGCCGTCGAGGGCCGTCCCCATCCGCGTCGGGGGGACGAACACCTCGTCGCCGTCGTCGAGCTTGACGAACCCGAAGCCCTGGGGCGAGACCGAGATCCGGCCCTCGGCCTCCTTCGCGCGCTTCGCCTTGTGGCGGATGCGGCCGCCCTTCTCAGCGTCCACCTCGCCCTTGTCGCGGAGGCTGTCGACGACGCCGAGGAGCGTCTGGTAGCGCCCGTTGTTCTTGATGTTCAGGGCCTTCGAGAGCTCCTTGGCCCGGTACGCCCGGTCGCCGTGGTTTTTGAGGAACGAGAGGACCTGCGTGCGGAGGGCGGCGGCGTCTTTGTCGGCCATGCGGACGGGCGGGGGGGAGGGGCCGGTGGTACCGTCCGGGCCCGGGGCGGGTCCGTAAGCGTCCGCGAATACGGGGCGTCGGGGGGCACCGGCGGGCGGCCCCCGTCGTTTTCTTCCGGCTATGCGCGCGCCCTCCGTCTTCTTCCTCGCCCTACTGGCGGCCGCCGCCAGCGGCCCGACGCTCGCCCAGCCGGCCGACCCGAGCCCGCACAGCGACGCGGCGCTCGTGGCTGACGTGGCCTCGGTCGCGCCCGGCGACGCCTTCGACCTCGCCCTCCGCCTCGACGTCGAGCCCGGCTGGCACACGTACTGGACGAACCCCGGCGACTCCGGCTCGCCCGTCACCGTCGACTGGCGGCTGCCCCCTGCCGTCGTGGCCGGGCCGCTCCGGTTCCCGGCGCCGACGTTCTACGAGTGGTCCGGGCTGATCTCGTTCGTCCACGAGGAGGCGGCCCACTTCCTCACGCGCGTGTCCGTCCCGGACGACTTCGACGGCGACGCGCTCCGGGTCGAGGGCACAGCCGAGTGGCTCGTCTGCGCCGACGTCTGCCTCCCGGCCGAGCAGGAGGTGTCGCTCACAATCCCCGTCGGGCGGACCGAGCGGACGGGGGCGCTCGACGCGGCGCGCGCGGCGCTCCCCGTCCAGGCCGAGGGGTGGACGGCCGCCGCTGCCCCGGAGGAGGGCGGGTACGCGCTCACGCTCGACCCGCCGGCCGAGTGGGGCGGCTCGCTCGACGGCGCGCGTTTTTTCCCGGCCGAACGGGGCGTGCTCGACCACGCGGCCGAGCAGGCGTTCACTCGTGAGGGCGATGTCTGGGTCGTCGGCCTCGCGGCCTCGCGCTACGCCGACGGGCCGGCAGACCGGGTCCACGGCGTCCTCGTCGCTCCGGAGGGCGGGACGTTCGCGGGCGGCGCCCGCGCGGTCGAGGTCGACGCCCTCGTCGGCGGGCCGCCCGTCGCCTCCGCCAGCGGGCCGCTGAGCTTGTGGACGGCGCTCCTCCTCGCCCTGGGCGGTGGGGCCCTCCTCAACCTGATGCCGTGCGTCTTCCCCATCTTGAGCATCAAGATCCTCGGGTTCGTGAACGGCCGGGACGACGCGCCCGCGACGCTCCGCCGGCACGGGCTGCTGTTCGGGGCCGGCGTGGTCCTCTCGTTCCTCGCCCTCGCGGCGGCGCTCCTCGCGCTCCGGGCGGCCGGCGCCGGGCTCGGGTGGGGGTTCCAGCTCCAGAGCCCGCCCGTCGTCGCCGCGCTGGCGGTCGTGATGACGGCCGTCGCGCTGAACCTGTTCGGCGTGTTCGAGGTGGGGGGCGGGCTGGCGGCGGCCGGCGCGCGGCTCGACCGGGGCGAGGGGCCCGGCGGCGCGTTCCTCTCCGGCGTCCTCGCGACCGTGGTGGCGACGCCCTGCACGGCCCCGCTGATGGGCCCGGCGCTGGGCTACGCCGTCGTGCAGCCGGCGGGCGTGGCGCTGGCGGTCTTCGCGGCCCTCGGTGTGGGGATGGCGCTCCCGTACGTGGTCCTGTCGTTCCGGCCGGGGTGGCTCCAAAAACTTCCGCGGCCGGGGCCGTGGATGGTCACGCTCCGGCAGGCCCTGGCCTTCCCGCTCCTCGCCACGGCGGCGTGGCTGGTGTGGGTGTTCGGCCAGCAGACGGGGTCGAGCGGGACGCTCTTCTTGCTCCTCGCGCTCGTCCTCGTCGGGCTGGCGGCGTGGGCGTGGGGGCGGGCGGAGCCGCGGACGTCTGCGACCTCGCGGCGTCTCGCCTGGGCCGTCGCGCTCGCCTCCGTCGTCGGGGCCGTCGCACTCGTGGCGTCCGCCAGCGGGGCGGCGCCGGCCGTGGCCGACGCCCAGGCCGCGACGGCGGACGGGTGGGAGCCGTACAGCGCTGGGGCCGTCGAGGCGTACCGGGCCGAAGGCCGGCCGGTCTTCATCGACTTCACGGCCGCGTGGTGCCTCACGTGCCAGGTCAACAAAAAGACGGCGCTCTCGACGGAGGCCGTTCAGAGCGCGTTCGCCGCGCGCGACGTGGCGGCGGTCCGGGCGGACTGGACGAACCGGGACCCCGAGATCACGGCCGCGCTCGACCGCTTCGGCCGGGCCGGCGTCCCGCTCTACGTGTTCTACCCGGCCGGCGGGGCGGATCCGGTCGTGCTCCCGGAGGTTCTCAGCGCCCAGACCGTCCTCGACGCCCTCGGCGGCGACCTCGCGGCTGGCGGCTGACGCGGCCGGCGCCCGGCCCCCGCCAGCGGCGCCGGACGGCTCCCGCGCGCCGTCCCCGCGGTCCGTACCCTTTGCCCTCCACCCACGCCCGAAGCCATGCGCCTCGCCCTCCCGCTCGCCGCCCTCTTCGCGCTCGCCGCGTGCACGCCTGACCCGACGCCCGTCGACGGCGCGCCCGCCGACGTGGCCCCCGAGGCCGTCGAGGAGCTCGTCGAGTCCTCCACGCCCGGCGACCTCGCCCCCGACTTCACGCTCGTCGACACGCGCGGGACCGAGCACGCGCTCTCGGACTACCGCGGCCAGACGGTCGTGCTCGAGTGGCTCAACTACGACTGCCCGTACGTCGGGAAGCACTACGGGAGCGGGAACATGCAGGCGCTCCAGGAGCGGTTCGCCGCCGAGGACGTCGTCTGGCTCTCGGTCGTGTCGTCGGCGCCGGGCGAGCAGGGCTACTTCGAGCCGGCCGAGATGGACGCGCGGACGGCCACCGAGGGTGGGCGCCAGTCGGCCGTGCTCCTCGACCCGGACGGGACCGTCGGCCGGGCCTACGGCGCCCAGACCACGCCCCACATGTACGTGGTCGACGCGGACGGCCGGCTCGTCTACAACGGGGCCATCGACGACGCGCCGACGACGGACGAGGCCGACGTCGAGACGGCGACGAACTACGTGGTCCCGGCTGTCGCCGCCGCCGCCGAGCGCCGCCTCGCCGACCCCCCGACGACGCCGCCCTACGGCTGCTCGGTCAAGTACGCGGACGAGGCGTAACCGCGGCCCGCTGGCGGACAGGCTCCGCCAGCCGGGCGCCGACGGCCGAAGCGCCGTCGCGTCTGGGGCGAAGGGATCAGCGAGCCCGGCCGGACGTTGGGCGGTGATGGCCCTGGCTCCGCTCCCCGTCCACGTTGGCGGCCCGCTCGCGGCCGGCGTTGGGTCCGAGACGTCCGCCAGCGGGGAGCGGCGGGATGCTTAGGCGCCCGCGCCTCGCGCTGTTTACGCTGTGGCTGCTCGTGTTCGCCGCGGCCGGGCAGATTATCATCGTCGCCCCGATCCTGCCGCGGATCGCGGAGCAGCTGGCGATGGAGGAGGGTCCGCTCGGGCTGCTCATCACCGTCTACGCCGTCGCGCTGGCGGCGCTCACGCTCGTCGTCGGGCCGGTCTCCGACCGGTTCGGCCGCCGCCGCGTGATCCTCGCCGGGACGGCGGCGATGGCCGCAGCGCTCCTCGCCCACAGCTGGGCCGACTCGTTCGGGTCGCTCCTCGCGCTCCGGGCGCTCGCCGGCGCGGCCGGCGGCGTCCTCTCCGGCGCGTCGGTCGCCTACGTCGGCGACACGTTCCCGGCAGGGCGGCGGGGGTGGGCGAACGGGTGGGTCCTGAGCGGGTTCGCCGTCGGGCAGATCCTCGGGATCCCCGCCGGGATCGCCCTGGCCGAGGCGTTCGGGTTCCGGGCCCCGTTCCTCGCGTTCGGCGCCGCCATGCTGGCGGCGTTCGGGCTCGCGTTCGGCGCGCTCCCTCAGCCGGCCGGCGCCCGGTCCGACGTCCCGCTCACGCTGAAGGGCGCGCTCCGGGGCTACCGCGACCTCGTGCGGGGGCGGGAGACCGGGGCCGCGGCGCTCGTCTTTCTCGTCCTGTTCGGCGGGGTCGGCCTGTTCGTCGTCTACTTCCCCGTCTGGCTCGAGCGGTCGCTCGGGTTCTCGGCCGGCGCCGTCTCGGCCGTCTACGCCCTCGGCGGGACGGCCAACGTCCTCACCGGCCCGCAGGCGGGGAGGCTCTCCGACCGCGTCGGCCGCCAGCCGGTCATCGTGGCGGCCTCGCTCGGGCTCGGCGTGGTCATGGCCGCGACGCCGCTCGCCCAGGCCCTCCCGGTCGCCGCCTACGCCGCGTTCGCCGGCATCATGGCGCTCGCGGCCGCCCGGATCTCGCCGCTCCAGGCCCTCCTCACGGAACTCGTCCCCGGCCCGCGCCGCGGCTCGTTCATGAGCCTCACGACGGCGACCGGCAACGCGGGGTTCGCCTTGGGGAGCGCGGTCGCGGGGGTCCTGTACGCCGCCGCCGGGTTCGGGGCGAACGCGCTCGCCGCTGGGGCCTCGGCGGTCGTGGGCGCCGGGCTCGTGTGGTGGTTGCTCCCAACGGGCCGCCCCGTTGGGGACCCGTGCCCGCCAGGGCTCGAGGACTGCGCCGAGCGGCCGGTGCCGACGGCGCTGGCGGGGCCGACGCCCGAGGCCGGCTGCATGGCCGAGGCCGCGCAGCCGGCGGAGGCGTAGCCGCTGGCGGG
>CAZDFV010000188.1:0-6799 GCA_964504495.1 uncultured Rhodothermales bacterium
ATCCTCGCCCGGGCCGCCTTCCGCGACGCGCGGCGGTGGCCGGCCGTGCTCGGGGCGTGCGTGATCGGGAGCGGGGTGGCGTACGCCGCCGTCGCCCTCGCCCTCGACGCCCGGTGGGCCGTGGCCGCGCTCGTCGTGGCCGCCCACGCCGCCAGCGGGGCCAACTGGGTGCTCTCGACGACGCTCCTCCAGGAGCGGGCCGAGGACCGCTACCGGGGCCGCGTGTTCGCGACGGACTGGCTGCTCGTCACGCTCGTCCAGAGCGCGTCGATCCTCGTCACGGGCGCCGTGCTCGAGGCCGGCGCGTCGCTCTCGGCCGTGATCCTCGGGCTGGCGGCCGTCGAGGTCGCGGTCGGGCTGGCGTGGCTCGCGCTCGTCGTCCCCGCCGAGGCGCGGGCCTCCGTGGACGGTGCGCCGGTGGACGACGAGAGGGCGGGCGAGTCGTCGCCGGACGGACGGGACGGCGGCCAACGGGGAGTCCCCCTCCTGGACAGGAGGGGCTAGGGGTGGTGGATCGTCGGGGCACGGCGCCCCGTCTGGCCTCCAAGCTCCACCCGATCGACCCCCGCCCAGCTGGCGGAACGCGCCGCCAGCCGGCCGCGCGGCTACTCGTCCCCGCGGAGGGCGGCCCAGAGCGCGGCGCCGGCGCCGGCCGCCGCCGCTCCGACCGCGGCCGGGGCGAAAGACGGCCCCAGCATCCGCCCGGCCGCCAGCCAGCCGGACGCGCCGTTGTTGCCGGGACCCGGCCACGTCGAGGCCCCGCACGCCCAGAGGTCGCGGACCGGCGTCTCGTAGCGGCTCCACCCGGGGAACGGGCGGAACAGGAAGTTCTGCCGGAGGTGGAGGCTCCCGCCCAGGCTGTCGCCCCCGACGAGGCAGGCGTTCTCGGCCTCCAGATCAGCCGGAGATAAAACCGTCTGCCCGATGATCCGGTCCCGGACGCCCGGCGCGTACTGCTCGAGCTTGTCGAGGACGCGCTCGGCGAACGGCGCCGCGGCCTCGGCCCACGTCCGCGCCGCGATCTGGCCGGCCGCGTCGCCGGTGATCTCGCGCGGGAGCGTCCGCACCTGAACCCACAGGACCGTCGTGCCCTCCGGCGCCCGCGTCGGATCGACCGCCGTCGTCTGACCGACGACGAGGAGCGGGCTGTCGGGCAGGAGTCCGTCGCGCGACTGGCGGTACGTCCGCGCGAGGCTCTCGACGTCCGGGGCGACGTGGACGTAGGCGAACTCCGCGACGTCCTCGCCCGCTGCCCACGGCACGGCGCCGTCGAGGGCGAGGTGGAGCATCATCGTGGCCGGCCCGTACTGGTAGCGCTCGACCTTCCGCCGGAACGGGGCGGGGAGACTGGCGCCGTCGAGGAGGCGGCCGTAGAGGACGGCCGGGGTGAGCCCGGCCAGCACGGCCTTCTCAGCCCGGAACGTCTCGCCGCCCTCCGTCTCCACGCCGACGGCCCGCCCGCCCTCGACCACGATCCGGGTGGCGCGCGTCCCCGTCCGCACCGTCCCCCCGGCCTCCTCGAGGACGCCGACGAGCGCCTCCGCCAGCCGCGAAGCGCCGCCCTCGGCCACGACCATCCCCTCCTGCACGTTCGTGAACGTCTCCATAAGCGGGAAGACGGCCCCGCCCGAGACGTCCGGCCCGTAGTCCATGTGGAGGCCCCACGTCGCCAAGAGCGCCCGGGCCTCGGGCGTCTCGAAAAAGCTCTCGCCCAACTCGCGCGTCGAGGCGAGCGCCAACTGCGCCGTCTCCGTCGCCGCGCTCGGGCCGACGGCCGCCACCCCCTTGGCGAGCGCGGCGGCGGCCCCGGCCGAGGGGAGGGCCGTGCCGTAGAGCGGGAGGAACAGCGTGCTAAAGTCGTCGAACCGCTCCGCCAGCCGGCGGAACCCGTCGGCGTCGGCGGCGCTGTGGGACCTCAACTCGGCCTCCGTTTTCTCCATGTCGGCGTAGACCCGGAGGGCGCGGCCGTCGGGGAAGACGTTGCAGAACGGCCGGTCGGAATGGGCGAACCGGAGCCCGTGCCGTTCGAGATCGTCCTTCCATGCGGCCCAGGCCGGCGACTGGCGGAAAAGGTTGTGGTTCGTCGAGTACAGGTCGTGGACGACGCCCGGGACCGTGGCCTCGCCGCTCCGCACGCACCCGCCGACCGTCTCGTTCGCTTCGAGCACGACGACGGACCAGCCCTCGCGGGCGAGGCGGGCAGCGGCGACGAGGGCGTTGTGGCCCGCGCCGATCACGACGGCGTCAGAAGTCATCAGGGTGGGGGAGGGGATGGGGCGTCTTCAAGGACGACCGGGGCCAGGCCGGGGGTCCAGCCGAACACGCGACCCGCCCGGCCCGTTCGATCCTGCCGCGCCCCCCGACCATGCCCCGTCTTGCTCTCGCGCTCGTCCTCGCCCTCGCCCTCGCCGCCTGCACGTCCGACCCGGCCGACGCGCCGGCCGCCCCGCCCGCCGAGGGGTCGACTCCTGGGCCGACCGCCACGCCCGCGGGCGCCGACGCCGAGCCGCTCGCGGAGGCCGACCGTCAGCCGGTCGCCCCCCTCGACGAGATCCTCGCGCCCCGCCGCGACGACGGCCCGTTCCTCCGCGGCCTCCCCGAGCCCCGGGCCGTCCGCGCCGAGCCGACCGAGAACCGCCACGTCGAGGGGCAGACCGACACCGTCCGCACCTACGTCTACCGGGGGCTGGAGGTCGAGGCGTACGAGGTGAGCGGCGGGCGGACGTTCGTCCAGCGCGTCGAGGCCACGAGCCCGGCCTACGAGACCGAGAGCGGCCTCGCCGTCGGGCGGACGCGGGGCGCCGTCGAGTCGGTCCTCGGCGTGCCGGTCGAGGAGGACGGGCCCGTCGCCGTCTACGAGACCGACGAGGGGCCGACGCCGACGACCGTCGAGGTCCGGTACGAGACCGACGCGGCCGGCGCCGAGCGGGCCGTCCGGATCACCTGGCGCCCCTACGTGGACTGACCCTCACGGAAGCGGACCTCCCACCAGAGCCGCGGGGCGCGGCCTGAGCCGCCGGAAGCCCGGCGGGCACGGCGCGGCCCGAGGTGTCACGGCCGGCGCTCGCTGGTCACGTGAACGAGCGCCTTGTCGGCCCAGGCCGGCCCGAGCACGTCGGCCAGCGGCGTGCGCTCGACGGCCACGTCGGGCGACCGGCGGCGGAGGTCGGCGGCCTCGTCCGACAGGTCGCCGCCTTTGAGGCAGACGAGGCCGGGCGCCCACGCGCCGGCGGCCACCTCCGTCAGCGGCGCACGCGCGGCGGCGAACCACCGCCAGAGGTCGGCGAGCGGGGCCGTCGCGCGGCTGACGGCGTAGTGCGGCGCGGGTCCGTTGTACGCCTCGGCCCGGCCGTTCCACGCCTCCAGGTTCCGGATCCCCAGCCGCCGCGCGAAGAGGCGGACGGCCTCGGTCTTCTTGCCGATGGCGTCGACCGCGACCACGCGGACGGCCGGGAAGGCGACCGCCAGGGGGACGGCCGGGAGCCCGCCGCCCGTCCCCCAGTCCACGAGCACGGCGCCGTCGGGGAACGGCCGCACGGCGAGCGCGAGGCAGTGGCGGACGTGCCGGCGGAGGTCGCCCTCCGTCGCCGGCCGGGCGACGAGGTTCACGCGCCGGTTGACGCGCGCGAGCTCGGCGACGTAGGCGTCGAGCGTGTCCTGCTGGCGGGCGCTGAGGGGGACGGGGGCGTCGAGCACGGGGCGAGGAGCGGGGGGGCGTGGAACGTAGCGCCGCGCCCCGCGCCCCAGGCCGCACCTAGAGCGAATGGCAGGTTGGTACGGAGTACACGGTGCGTGGCGGCCCGTCGTGACCTCGGACCGTACCTCGGACCCGGTACCGCGTACCCACCCGACGGGCACTCTACTCGCCCACGCTCGCCTCGTACTCCGGCCCGCGCTCCGTCGCCTCCAGGGCCGCAGCCGTCTCGACCAGGCGGACGAACTCGGCCCGGTCGCCGTGCGGGTCGGAGCCCCGCGCCGACCGGGCGAGCGCGAGGGCGTGGTCCCAGCTCGCGCCCGGCGCGTAGTCGCTGTTGCGGAGGAGGAGGGCGGCCTCGGTCACGGCCACGGCCCACCGCGTGGCCTCCGACGCCCGCGCCAGCGGCGTCGGCGCGCCGGCGACCGGCACCGCGAGCCGGACGCTCTCGTCGGCGAACGCGCCCGCGCCCGTGGCCGGCTTGTACCGGAGCGCGACGGTCAGCCACTCGTCCGAGTCGGCCGCGCCGGAGAGGGCGGGCGTCCGCTGGTACCTCAAGTCGTCGACGCCCGCCGAGGGCACCTCGACGCCGACGGGGACGATCTCGTAGAGCGCGGTGACGGTGTGCCCCGCGCCCAGCTCGCCGGCGTCCTTCCGGTCGTCGTTGAAGTCCTCGTTCGCCAGCCGCCGATTCTCGTAGCCGACGAGGCGGTAGCCGGCCACGCGCGCCGGGTTGAACTCGACCTGGACCTTGACGTCCTTGGCGATCGAGAACAGCGTGCCCCCGAACTCGCGGACGAAGACGCGCTCGGCCTCGCGGATCGAGTCGATGTAGGCGTAGTTGCCGTTCCCGTGGTCGGCGAGCGTCTCCATCTTGGAGTCCTGGAGGTTGCCCGTCCCGAACCCGAGGACGCTCAGCATCACCCCGCTCTCGCGCTCCTCCTCGACGAGCCGCTTCATCTCGGCGTCGGACGAGACGCCCACGTTGAAGTCGCCGTCGGTGGCGAGGATCACGCGGTTCGTGGCCCCGGCGTCAAAGTGCTGGCGGGCCGTCTCGTAAGCGAGGCGGAGGCCGGAGGCCCCGGCCGTCGAGCCGCCCGCGCGGAGCCGGTCGATGGCTTCGAGGATGCGCCCTTTCTCGGCCCCGCTCGTCGGCTCGAGGACGAGCCCGCTGGAGCCGGCGTAGACGACGAGCGCCACGCGGTCCTCCGGCCGGAGCTCGCGGACGAGGAGCCGGAACGCCCGCTGCAGGAGCGGGAGCTTGTCCGGCGCGTCCATCGACCCGCTCACGTCGATCAGGAAGACGAGGTTGGCCGGCGGCAAGGCCTCCGTCTCGATCCGGCGGCCCTGGAGCCCGATCCGGACGAGGTGGTGATCGGGGGCCCACGGCGCCTCCGTGACCTCGGTGTGAACGGCGAACGGGTGCTCGGCCCGGTCGCCCGGCCCCTCCAGCCCGTAGTCGAACGAGTTGACGAACTCCTCGACGCGGACGGCGTCCTCGGGCGGGAGCCGGCCGCTCGTCAGGAACCGGCGCGTGTTGGCGTAGCTGGCGCGGTCGACGTCGATGGAGAACGTCGAGAGGGGGACGTCGGCGGCCCGCCTGAACCCGACCTCGTCGATCGGCGCGTAGCCCTCGCGGTCGACGGGCGGGGCGTACCGCCCCAAGTCCGAGCGCATGGGCTGGCCGGCCGGCGCTCCGGCGAAATCGGCCGCGATCCCCTGGCGCCGGACCATCGCAGCCCCGAGCACGGCCTGGCTCCGGGCGGGGGGGGCGGCCTCGACGACCACCTCGTCCAGTGCCCCGCCCTCCTCGACCGGGGCAGCATCGGCGACCTCGGCAGGCGCCTCGGTCGTGCTGACGGCGTCGGGCTCGGGGCTCTTGGACGTCCCGCACGCGGCGAGCGCCAGCAGGGCGGAGAGGAGGGCGAGGGCGACGAGCCAACGGGAGGGAGAGAGCATGGCAGCGGGGGCGAGGGGCCTTCACCGGAACGCCACGAAACGGCGCTTCGTGCAGACGCCCCGGAGACACCTACGAGCCGCCGCCGTCGCCCCCGGGGTCACACGCCGGACTGGCGGAGCGCCCGCGCCTAGCCCACCTGCACCTGCCGGATAAACCGCCGGACGGCCACGGACGACGCCAGCAGGCCGAGCACGACGCCCAGCGCCACGAGCGCGCCCACGGCGAGGAGCGGCGTCCCGCCCGGCCACCCGGCCGCGTCCGCCCCGTCGGCCGAGCGGACGAAGCGGAGGAGGAGGTCGTAGAGCCCCCACAGCGCGAGCCCGGCCACGAGCCCGGCCAGGAGGCCCTGCACGACGCCCTCGATCAGGAAGGGCCGGCGGATAAAGGCGTTCGTCGCCCCGACGAGCTTCATCGTGCGGATCAGCATCCGCCGGGCGTAGATCGAGAGCCGGACCGTGTTGCCGACCAGGAGCAGGGCCGCGGCCACGACGAGGAGCCCGACGGCCAGCCCGACCGCCGAGAACACGCGGAGGTTGCGCTCGACGGCCTCGACGGCCACGCGGTCGTAGGCCACGTCCTCGACCGGCGCCCACGCCCGGACGCGGTCGGCGAGCGCCGCCAGGCTGTCTGGCGAGGCCCACGCCCCGCCCAGGCGGACGCGGTAGCTGGCCGGGAGGAACTGGGCGTCGTCGTAGAGGTCGGCCCCCTCGCCGAAGCTCTCGCGGAAGATCTCGGCGGCCTCCTCGTGCGAGACGTACCGGACCGAGTCGACCCCGGCCGTCTCGCGGAGCCGGTCGCCGACGGCGGCGGCGGCCTCGGGCTCGGCGTCGTCGGCGAGGAACACCTCGACCCCGCTCGCCCGCTGGCGGAGCGTCTCGGCGACGGTCTGGACCTGCCACCCGAGCAGGGCGAACATCCCGATCAGGACGAGGGCGATGGCGAGGGCGACGACGCTCGTGGCCGTCGCGAACCCGGCCCGGCGGAAGCCGGCGAGCCCCTCGCGGAGGGTGTACGGGAGGGCCAACGGATTGTGCGGTGGGGGACGACGGAAGGTACCGAGCGCGGGGGCGGGGGGCGCCGGCTACGACGAGGTCGTCGGCGGGCCGCCGCGCCGCGGGCCGTCGCCCCGCGGGCCGGCTGCCCGC
>CAZDFV010000189.1:0-6775 GCA_964504495.1 uncultured Rhodothermales bacterium
TGCCGCAGGCCCAGCTCAAGCGCGGGTTCGCCGTCTTCCTCGTCGTCATGGGCGGGTTCATCCTGGTCCGCGAGGGGCCAGAGGCGTTCGTTCCGCGCGAGGTCCGGGCCGCTACGCTCCCCCCGCTGGTGGCGACCGCCCCCACGGCGGACACGGTCGACGTGCCGCGGCTCTCGCCGGCCGAGGTGGACGCGCTCTTGGAGGCGACGCCCGAGGCCCAAGTGCTCGATGTCCGTCGGCCGGCCGAGATCGCCCTCAGCGGCCGCCTCTTGGGGGCCGCCGACGTCGACGTGAGCGTGCCGGGATTCGAGCGCCGCGCCCTCGGCGTGCTCGACCGGTCGCGCCCGGTCGTCGTCTACTGCCGGTCGGGCGGCCGGGCGGAGCGGGCGGCCCGGATCCTCGCGGGCCTCGGCTTTGGGGACCTCTACAACGCTGGCGGGTTCGAGGCTCTCCGTGCTGCCGGACTTCCCCTCGACTAAGCCATGCCCGACCGGTTCCAGACCGAGGTCCTCGACAAGAGCCACGAGAAGCCCGTCCTCGTCGATTTCTGGGCGCCGTGGTGCGGTCCGTGCCGCGTGCTCGGCCCGACGATCGAGAAGCTGGCGAGAGAGTCCGGCGGCGCTTGGCGTCTCGTCAAGATCAACACCGACCGGCACCCGTCGCTCTCGCAGCGCTACGGGGTCCGTGGAATCCCGGCCGTCAAGCTCTTCGTCGACGGCGCCGTCGCGGCCGGGTTCACGGGCGCTCTCCCCGAGCCCGCGCTCCGGCAATGGCTCGGGGAGCACCTCCCGACGGCCGGCGGCCCGTGAGTTCAGGGGGCCCCCCGGCGCCGTAGCCCGTGCGCCGGGAGCCGCAGCGGCTGGTCCCCGACCCGCCGCCCCACGCCCCCTCGGCCGCACCCCCCTTAGCCATGACCGCGACTCCGTACGCCCCGTCCGGGCGCGTCGCCGCGCACACCTCCGACGCCGTCGCCCGGGACCTCTACCCGGCCCGACTCGCCGGGCGGGCCCGGGTGTCCGGGACGACCCCACCACAGGCCGCCCCGGACGGACCGCCAGCGGAGCACGGGGCCCCACTGGCGGTACTCGTGTGCCCGGACGGGGTTAAGTGTACGGGCCGGACCGCACCTCGGGCACACCGCCGGCCAGCGGACCACGGACGCCTCCGCGACCGGCTGGCCTCCAAGAGCGGCAGGTCGAGCCCGCCCGGCCCGCCAGACGGGTAGTCGCCGATGTCCCCGGTGTCGCTGCGAGACACGGCGGCGGGCGCGCCGGGTGGGGCGGGGGCCCGCCCCGCTCCCCGCGCGTGGCGAGCGAGACGCTGACGGTCGCGCCCGGCGGCCCGTCCGACGCGGACTGTCTGGAGCGGACCGGTGGAGTACGACCCGGCCGTCGCGCTCGACGCCAACCCGGCGAGCGCGACCTCGTCGCCCCCGACCGACCGGTCGGGGAGTGATACCAGATCCGGGAGGGTGGGGGTGTGGGAGAGGGCCGCATTCCACGCCCATACCCCCGACCTCCCCACTCCCTCCACCTCCGAACGACGACAGATCATCCGGACTTGGTATGAGAGGTGGCGCGGCGCCGGCGGTCTCAGAGCCGCCCTCGACGGCGGGGGCGGTCGGTTCGGTGGCCTTGGTAGGGCCGCACCCCGCGAGCGGCGTGGCGGTGGGGGGAGCGAGAGCGTGCGCGTGGGGGGGCAGGCTAGTCCTCGGGCGCGGCCTCGGCGTCGCCCTCAAGGTCGGCGATGAGCCGCTCCATCTCGGCGATCTCCTCCCGCTGCGTCTGGACGATCTCGTCGGCCAGCTGGCGGACGCGGGGGTCGGAGATCTCGGCCCGCTCGCTCGTCAGGATCGCAATCGAGTGGTGGGGGATCATCGCCTTCATCCAGGCCACATCGCCGACCGTCTCCTGGCTCCGCACGAGCCACATCGCGGCGGCGAAGACGACGGCGCTCCCAACGAAGATGGCGACGTTCGCCCGCTTGCTCTCGTACATCTTGAGCATGAACGCGAGCATGACGGCGGCCATCATGGCGCCCATGTAAAGGGCCATCCAGACCTTCGTCTGGCTCCACCAGACGTGGTCGAGGACGTAGACCGTCGTGTACATCAGGACGAACATGAGCGCCGTCGAGGTGGCGATCATGGCGAAGAATCGCGTGTAGCTCATGGGCAAGGGGCGTGCGTGCGGTGCCTACTCGACCGCCGCCCCGATGAGCCCACGAGAACCTGAAAACCTGTTCAGATCGAGTGGGTGCGCGCGGACGGGGACGCCCCGCCCCAGGCTACCGGGCCCCGTGCTCGCCGAGGCAGGGGAGGGTGACGCGGAACGTGGCCCCGCGCCCCGGCCCCGGGCTCTCGGCCTCGACCGCCCCGCCGTACCCCGCCGCAACAGCCCGCACGACCGCCAGCCCGATCCCGCTCCCCGCCTCGGCCTGCACCTCGGGCGCGTCGGACCGGAAAAAGCGGTCGAAGAGCCGCTCTGCCTCGTCCGCCCCGAACCCGGCGCCGGTGTCGCTCACGACGATCTCGGCGACGCCGTCGCCGGGCGGTCCGTCGTGGTCGAGGGCCACGCGGACGGCGCCGCCGGGCGGCGTGTACTTCACGGCGTTCTGGACGAGGTTGTCGACGACCTCGGCGAGCGGGGCGGGCTCGGCGGCGACGAGGACGCCGTCGGCCGTCTCGACGGTGAGCGCCAGCCCCTTCGCCTCGGCCTCGGCCCGGACGCGCTCGGCCCGCTGGCGGACGAGCGCGCCGAGGTCGAGCCGGGCCTCGGGCGTCCGGGCGAGGGCCTCGGCCCGGGCGAGCTGGAGGAGGCCCCGGACCGTCGCCGCCATCTCGGCCGCGTCCTCGACAACGCGCTCCAAGACCTCGCGGTAGGCCGGCGCGTCGCGCTCGCGCCGGAGCGCCACCTCGGCCTCGGAGCGGAGCGTGGCGAGCGGCGTCAGGAGCTCGTGCGCCGCGTTCGCCGTGAACCGCCGCTCGCGGGCGACCGACGCCTCCAATCGCCCGAGGAGCCCGTTGAACGTCTCCGCGAGTGCCGTCAGCTCGTCGCGCGTACGGAAGTCGGACGGGAGCCGGGCGCCGAGCGCTGCCCCGCTCGCCGCCAACCGGCCGGCCGCGTCGGTCAGGACGGCCACGGGCTGGAGCGCCCGCCGGGCCAGCCACCACCCGGCCCCGAGCGCGAACAGCACGCTGAGCAAGACGCCCCCCGCCAGCAGCCACGCCAGCTCGCGGAGCTCCTGGTCGCGGGCCCACTCGTACCCCGTGACCTCGACGTAGCCCGCCAGCCGCCCGCCGTCGCGGACGGGCGCCACGAGCGACCGGGCCGGCTCCCCCGCCCACGCCCGGCCCACCGTGACCGGCTCGCGGCCGGAGGGGAGCGCGACCGGGAGCGGCGGCCGGCCCGCGACGTTCGGGCTCCGATACACCACGCGGCCGTCGGCGTCGAGCACGCGGACGTAGGTCCCGCTCGGCCCCTGGAGGCGCGTCGCGACGGCGGCCGAGCGGTCGAGCGCGCCCGCGTCGATCCCGTCCGGGCCAGCGGCGACGAGCGGGGCCACGGTGCCCAACTCGTGGGCGAGGTGCCGGTCAAAACTCCGGTGCGCTGCGGCGTAGTAGCCGAGGTAGCAGAACACGGCGAACGCGCTGAGCAAGAGGAACAGCGTGAGCCCGTACCACAGCGCGAGGCGGGCCGAGATCGGGAGGGCGGACGGGCGGGCCACGGGGTGGGAGGGGCAGTCGTTGAAAAGTCCCCCTCCTGGACAGGAGGGGTTAGGGGTGGTGGACAGCCCAGCGCGCCGCACTCACCCGACTGGCGGCGGCGTCCGCCAGCCGGGCGGGCGCTAGGTGCCGGGGACGAGGCGGTACCCGACGCCCCGGATCGTCTCGATCCACGGGGCGTCGGCAGCGCCGGTCGCGCGGCGGGCGTCGTCGAGCTTCTGGCGGAGGCCGCTGACGGTCACGTCGAGGGCGTTGTCGGTCACGTAGAGCGCGTCGCCCCAGACCCGCTCGGCAATCGCCGCCCGCGACATGGCCGGGTCGAGCTCGCGGAGGGCGGCTTCGAGAAGCGCCTCCAGGAGCGCGTACTCTTTCGGGCGGAGGTTGAGGGTCTCCGCCCCGCCCGGCCCGTCGAGCATCGCTAGCCGGCGGACCCCGTCGGCTTCGAGAGGGCCGAGGCGGAGAGCCCGGCCAGGCCCGTCGGGCGCGGCGCGACGGCCGAGCGCCCGGAGGCGGGCTACGAGCTCCTCAAACGCGAACGGCTTGGGGAGGTAGTCGTCGGCCCCCGCATCCAGCCCGGCGACGCGGTGCTCGACATCGGCGAGTGCCGTGAGCATGAGGACGGGCCGGTCGACGCCGGCTGCGCGGAGGGCTTCGACGACCGCCTTCCCATCGCCCTTCGGGAGCCGCCAGTCGACGACGTAGGCGTCGTAGGCGTGGGCGAGCGCGAGCCGCTGGCCCTCCTCGGCGTCGGCCGCCCAGTCGACGCGGTAGCCCTCCTCCTCCAGCCCGCGCCGGACGCTCGCCGCCAGCCGGGCTTCGTCTTCGATCAGGAGGACCCACATGGGCGCGTCGCAAAAGGGAGCCACAGGTACGGGTACGGGCGCGGGCGGGCGGGGTCGCCACCTTAACGCCATTTCAGGCCCCGGCCCCGCGGCCTGCGCCGCGTCTTCACCGTCCACCTTAGCGGGGTTTAAGGGCGGACCGGCATCGCCGGCCGAGGCGCGGGCGTTGGTCTCGTCCACCGCGCCCGGCCCATGATCCGCCTCCTCGCCCTCCCCCTCGTCGTCGCGCTCGCGGCGTGCGCACCGTCGGCCCCGCTGACGCTGGGCGCCAACCACCCGGCCTCGCCGGAGGCGCCCGTGGCTGAGGTCGCCGTCGAGGTCGACGCGCTGGCGGCCGTCGCCGAGCCCCGAGTTCCCGCCGCTCTCCGCCCGGACGGGCTCCCGCCGGCCGGGAGCGTCGCCGGCCGAGACCCCGAGCCCCTCCCGCACGGCGTCGACCACGACGCGACGACCGACAACCCGTCCGCCACGATGGGGGCCAACGACGCTCGCATGGCGCACACCGCCATGAACCACGGCCGGACGACGCTGGAGGCGCCGACGCCGCCCGAGCCGCTCGGCGACGTCCCGCCGGCGCCGACTGTCGTGCCCGAGTGGGACGCGGCCCTCGACGCCTACCTCGCCGTGCAGGCCGCCCTCGCCGCTGACCACCTCGACGCCCCTGCTGCGCAGGCGTTCGCCGTGGCCTTCGAGGCCGCGACGGACGAAATGCCCGAGGACGACCCGCACTTCTGGCACGCCCGGCCCGACGAGGTCACCGCGGTGCGCGAGGCCGCACAAGCGCTCGCTGCGGCCGGCGACATCGAGGCAGCGCGGCTCGCGTTCGGCCAGCTCAGCGTGCCCTTCGCGGCGTTGCTCACCACGCGCGGCGTGCCGGAGGGGTACGACCTCGCCCGGTTCACCTGCGGCATGGCGCGCGGCGTGCCCGGAGGCGGCGTCTGGCTCCAGCGGGACGGCGAGCTCCGCAACCCGTACTTCGGCGCGGCCATGCTCACCTGCGGCCGCCGCGACGGCGCGCTTCCCACCACGAGCGGCGAGAGGCCGATGGATCACGGCGACGCGGACCACGGCAGCATGGACCACGAGTCGATGGGCCACGACGGCCACCGCCCGTAGCCCGATGCCCCCCGTCCTCCCCCGCCTGCCCCTCTCCGATCGGATGCCTGTCCGCCCGCTCTTGCTCCTGATCCTCAGTGCCGCGCTCGCCGGGTGCGCCGCCGTCCGCCCGCAATCCGCCTTCTATGACGTCGAGGAGACGCTGGACGGGCGCCTGCCCTACCAGGTCGCCTGGCATACCGGCTCGGACGCCGACCGCGAAGCGGAAGGGGCCGTCCCCGCGCTGCTCGCCGACTCGCTCACGGCCGAGGCCGCCGTCCAGGTCGCGCTGCTGAACAACCGCCGGCTCCAGGCCACCTACGAGGACCTCGGCGTGGCGCAGGCCGAGCTGGTCCAGGCCGGCCTCCTCGCCAACCCCGTCTTCGGCGCGCGTGCGCTGTGGGCTCTGGAGGAGGCGGGGCCGCCCGACCTCGGCTTCAACGTGGCGCTCGACTTCCTCGACGTGTTCTACCGCCCCCTCCGCCGCCGCGTGGCCCAAAGCGCCTACGAGGCCGCGCGCTACGAGGTGGCCGGCGCCGTGCTCGACCTCGCCGCCCGCACGCGCGCGGCCTACGTGCAGGCGCAGGCTGCCCAGGCGCAGCTCTCGCTCCAGCGGCGGATCATGGAGAACGCCGAGGCCGGCTACACCGCGAGCCGGCTGCTCCGCGAGGCCGGCAACGTCCCGGCCGTCGACCTCCTGGCCGAGCAGGCGCGCTACGAGCAGGCCCGCCTCGACGGGCTCGTGGCCGAGGGCGCCCTCGCCGAACGCCGCGAGGCGCTCACCCGCCTCATGGGCCTCTTTGGCGCCGACGCCGGCTACGCCCTCGCCGGCGCGCTCCCACCCGTGCCGGAGACGCTCGACTTCCCCACCGTCGCCGCAGCCGCGGGGCCTGCGCCAGGCGAGCGGATGGACATGGAGATGGTGGTGGAGCAGATGGACGACGCGTCGCCGGTGTTCGACGTGGCCGCGTTCGAGCGCGCCGCCGTCGCGGCCAGCCTCGACCTCGCGGCGCGGCGGCAGGACGTGGAGACGGCGGCCGTGCGGCTCGGGCTCTCGGGCGCCGAGGCCGTGCTGCCGGAACTCCACGCCGGCGGCGAGATCGAGCGCGAAGAA
>CAZDFV010000190.1:0-6769 GCA_964504495.1 uncultured Rhodothermales bacterium
CCGACACCGAGCCCGGCCGGGGCGAGGAGCGCGTCGGCTTGGGCGACGGCCTCGACGGCCGCCTCGACCGCCGCGCGCTCGTCTCCGGACAGGTCCCCCAGCTCGCCCAGGCGGACGGCCCGGGGCGCCCACGCCGCCGCCGGCCACGGGTCCGGGTCCGGCACCTGGCTGGCGGAGGCGCCCCGCCAGTCGGCCAAGTCGGGTGCCACCAGCTCGAGGACGAACGCCCGGTCGAGGACCTTCCGGCTAAAGGCGTGCGCGCTCTCGTCCACGTTCACCGTCCCGACGACGCCGAGGTTGGGCGGGAGGCGGACGGCCTGCCACACGGCGTCGGCCGGGCCGAGGCGCTCGGCCAGGAGCGGCGGGCTCTCCCAGCCGCCCGGCGCCGGCGCGCGGCCCTCGACGCGGCTGAGGACCTCGGCGAGGTAGTGCTCGGGCCGGCCCAGGTTCATCTCGTCGAGGACGAGCGTCCAGAACTGGCCGGGGTCGTCCTGGGCGTCGCGGGCCGCGCGGAGGACGGCGCCCGGGCGGAAGCGGCCCTGCAAGTCGGTGTAGCCCATCGTCTCGGCCGGGTCCGTCCAGTCCGGCCGGACGGGGACGACCGTCGCGGTGCCGCCCGTCGCCTCGGCCACGAGCTGCGGCAGCCGACTCTTCCCCACGCCCGTCACCCCGGCGAGCAGGACGAGCGGCTTCGTGCGGAGCGCCGTGACGTAGGCCGCGACCTCCCACGGCGCGTAGACGAACCCGCGCGCGGCGACGGCCTCGACGAGCCGCTCGACGGCCGCGGCCCGACGGAACCCGGCGGGCGCGGCGTACCCGACGGCCGGCTCGGCGACGGCGTTTGGCTCCGGCTGGCGGTCCGCCTCGGCGGGCTCCGGGCGCGGCGTCGCGTCGCGGGCGGCGCGGACAGCCTCGACGGCGGCCATGAGCGCCTCGGGGTCGGCCCCCTGGCGGGCGCGGACGACGAACTCCAGGACCTTCCCGTCGATCGGCGGGAGCGGGTGGAGCACGCGCTGTACGACGCGCCGGAAGCGGGCCTCGGGCGGGGCGTCGGCGTAGCGGTCGAGCACGCGGAGGCTCTGGGCGAACCCGTCGTACGGGACCCACGCCTCCTCGGGGAGCACGACGACCGGCCGCACGCGGACCCGATGCGGGGCGTGCCGCCCGGGGACCAGCGCCGTCGCGTCCTCGAACGGCTCGCCGACGGCCTCGAACTGGCCGGCGATCACGCGGCTGCCCGGGAGGTACGCAAAAATCTGGTCGCCGGGCCGGACCTCCGCCAGCCGCTTCCGGCCCTGCTGCCGGAGCGCGAACGTCCCCGTCCGGACGGCGGCCGGGTAGAGGTCGGGGGGGACGGACCAGAGCCAGTGGGCCACGAGCACGCGCGGGGGGCGCAGAACATACGGGGGCACGCCGCCCCGCTGGCGGCGCGCTCCGCCCGCCGGCGTCCGGTGCCCCCCGAGGACCCCCGCCGCGAATCGGGACGTTCCGCGCGCCTCCCACACCCCGCACCCATGTCCCCGCTCCGCCGCCTCCCGGCTGCCCTCGGCCTCGCCGCTCTTGTCCTCGCCCTCCCCGCCTGCGACTCGTCCGACCCGGTCGTCGACGACGGCCTGTTCAACGAGGCGGAGGCCAACCCGGGCGAGTGGGTCTTCGTCGAGGTCGAGGGCGCGACGTGCCGCGACGGGTCCGGCACCGGGATCGGCGTTCGGCTCCAGCCCGGCGCCGACGACCTCGTCATCGTCCTCGACGGCGGGGGCGCCTGCTTCAACGCCACGACGTGCCTGGGCAACCGCTCGAGCTTCGGCCGGTCCGCCTTCGAGACGCGCGTGGCCGCCGACGGCGACGCCGGCATCTTCAACACGTCCGCGGCCTCGAACCCCGTCGCCGGCTGGAACGCCGTCTTCGTCCCGTACTGCACCGGCGACGTCCACGGCGGGAGCGCCCCGGACGCGACCGTGCCCGGCGTGGACGGCGTGCAGCAGTTCGTCGGGCACCAGAACGTGGACCTCTACCTCGACCTGCTGGCGCCCTACTTCGACGACGTCGACCGGGTGCTCCTGACCGGCGCCAGCGCGGGCGGGTTCGGCACGCTCGTCAACTTCGCCGCCGTCGCCGACGCCTTCGACGACGCCGACCTCACGCTCCTCAACGACTCTGGCCCCATCTTCTACGCCGACGACGTCTACAGCCCGGCTCTGAGCGCCCAGTTCTCGGCCCTCTACGACTTCCCCGCGGCGTTCCCCGGCGACGCCGGCGACCTGTTCGAGACGGACGGGCTCCAGGGCGTCTACGACTACTACGACGGCCGCTACCCCGACGCCACGTTCGGCCTCTCGTCCTACCTCCAGGACCAGACCATCCGCTTTTTCTTCGGGTTCGGCCAGGCCGACCAGACGATCACGGGCGAGGAGTTCGCGGCCGGCCTCCGCGACATCCGCGCGAACGTCCCCGAGAGCTGGGGGACGTACTACGCCCCCGGCCCGGACCACACGTTCCTCGGCGCGGACGCCACCTTCTTCGGCGCCGTCGCCGGCGTGACCTACGCGGACTGGCTGGCGGGCCTGATCGACGGGAACGCGACGACCGTGGACCCGGACCTCCCCGCGCTGACGGCCGCCGCGCGCTAGCCTGTTCCTCGGTCGACTCGCGCCCCGCCCCGCCCCGGCCACGTCGAGGCGGGGCGCGCTCCGTCCGGGCACGGGCTCCGCCAGCGGGGCGAACACGTCGGGCGGTGTCCGGTACCAGCCCGTCCTGCGACGCACCGCTGTCAGCGCGGCCGGCTACGTTCCCCGGCTGCCCTCCCCCCGACCTCCGATGGCTACGATCCAGCGCATCCGCTCGCCGTTCTCGCTCGACACGGCGTTCCAGCCGATGGGCGACCAGCCCCGGGCCATCGAGGAGCTGACCGAGGGCGTCTTCCGCGGCGACCCCTACCAGACGCTCCTCGGGGCGACGGGCACCGGCAAGACGTTCACCTTAGCGAACGTCGTCCGCAACGCCGGCAAGCCGACGCTGGTGATCTCGCACAACAAGACGCTCGCGGCCCAGCTCTACGCCGAGTTCCGGCAGTTCTTCCCGGACAACGCCGTCGAGTTCTTCATCTCGTACTACGACTACTACCAGCCCGAAGCCTACATCGTCACGTCCGACACGTACATCGAGAAGGACATGGCGATCAACGAGGAGATCGACCGGCTCCGGCTCCGCGCGACGAGCGCCCTCGTCTCGGGGCGCAAGGACGTCATCATCGTCGCCAGCGTCTCGTGCATCTACGGCTTGGGCAACCCGGAGGAGTACAAAAAGCAGATCGTCCAGGTCACGCCCGGCCAGGAGACCGACCGCGACGAGCTGCTGATGAAGCTCGTCAACGTGTTCTACAACCGGAACGACGTCGACTTTACGCCCGGCACGTTCCGCGTCCGCGGCGACGTGGTCGAGGTGTTCCCGGCCTACTTCGAGGACCAGGCGTACCGGATCGTGTTCTGGGGCGACGAAGTAGAAAAAATCGCCCGCATCAACCCGGTCACCGGCGACGAGCTGGCGTACGAGAGCGACACGCTCACGATCTACCCCGCCAAGCACTTCGTGACGCCGAAGGACCAGATCGACCGGGCCATCGCGGGCATCGAGGAGGAGCTGCGCTGGCGGCTGGCGATCCTCCGCAACGAGGGGAATCTGATCGCCGCGCAGCGCCTGGAGCAGCGGACCCTGTTCGACATCGAGATGATCAAGGAGATCGGGTACTGCTCCGGGATCGAGAACTACAGCCGCCACATGGACGGCCGCGAGCCCGGCACGCGCCCGCACTGCCTCCTCGACTACTTCCAGACGAACCACGGCGACGACTGGATGATGGCGATCGACGAGAGCCACGTGACGGTCCCCCAGGTCCGGGGGATGTACAACGGCGACCGCGCGCGCAAGCTGAACCTCGTCGAGCACGGGTTCCGCCTGCCGAGCGCGATGGACAACCGGCCGCTCACGTTCGAGGAGTTCGAGACCTTCCACAACACGGTCCTCTTCGTCAGCGCCACGCCGGCGGACTACGAGCTGGAGCAGTCGGGCGGCGTCGTGGTCGAGCAGATCATCCGGCCGACCGGGGTCCTGGACCCCGAGGTCGAGGTCCGGCCAGTCGACGGCCAGATCGACGACCTGCTGGCGGAGATCCGCGACCGCGTGAAGGCCGGCGGGCGCGTGCTCGTGACGACGCTCACGAAGCGGATGGCCGAGGACCTGACCGACTACCTCGACAGCTTCGGCGTCCGCGTCCGGTACCTCCACTCCGACATCGACGCGCTCGAGCGGGTGGACATCCTGCGCGACCTCCGCCTCGGCGCGTTCGACGTGCTCGTTGGGATCAACCTGCTCCGCGAGGGCCTCGACCTCCCCGAGGTCAACCTCGTCGCCATCCTCGACGCGGACAAGGAGGGGTTCCTGCGGTCCGAGCGCTCGCTGATCCAGACGGCCGGGCGCGCGGCCCGCAACGCCGACAGCTTGGTCGTCCTCTACGCCGACCGCGTGACGGACTCGATGGCCCGGATGATGGAGGAGACCCGTCGCCGCCGCGAGATCCAGGCCGAGTACAACCGCGAGCACGACATCACCCCGACGACCGTCACCAAGTCGATCGACGAGGTCCGCCGCGGGACCGCCATCGCCGACCACAAGGCCGAGCAGGACGAGCGGAAGGCGAAGCAGGCGACGACCTACTACGCCGGCCCCGAGCAGCTCCCCCGCGTTGCGGACCCGGTTGTGAAGTACCTCACGGACGACCAGAAAAAGGACCTCGTGGCCCAGCTCACGCGCGAGATGGACGCGGCGGCCGAGAACCTGGAGTTCGAGAAGGCCGCCGAGCTCCGCGACTCGATCGCCCAGATCGAGGCCGAGCTCGCGGCGTAGGTCAGCGACTGGCGGTGCGCGCCGCCAGCGGGCCTCGGGGATTCGCCCAGAACGCCCGCCGGTCGCAACTTTTACGCCTCGAACTCGGTGTCGCTTCCCCCTCGCCGCTCTACCGTTGAAGGTCTGTGACCTGACCCAATCGTACTCGGACGTCGGCGGCGGCATCCGGACGTACCTCCACGCCAAGCGCCGCTTCGTCGAGGCTGAGACCTCCGACGAGCACGTTCTGATCGTCCCCGGCCCGACCGACGGTGTCGTCCGAGAGGGCCGGCTGACGACGCACACCGTCGCCTCACCGCCCGTGCCGACGTCGCCGCACTACCGGCTCCTCCTCCGCTCGGGGCGGGTCCGCGCGATCCTCCGCGAGGAGCGGCCCAACGTGGTCGAGACGCTCGACGCCTACAACCTCCCGTGGGCGGCCCTCCGGCACCGCCGCGAGAGCGCGCCCGGGATGGCCGTCGTGGCCGGCTACCGGACCGACTTCCCGAGCGCTTACGTCGAGCCGATTCTCCGGCGCGTCGTGGGCGGCCAGCTGGCGGCGCAGGCGCGGCGGCTCGCGTACCGCTACGCCGGGGCGCTCTACCGACGGATGGACGCCGTATACACGCTGACGCCGGCGGCGGCAGCCCGACTCGGCGGCCTCGGCGTCGACGACGTCAGCGTGCTCTCGCTCGGGGTCGACCTCGACACGTTCCGGCCCGGGCGCCGGAACGAGGCGGTTCGGAGACGGTTCGGGGTCGCGCCGGACGCGCCGCTCCTGGTCTACGTCGGGCGGCTCGATGCCGAGAAGCGGCCGCTCGAGGTGGTCGAGGCGTTCCGCCAACTGCCGCCCGGGCTCGGCGCGCACCTGGTGCTCGTCGGCGAGGGCCCGCAGCGGGAGCAGCTTGCGGCGCTGGCGGCCGAGACGGCCGGGCTCCACGTCACGGGCTTCGTCGCCGACCGCGATGCGCTGGCGCAGCTCTTGGCGTCGGCCGACGTGTACGTTTCGGCCATGCCCCATGAGACGTTCGGGATCTCGGTCGTCGAAGCCCAGGCTAGCGGCCTGCCGGTCGTGGGCGTTGCCTCGGGCGCCATGCCCGAGCGTGTGCCCCCGGAGGTCGGTCGGCTCGGGCCGCTCGGCGACGTTCGCGCGATGGCCGCGAACGTCGTCGAGGCGTGGACCGAGCGGGAGGTCCTGGGTCGTCAGGCACGCGCGCACGTCGTCGAGCGGTTCTCGTGGGCCGAGACCTTTCGGCGGCTGTACGCGCTGTACGACCGGGTGCTCACCCCGTCGCCCCGGGTCATCCCGGTCCACGGCGATGGGCACATGGAGACCGCGACCCTTCGCTCCGCTACGTGAGGTCAGAGGCCGCCCGCCCTGGCGCCCGCCTGCTCCGCTCGGCGCTCCTCCTCATCCCGCTGGGCGTCGCGCTCAACGTCGGCCTGTCGCTGGCGTCGACGGACCGGACGGTCCTCGAAGGTCTCGCCGGTCTCCCCCGCGGGCCGCTCGTCGTCGCCGTCGGACTCGCGTTCGTGTCGTGGGGCACGAACACCCTCCGGCTGCGGCTGTGGACCGCGTTCCTCGGCCACCGGCTCTCGGTCGCCGAGTGCCTCCGGCTCTACCTCGCCGGCCTCCTCGGCTCGGCGCTGACGCCGACGGCGGCCGGCGGCGGCGCGCTCAAGTGGGGGCTCCTCGTCCGTCGTGGTTTCCCGGCGAGCGGGGCCGCGTCGCTCCTCGCGCTCGAGACGGTCGAGGACGCGCTGTTCTTCGCCGTCGCCCTGCCGCTGGCGGTGGCCGTCGGGGCGTTCGCCGAGGTCGGCGTCGTCGGCGAGGCGGCGGCGGCCGGCGGGGCCGGCGTGACGAACGCGGCGGTCGTCGCCGTCGGCG
>CAZDFV010000191.1:0-6768 GCA_964504495.1 uncultured Rhodothermales bacterium
GGTCGGCCAGCTCGGTCCCCTTCCGCTCGGCCTCGGCGCGCGTGGCCGCCCGCCGCTCGGCGGCCCGGTCGAGTGCCCGCAGCTCGCCGGCCCAGTGGTCGGCCAGACCGGCGTCGCGGCGGACGGCGTCGTGGCGGGCCTCGTCGAATGCGTGGGCGTCGAGGACGTCGGCGGCCTCGGCGCGCTGGGCGCGGAGGTCCTGACCAAACGTTTCCTCCCGGATCTGCCGGGCGATCTCGCGGGCCTCGGCGCGGAGACTGTCGAGGCGGGCCTCGGCGGCCCGCTGGCGGGCGACGCGCTCGGCCTCGGCGGCGAGGCACCGCGCGGCCTCCTCCCCCTTGTCCGCCAGAGCTTTGAGGCGTCCGTAGTCGGCGCGGAGCGCGTCGCGTTTTTTGATTTGGGTGGCGCGGTCGGCGCGGGCGGCGGCGGCCTGGGCGTCGAGCGCGTCGAGGTCGCGGGCGTAGCCTTCGGCGACCGTGGCGCGGTGGGCGTCGGTGAGGGGCGTCCCGCACGTCGGGCACGCCTCGTCGTCCGACTGGCGGATGCGGCGGCGCTTCGCCTCGACGGCCTCCTTCTGCTCGGTGATGGAGGCGAGGCGGGCGTCGAGCGCCCCGACGGCGGCGGCGCACTCGACGCCGGCGTCGCGTGTGGGTTCGAGCCCATCCCTCGCTGCGGCGCCCTCTTTGGCGGTCCGCTCCAGGGCCTCGACGTCGGGCGCCTCGACCGTCGCGGCCTCGGCCGCCAGCCGCTTCCCCTCCTTTACGATCTCGGCCCGCTGCCCCTCCAGGGCCCCTTTCTGCGCGGCGAGTTGCTTGTCGAGCGCGTCGATCCGGGCTTGCGCCGCCTCCCGCTTCTTCTTGATGGCGTCCAGCCCGGCCAGCTCCTTGACGGCGGCGGCGGCGGCCCGGTGTTTTTCTTCCACGCGCGGGCGCTCCGCCAGCCGGCGCTCGTCCTCGGCGGCCCGGTCCGTCAGCGTGCGGAGGGCGGCCTCGGCGCGCGTGACGTGGGCCTCCAGCTCGGCCGTCTGCTTCTGGAGGTCGAGGCGGAGGGCGTGGAGCTGGCCCTCGATCCCGCGCCACAGCGTGGCCTTCTCGTCGAGCGCCGTCCGCCGCGCGCGGAGCGCCTCGTACTCGGCGTGCTCGGCCTCGATCGTCTCGGCCTGGGCCACGAGCGCGTCGGCCTGGGCGATGCGGGCGTCGAGGGCGGCCCGCTCGGCGTCGATCTTCTGGATGCGGCCGTCGAGGGCCTCGACCGACTGGCGGAGCGCGTCGGCCTCGCGCGCGGCGGCGTCGAGGGCGGCGAGCCGCTCGGCGGCCTCGGCCTCGTTTTTGGCGGCCGTGTCGCGCTCGGCCTCGGCCTCGGCGACGAGCACGCTGACGGCCTCCTGCTCGGCCTTCCACTCGTCCTCGCCTTCGAGCGCGACCACGAGCCGTTCGGCCTCGGCGTCGAGCGCGTTGGCCTGTTCGCGGAGGCGGCTCCACCGAGCGCTCGCGCGGGCGGCCATCCGGTCGTAGCGGCCGAGCCCGAGGATCTTGGCGAGGATCTCCTTCCGGTCGCCCGGCTTCTTCTTGGTGAACTCGTCCGACCGACCCTGGAGGAGGAACGTCGAGTTGATGAACGTCTCGTAGTCGATCCCGAGGCGGCGGTCGATGGCCTCCTGCGTGGCCTTGACCGACTCGGCCGTGAGCGCCCGCCAGCCGTCCCCGTCGCGGACCTGGAGCTCGAGCCCGGGCTTCGACGTCTTCCCGCTCGCCGACTGCGAGTACGACCGGACGACGCGGTACTCGTCGGCCTCGGCGCGGAACGTGAAGTCGACGGCCATCTGGCGCGCGCCGACCCGCAGGAGCTCCTCGTCGGGCTTGCGGAGGTCGCTCGACTTGCGGGCCTCGCCCCAGAGCGCCCACGTCATGGCGTCGAGGAGGGCGCTCTTGCCCTGCCCGTTCCCGCCCGAGAGGCAGGCCACGTGGATGCCGTCGAAGTCGAGCGGCGGGGCGGCCTCGCCGTAGGAGAGGAAGTTGGTGAGCTGGAGCCGGACGGGGACCACGCGCGGTCGTCGGGAACGTGCGCCGGAAGGTACCGGCGGGGGGTGTCGAGGGTGCGTCGGTGCGCCGCCGGCGAGCGACTGGCGGTGGCCGTCGCCAACGGGGCGGGCGCTCGCCACAGGCAGGCGCTCCCCCTTGTCATCTTGAGCGGAGGGAGCGCCAGCGAGCGTAGTCGAAGGATCTCGACGCCGGCCTCCCACTCTGGCCGCGCCGGTGCCCACGTCTGAGACACCGCGTTGAGATCCTTCGCTCCGCTCAGGATGACAAGGGGGAGGCGTGGTCGAGGTGGCGGTCCGTCGCCCGGCTGGCGGAGCCTGTTGTCAGCGGGGCGGGCGGTCGTCGCGATGCGCTCCCTCTCCCCCTGGGAGAGGGCCGGGGTGAGGGCGCGCCGTCCCGCTGGCGGAGCGCGCCGCCAGCGGGGCGGGTCCGGCGCGCTGGACGGTCGACCACCCCTGACCCCTCCTGTCCAGGAGGGGGACTGTTCCCGGACCCCTTCGCCCGACCGGCCGGGTGGCCCGCCAGCCGGCGAGTTGCACGGATCTTCGGGGCCGCACCGTTCGTGCCCGGCGACCTTCCCCCTCCCCGCCGCCCCCGCCCGTGCTCGCCAAGCGCATTGTCCCCTGCCTCGACGTCCACGACGGGCGCGTCGTCAAGGGCGTCCAGTTCGTCGACCTCGTCGACGCCGGCGACCCGGTCGAGCAGGCCCGGTTCTACGACGCCTCGGGCGCCGACGAGCTCGTCTTCCTCGACATCACGGCCACGCACGAGGGCCGCGCGACGATGCGCGACGTGCTCCGCCGGGCGGCCGACGAGGTGTTCATCCCCCTCACCGTCGGCGGCGGCGTCCGCACCGCCGCCGACGTCGGGCTCATGCTCGACGCCGGGGCCGACAAGGTGAGCGTCAACTCGGCCGCCCTCGCCGACCCCGACCTCCTCGCGCGCGCGGCCGACGCATACGGCGCCCAGTGCGTCGTGCTGGCGGTCGACGCGAAGCGGACGGGCGAGACGCCCAGCGGGTGGGAGGTCTTCACGCACGGCGGCCGGCGCCCGACGGGCCGCGACGCCGTCGCCTGGGCCACGGAGGGCGCCCGGCGCGGCGCGGGCGAGCTGCTGGTCACGAGCATGGACCGCGACGGGACGAAGGCGGGCTACGACCTCGACCTGCTCCGAGCCCTCGACGCCGTCGTGTCGGTCCCCGTCATCGCGTCCGGCGGGGCGGGGACGCTCGACCACCTCCGCGCCGCCCTCGTCGAGGGCCGGGCCGACGCCGTCCTCGCGGCCTCCATGTTCCACTTCCGCGAGACGACGGTCGCCGAGGCCAAAGCCTACCTCGCAGGCGCCGGCGTCGTCGTCCGCCAGCCGGTCGAGGCCACGGCGTGAGCACGCAGGGCACCGGGATCCGCCTGCTCCGGGCCGCCCTCGGGGCCGTCGTCGCGTTCGTCGTGTTCGCCGGCGGCTGGCTGGCGTGGAAGGCGGCCACGAACCCGGACGTCCGCCTCAAGCGGCCGAGTTGGTTCGAGGGCGGCTTCGACCACTCGTTCTGGATCCCGGTGATCGTCGCCACGGTCGGCGGCGCGCTCCTCGTCGGGGGCGTCCTGTGGACGGCGTACCGGCGGCTCCGGGCCGGCGAGGACCTCTACGAGCAGCGGACGGGCCGGGGCCTCCGCCGCCGCGGCGAGCGGCACCTGGAGGAGTAGCGCCGCCGCACCCGCTCCGTCCGGCTCTCGTCCCGAAACCGGACGGCCGAATCCGGCATCAACTAGGCCCCGCTCACCTCCCGAGACGATGGACACGACGGACCGAGCGGTCGCGGCCGAGCCCACGCTGCCCAAGCCGGACGAGCGCGACGAGCCGGCTGCGACGCCCGCCGCCCCCCCGCCCGACGCCGCCCGGTTCGCCATGTCAGAGACGTCGTCGATGCTGTCCGGGGTCGGGTCGGCGGCCGTGGTCCTCCTGATAGGACGGTTCCTGTAAGGGCGCCTGCCGGAAGGGTCGTGCCGTTGGTCCCCGACCCCGCCGCGCAAGCCGGCCTCGGGGGCCGCCCGTCCCCGCCCCTCCGCGGGGTAGACGTCCTATCCTTCTACGCCTGGCTAGACTATGACGTAGCGCCCGCCACCCGCGCGAACAGGTCGGCCAGCCACGCGAGGGCGGCGGCGTAGACGCCCGGCGCCTCGCTCTCGCGCGGGCCGGCCACGTTGAGGACGAGCGGACGCCCCAGCGCGGCGAGCCACCGGGTCGCGTCCTCGACCCCTTCTCTTTTTGGGTCGAGCACGCGCACCGGCCGGCCCATCGCCTCCGCCAGCCGGACGGTCAGGGCCGTGCCCCCCGCCGGCGGGCCGGGCGCGAGGACGAGCGTGGCGTCGCTGTCGCGGACGTTGAGGCGGGTCCGCTCGGCCGGGCCCGCACTGGCGGTCTCGCGCAGCGGGTAGTGGGGGGGGATCGGCCCGCTCTCGGCCCACCGGCCGGCGGGGCACCAGCCGCCGACCGCGAAGCCCGCTCCGAGGGCGGCGTCGAGGGCTGCGCGGTCGACGCCGGTTTGTCCCCCGGAGATGACGCGGAGCGGGGGGCGGGCCGTCATCTTGACAAACGGGGCGGCGGAGAGACTGACAACCCGGACCGCCTCCGGGGCGGTTCCCCGCGCACACGGGCGGGGGGGACGGGGACGGCTGCCAGCCTGACTCCCAATAACGGTCTGGCACGCCGCTCGCTTTACGCCCCATGTCCCCTAGCCTCCTGTTTTCCCTCAACCACCCCCCTGCCATGAACACGATGCAGCGCCGCCGGTCCTCGCAGTCCGACCTGTTCCATCGGGAGATCGACCGGCTCTTCTCCGACTTCTTCCCCACGGCCTCGGGCGACGAGGGCGGCTCGACGTCGTGGGCCCCGCGCGCCGACGTCTACGAGACCGAGGACGACTACCAGATCCTCCTCGACCTCCCCGGCGTGCCGGCCGAGGGCGTCCAGGTGCACTACGACGACGGCGTCCTCTCGGTCCGCGGCGAGCGCCGGGTCCGCGAGGAGCACAAGGACGGCCGGTACCACCGGGTCGAGCGGAGCTACGGGCAGTTTTTCCGCTCGTTCCGCGTCGGCACGGACGTCGACGCCGACGCCATCGAGGCGTCGTACGACGGGGGCGTCCTCACGCTCCGCGTGCCGAAGGCCGAGGCCCGGAAGCCCCGCCAGATCACGGTCCGCCAGGCCGCGTCCGCCGCGTCGGGCGACGGCTCGGACGTCGAGGTCGAGACGGGCGGCTCGGGCGAGTCGTAGGTCCCGGCTCGGTGAACGTTTGGCGGGGCGGGCCCTCGGGTCCGCCCCGCTTCGTTGGTTCGGGCCGCTGGCGGCGCCCCCGTCCGGCGCCCCCGCCGGTGACTCTGCCGGCTCCGCCAGCGGCACGGCGTTTGGCCTCTCCGACCCCGTCCCCCCACCCGCGGGCCCGCCCGCCCTCCCATGCCCCGTACGGTCCGCCTCCGCCCCCTCGCTCTCGCCGCCGCCGTCCTGATCGGTGGACAGGCGACGGCCCAGACCTCGCCCGCGTCCGTCGCCCGCGACCTCCAGGCGCGCTACGGGGCGACCGAGTCGCTCCAGGCCCGGTTTGTCCAGACGGCCGGCGGGCAGCGGCTCCGCGGCACGATCTCCGTCCGCGGCGACGCCTTCCGGCTGGACCTGGGGAGCCAGGTGCTCGTGACCGACGGCGAGACGCTGTGGTCGTACTCGCGCGACGACGAGCAGGTCGTGGTCCAGGACTACGACCCGGCCCGCGTCGGCTTCACGCCGGGCCAGCTCTTTACCGACTACCTCGACGTGTTCCGGGCGACCGGGGCGACGCGGGCGACGGTCGGGGGCGTCCGGCACGACGTGCTCACGCTCCGGCCCCGCCAGTCGGGCTCGTCGGTCCGCGACGCGACGGTCTACGTCCGGTCGTCGGACGCCGTCCCGACGCGGGTCCGCGTCCACGACACGAGCGGGGGGACGCTCTCGTTCGACCTCACGGACGTCCGCCGGAACGTGGCGCTCCCGGCCTCGACGTTCCGGTTCCGAGCGCCGGCCGGGACCGAGGTCGTCGACCTCCGCTAGCCGCGTCTCGCCGCGCCGGCCCGGCCGGGGCGGGCGAAGAACCGTGCGGCGGCCCGGACGTTGGGCGCGGAGTCCCGGCCCCGCGCTCCTCGTGCCCCCCCGCCTGAAGTCCGCCCTGTCGCTCGCGGCGAGCCTCGCGCTCGCGGCCGGGCTCCTGTGGCTGGCCCTCCGCGACGCCGACCTGGAGGCGGTGGGCGCGGCGCTGGCGGCCGGCGCGTGGGGGTGGGCCGTCCCGTTCGTGGCCGTCGCGCTCGTCTCGGTCGTGGTCCGGGCGTGGCGGTGGGGGCTCCTGATCCGGGCGCTCCCGGGCCGTCCGCAGGTCGGGCTCGGGCTGACCTCGGCGGCCGTCGCCGTCGGGTACCTCGTGAACTACGCGGCGCCCCGCCTCGGCGAGGTGGCCCGGACGGCGGCCGTGGCCCGGGGCACGGAGGCGTCGTTCTCGGCCGTGCTGGGGACGGTCGTGGCCGAGCGCCTGCTCGACGTCGTGGCGCTGGCGGCCGTGCTCGTCGGGGTCGCCGTGGCCTACCGGGACCGCTTCGGGGCGGTCTGGGCGGAGGCGGGGGCGGGCGTCGGCACCCTCCTCGGGGCGGTCCCAACGGTCGCCGCCGTCGCCCTGGCCGTGGCGGCGCTCGTGGCCGTCGGGGCGTGGGCC
>CAZDFV010000192.1:0-1311 GCA_964504495.1 uncultured Rhodothermales bacterium
CCCCCGCGGGCGGCGCGTCGGGCGGGCCCTCGGCTGGGCGGCGTTCGCGCTCGTGGACGTGCCGCTCGTGCTCGTCGTCGCCGTGGGGCTGGCGGCGGCGTACCTCCCGCCGCGGCCGTTCTGGTGGGCCCAGCTCGTCGCGACGGGGCTCCCGTACGCGGCGTGGGTTCTGGCGTTCTTCGGGGCCGTGGCCCTCGCCAGCCGGTGGTGGGGCCTGGCCGCCCTCCACGTGGTCCTCGTCGGGGCCGTCGTCCTCCGCGCGGCGCCCGTCGCGCGGCTCGCCACGCCGCTCCCGGGCGGGGCGGAGCTGGCCGTCGTGACGTTCAACGTGCCCCAGGTCGGGCCGAGCCGGGAGGCCCTCGGCGACTCCGTCGCGCGGTTCGTCGGGGGCGCCCGGCCGGACCTCGTCGCGCTCCAGGACGCCTGGGTGTACGCCCCCCGCCAGAGCCGCGAGCAGGCGCAGGCCGTCCAGGTCGAGGCCGTCCGCGAGCGGCTGCCCTACACGCTCGAGCTCCCGGCCCGGCTGGCGGGCCACCCCGGGTGGCGCGAGAACGGGACCGGCGTGCCCGTCCTCGTCCGGTCCGGGGCCGGCGTCGAGGTCCTGGAGCAGGAGGCCCTCGTGATCGGAGCCGAGAGCGACCCCGACGTCTCGCTCGCCCTCCGCACGCACCTCCGGTGGGACGGCCGCGAGGCCGTGCTCTACAACGTCCACCTCCGGTCGTTCGGCGAGGAGAAGCCGTGGGACGACGCCGACGTCCGGTGGACGCGGCCGGCCACGTGGGCCCCGTACCTCCGCCGCTACCGGGCCGCCTACGCCCGCCGCGGCGACGAGGTCGAGGAGATCGCCCGCCGCGTCGAGACCGAGGCGCTCCCGGTCGTCGTCGCCGGCGACCTCAACTCGACCGCCGACAACTGGACGTACCGCCGGCTCCGCAGCGCCGGCCTCGACGCCGGCCCGCTCGACTGGGGCCGGCTCGACGCCTTCCGCCAGGCCGGCGGGCTCGCCTGGGGCCGGACGTACCCCGCCGACCGGCCCATCGTCCGGATCGACTTCGTCCTGGCGGACCCGGCCCTCGAGGTGGTCGCGGCCGAGACCACGCCGGTCGGGTTCTCCGACCACCGGCCCGTCGGCGTCCGCCTCCGCTGGCGGACGGGCGCGGCCGTCGAGCGGGCGGAGGAGCCCGCCGCCGGCGGGCCCGCCAGTGGGCCGCCCCCGCGCACGTCGCGGCCGTGAATCCGGCTTCATACGGCCGGGTCCAGGAAACCCCGAGCCCGCTCGGCGTTCCACCGGCCCGCACCGTTTCGCGTTAT
>CAZDFV010000192.1:1412-6724 GCA_964504495.1 uncultured Rhodothermales bacterium
CGGCACACGTGTCCCGACGGGCGCGCCGTGTGTCCGCACGGGGAGTGGCTCGGGCTGCTCGTGGTCCCGGAACGCCGCCCCGCCGGCTGACGCCCCTCTTCGTCCCCGGCCCGCCCCGCAGCGGGCCCCCGCGCCGGGAGGTCCGGCGCCCCCGCGCAGCGCCCGCGCGGGGCCCCTCACGCACCGGGAGGGGCGCCTGCGCGCCCGAGCCCGCCGTCCCCATGTACCGCTACAAGAACATCGTCGTCGGCGTCGGCCTCGACGACCGCGACCGGACGCTCGCCGAGTACGCCGAGCTCGTCGCGTTCATGTCCCACGCCGAGCACGTCCGGTTCGTCCACGTCCGCCCCGCCCCGTTCGCCCTGGGCGAGTTCTTCCCCGAGCTGGTGGGCTCGTTCGACGAGGTCTCGGCCGAGATGCGCGAGCGGCTCTCGGCGCTCGTCGAGAGCGGGTTCCACGGGCCGACCGGGACGGCCGTCGACTGCGAGATCGTCGAGGGGGCCCCGCTCGCCGAGATGCTCCGGATCGCCCGGGACGACGGGGCCGACATCCTCGTCGTCGGGCGGGACGCCGAGGGCGGGACGCTGGCCGAGAAGCTGGCCCGGAAGGCCCCGTGCTCGGTCCTCATCGTGCCCGAGGAGGTCCCGGCCGCGATCGAGCGCGTCCTCGTCCCGGTCGACTTCTCCGACCACGCGGCCGACGCCATCGACGTGGCCGTGGCGTTCGCCGAGGCCGCCCGGCTCGACGAGGTCCACGTCCTCCACGTCTACTGCGTCCCGACGACGTACCTCAAGCTGGGGAAGACGCACGCCGAGGCCGAGCGGGCGGTCCGCTCGCGCGTCGAGCGCCGGATGGGCGAGTTCCTCGACGGGCTCGACCTCCGCGGCCTCGAGCCGGCCGTCCACTACGCCGAGGGCGACGACGCGCACCAGACGATCCACGACGAGGCCGCCGAGATCGGGGCCGACCTCGTCGTGATGGGGACGCGCGGGCGGAGCGACACGGCGGCCATCCTGCTCGGGAGCGTGGCCGAGAAGACGGTCCGGACGTCGGACGTCCCCGTCGTCGCGGTCAAGCGGAAGGGTGCGACCTTGGGGCTCATCGACGCCCTCCTCTCGCTCTAGCCGCCATGCCGCCGATCCCCTGGCCCGCCGCCGTCGCGTTCGTCCTGCTCGGGGTCGCGTTCGTGCTCGTGTTCGTCCGGCTCGTCCGCGGGCCGAGCCTGCCCGACCGCGTCGTCGCGCTCGACATGGTCGCGTTCCTCGCCATCGCCTCGACCGCGCTGTGGACGCTCGTCTCGGGCGTGGCGGCGTACCTCGACGCCGCGGTCGTCCTCGCCCTCATCGCGTTCGTCGCGACGGTCGCCTTCGGGCGGTACATCGAGGAGACGCCGGCCCCGGAGGGCCGCGAGACGCCGGCCGACGGGGCGCCGGCCGACGGGGCGCCGGCCGACGGGGCGCCGCCCCGCCAGCCGTGACCGGGACCGTGACCGACGTCGTCGCCGCCGTCCTCGTCCTGGCCGGCGCCGCGTTCGTGCTCGTCGCCGCGATCGGCGTCGTGCGGATGCCCGACCTCCCGATGCGGATGCACGCCGCGACCAAGGCCGGGACGCTGGGCGCCGGGCTCATCCTCCTCGCCGTGGCCGTCGTCTACTCCGACGCCGGCGTGACCGTCCGGGCGCTCGCGACCGTGGCGTTCCTGTTCCTCACGGCCCCGGTCTCGGCTCACGTCATCGGCCGGGCGGCGGTCGCGAGCGGGGCGCTGACGCTGTGGGACCGGACGTGCCTCGACGAGCTCGCGCGCGACCTCGACGCCCCCGCCGGCTCCGAGCCCGCCGCACCCGGGCCACTGGCGGAGGCCGCCAGCGCGACGGACCTTCCGGCCTCGGACTCGCGCTAGCCGATGCTCACCGCCCTCCTCGTCGCCTTCGCCGTCGCGCTCGCGGCCCCGCTCGTCCACCGCGTCGCCGGCGCGCGGACCGGGTGGGCGCTGGCGGTCCTGCCGGCCGGGCTGTTCGCCTACTTCGCCGCGCGCATCCCCGAGGTCGCCGCCGGCGGGCCGACGGTCGAGCGGACGGCGTGGGTCCCGTCGTTCGACGCCAACCTCACGTTCTACCTCGACGGGCTGAGCCTGCTCTTCGCCCTCCTCATCACGGGCCTGGGGACGCTCGTCGTGCTCTACGCCGGCGGCTACCTCAAGGGCGACCGGGACCTCGGGCGGTTCTACCTCGCGCTCCTGCTCTTTATGGGGGCGATGCTCGGGCTCGTCCTCTCGTCGAACCTCGTCGCGCTCTTCGTCTTCTGGGAGCTCACGTCGTTCTCGTCGTACCTCCTCATCGGGTACAAGCACGAAACCGAGGAGTCCCGGAAGGCGGCGCTCCAGGCCCTCCTCGTGACCGGCGGCGGCGGGCTCGCGCTCCTGGGCGGGTTCATCCTCCTCGGGATCGCCGGCGGCGACACGTTCGAGCTGGCCCAGATGGACGCCGACGCGGTCCGCGGCCACGCGCTCTACCCGGCCGCGTTCGCGCTCGTCGCGCTCGGGGCGTTCACGAAGAGCGCCCAGTTCCCCTTCCACTTCTGGCTGCCCAACGCGATGGCCGCGCCGACGCCGGTCAGCGCGTACCTCCACTCGGCGACGATGGTGAAGGCGGGCGTCTACCTCCTCATGCGGCTCGACGCGACGATGGGGGGGACCGTGCTGTGGACCGCCACGCTCTCGACGGCCGGCGCGATCACGATGCTCCTCGGGGCCGTCTGGGCCCTCCGCCAGACCGACCTCAAAAAGGTCCTGGCCTACTCGACGGTCACGGCGCTCGGGACGCTCACGCTCCTCGTCGGGCTCTCGTTCGAGGAGAGCATCAAGGCCGCCGTCGTCTTCCTGCTCGTCCACGCGCTCTACAAAGGCGCCCTGTTCATGGTCGCCGGGTCAATCGACCACGAGACCGGGACGCGCGACGCGCGCGCGCTCGGGGGGCTCCGCCGGGCCATGCCGTTCACGTTCGGGGCCGCCGCCCTCGCGGGCCTCTCGATGGCCGGCGTCCCGCCCCTTTTCGGGTTCGTGGGGAAGGAGCTGGCGTACAAGGCGAAGCTGGGCTTCGACGGCGCCGACGTCCTGCTCCCCGGCGCCGCCGTCCTCGCGAACGCGCTGACGATCGCGGCGGCCGGGGTCGTCGTGCTCCGGCCGTTCCTCGGACGCCTACGGGAGACGCCGCGGCACGCGCACGAGGCGCCCGCGTCGATGTGGATTGGCCCGGCCGTGCTGGCGGGCGCCGGCCTCTTGTTCGGGCTGTTCCCGACCGTCCTGCCCAAGCCGGTCGTGGCCTCGGCGGTCACGGCGACGCTCGGCTACGAGTTCGAGGTCACGCTGTCGCTGTGGTACGGGTTGGGGACGGCCCTCTACCTCAGCGTCCTGACCGTCGCGCTCGGCGCCCTCGCGTACTGGCAGTGGGACCGGATCCGCGGCGCGCTCACCCGCCTCGACCCGCTCGCGCGCGTCGGCCCGGAGCGCGGCTACGAGAAGAGCCTCGACGGGATGCTCGGGCTCGCCGGCTGGCAGACGCGGCTGCTCCAGAACGGGAGCCTCCGCGGGTACCTCGTCTGGCTCCTCGGGCTGGCCGTGGTCCTGCCCGGGGCGACGCTCCTCCTGAAGCACGATGGCTTCGCCGTCGCGGCGGCGTGGAGCGAGGTGCTCCCGCACGAGTGGGCGCTCGCGGCGCTCGTCGTGGCTGGGGCCGGGGCGACGGCCTTTGCGCGCTCGCGGATGCTGGCGGTCGCCGCGCTCGGCGTGGTCGGCTTTAGCGTGGCCCTGCTGTTCCTCGGGCTGGGCGCGCCGGACCTGGCGATGACGCAGATGCTCGTCGAGACCCTCATCGTCGTCATCATCCTGCTCGTGCTCCGGCACCTCCCGGCGATCCGGGCCGAGCGGGCCGAGGGCGGGCTCAGTCGCGCCGCCAGCGCCGCGCTCGCGCTCGGCGCCGGCGCCGTCGTGACGGCCCTCTCGCTCGCCGTCGTGGCCGCCCCGCTCGACATGGCCGTCCCCCAGTTCTACGTCGACCGCGCCGTGCCCGAGGGGTTCGGCCGCAACGTCGTCAACGTGATCCTCGTCGACTTCCGGGCGCTCGACACGCTCGGCGAGGTGGCCGTCCTCGGCGTGGCCGCGCTCGGCGCGCACGTGCTCGTCCTGGCCGGCGCGGCCCCGACGCTCCCCCGGCTCGACGTCGAGGGCTCGGTCATCCTGCGGTCCGCGACGCGGCTCCTCATCACGCTCCTGTTCGTGCTGGCTCTGTTCCTCCTCTGGCGCGGCCACAACGAGCCCGGCGGCGGCTTTATCGGCGGGCTGGTGGCGGCGGGGGCGTTCGCACTCTACCTCATCGCGTTCGGGGAGCGCGCCGCGCGCCGGCTGCTGCGCGTCGACCCGCGTGACCTGATCGGGGCCGGGCTGGCGGTTGCGGTGGTCAGCGGCCTCTTCGCCGCCGTCGCGGGCGGCGCGTTCATGACGGGCCAGTGGACGACGCTGTACCTGGGCGAGGGGATCGAGCCGCTCAAGCTGGGGACGCCGCTTTTGTTCGACATCGGCGTGTTCCTCGCCGTCATCGGGTTCGTGCTGACGATTGTCCTGGCCCTCGAGCAGGCCGAGCCGCGGCCCGAGGCCGGGTCGCCCCGGGTCGGCGGCCCGTTCGCCCCCGAGCCCCGCCCCCACCACGCCGACCCGCCAGCGGCCGGCGCCCCCGACGCCCTCCCGGCCGACGCGCTGACGCACTGACCGCCGCTGTGACCATACCGCCCCGCCGTCCCCACCCCGTCATCCTGAGCGCAGCGAAGGACCTCGGCGCGGTGTTTCCGTCGTCGGCGCCGGTACCAACAGCGTGAACGGCTGGTGCTGAGATCCTTCGTCGCTCCTCAAGGATGACAAGAAGGAAGACAGAGAGCTAACCCCATGCAACTCCTCCTCGCCCTGCTCACCGGCGTCCTGTTCGCGGCCGGGGTCTACCTCGTCCTGCGGCGGAACCTGCTCAGGATGATCTTCGGGCTCGTCCTGCTCTCGAACGCGGTCAACCTCCTCGTCCTGAGCATGGGCCGCGTGGCGCGCGTGGACCCGCCGCTCATCCTGCCCGGGGCCGAGGCGCCCGCCGGGGCCGTCGCCAACCCGCTCCCCCAGGCCCTCGTGCTGACGGCGATCGTGATCGGGTTCGGGCTCGTCTCGTTCGCGCTCGTCCTCGTCTACCGGAGCTTCGTCACGCTCGGCGCCGTCGAGTCCGACGCGCTCGGGCCGGAGGACATCCTGGACGAGCCGCCCGCCGCGCTGGCGGAGCC
>CAZDFV010000193.1:0-6674 GCA_964504495.1 uncultured Rhodothermales bacterium
CCCGTTGCCGGTCACGGCCGAGCGGCTGGCGGTCGCGGTCGGCCGAGCGCGCGACCGGGTCCTGGCCGCCGAGGTCCGGGCGCACCGGGACCGGCTCCTGGCCCTCCTCGACGGCGAGGACGGCCAGGCCACCGAGCCCGCAGGCCGGCCGGCCCGGCCGCTCGTCATCCGGTCGGGCGGCCAGCTCATCTTCCTCGACCCGGCCGAGATCGACTGGATCGAGGCGAGCGGGGTCTACGTCTGCGTCCACGTCGGCGGGAAGGAGTACCTCGTCCGCGAGACGCTCCGGCACGTCGAGGAGCGGCTCGACGGGCGCCGGTTCCTCCGCATCCACCGCTCGACGGTCCTCAACGTGGACCGGGTGCGGAAGATCGTCCCCCACCTCAACGGCGGGGCCCAGGTCGTGCTCAAAGACGGGACGCGGCTCAAGATGAGCCGGAGCTACCGCGAGCGGGTCAGCGCCTCGCTCGGCTAGGGCGTCAGCCGGTCACGAACGGCTCCGTCGGAGGCGGAGGAGCCGGCGCTGCGCGTCGGGGATGGTGGCCTCGTAGGCCGTCCCCGAGGCGGCCTCGACGAACGCGAGGTAGTCGTCGCGCGCCCGGTCGGCCTCGCCCCGGCGCTCGTAGAGCGCAGCCCGGTCGA
This sequence comes from uncultured Rhodothermales bacterium, assembly GCA_964504495.1. Classification (GTDB taxonomy): domain Bacteria; phylum Bacteroidota; class Rhodothermia; order Rhodothermales; family Rubricoccaceae; genus Rubrivirga. Next base: position 643 of record CAZDFV010000193.1, read on the forward strand.
GGAGGGCGACGAGGAAGGTCGGGTCGGCGTCGAGGGCCGCGCCGAAGCTGTGGAGCGCCTCGTCACTCCGTCCGAGGACGTCGAGGGCGAGGCCCCGGGCGTGGAGCACGTCGGCCGCCGTCTCTTCCGACGCCAGGGACCGATCGAAGTCGGCGAGGGCGTCGGCCGGCCGGTCCTGGAGGAGCAGGGCTAGGCCTCGGCCGTAGCGGGCGTCGGCGTAGGTCGGGTCGAGGGCGAGGGCCCGGTCGAAGTCGGCGAAGGCCGCCGCCGGCTCGCCGCCGAGCAGGTGGGCCCGGCCCCGGTTGTGGAACGCGATCACGAGCGCCGGGCTCATGCGGAGGGCCCGGTCGTAGTCGGCGTCGGCCCCGGCGAGGTCGCCGTGGGCGTGGCGGGCGTCGGCGCGGAGGAGGTAGAGGTACCCGACCATCTCGGTCCGCGACTGGGGGCGGAGGTAAGCGCGCTCGGCCCCCTCGGGCACGAGTGCGTCGACAAACCAGGCCGGGCGCTCGACCGGGACCGTCGTCTCCCAATACACCCGCTCGCGGCCGTCGTCCCAGACGAGGAGGACGTGCCCCGGGAGGAACACGGCCGTGACCGGGAGGTCGAGGGCGTCGGCGGCGGTGAGGTAGGTGAGGACGAGGACGTCGCAGTCGCAGGCGCCCGCACGGAGGGCGTCACCGTAGGAGGTGCCGGCCTGCCCCTCCTCGAACGTGGGGCACACGACCGCGGCCGCTTCGGCGAGCGCCGCCAGCGTGGCCCGCGGCTCGCGCGAGTCCGGGACGCGGCGGCGGGCCTCGGCCACCACGCGGCGGAGGCCCGCCCGGGCGGGCCGGGTGTCGGTGCCCGTGACGGCCTCGACCTCGAGGGCCGCCAGCCCGAGCGGGAGCGACCGGAGCACGTCGAGACTGGGCTCCTCCGGAGAGGACCAGTTCAGGGCCCGAACCCCTGGCGGTGTGGACGGGCCGCCCCCCCCCAGCCATTGAGCTGAGGCCGGTGCGGAGGCGAGGGCGAGGGCAGCGATGAGGAGCGGGAGCCGGCGCATGGGTCCTGGGGCGGCAGTCGAGGGCTCGACGGCCGGCGGCGCCTGCCGGGTACGCCCCGTGTCGCGAGCGGCGGCCCCGCGTTGCGAGCCGCGGGCCCTCTGTTGTGAAGAGACGGTGATGACACGCCCGGCCCGCTGGCGGACGCGCCCGCTAGCCGGGGCACACGGCCGTGCCGGGACGGGACGGGGCATGGGGGCGCCCGTGCCCCGGGGGGGGTCCGGTTACCGCGCCGACCGGTCCGTCTGCAACACGGTGCGGCGCCCTGCAACAACGGGCGCGGCTTCCGCGCGGCGGCGCCCTAGCCTGACCTGGACCATCCGCCCCCCGGGGTCTCGCCATGCGCCTTCTGCTCCTCCTCCCCGCCCTCCTCGCCGTCCACGCCGCCAGCGCCCAGGGCGTCGTCCGCGGCGCCGTCGTCGACGCCGCGACGGGCGAGACGATCCCCGGCGCGAACGTGGTCCTCGAGGGGACCGGGCTGGGCGTCGCGACCGGGCTCGACGGCCAGTTTCGGATCGAGAGTGTCCCGGCCGGGTCGTACACGCTCGTCGCCTCGTTCCTCGGGTACCGCCGCTACACGGCGCCCGTCGCCGTCCGCGACGGCGAGACGACGACGGTCACGGTCTCCATCGAAGAAGACCGGCTCGGGCTCGAGGAGGTCGTCGTGACCGGCCAGGGCGCGGCGGTCGAGACGCGGCGGCTCTCGACGACCGTCGAGGTGGTCACAACGCGCGAGCTGGAGGCCACGCCGGCCACGCGGCTCGACGAGCTGCTCCAGGCCAAGCTGCCCGGCGCCCAGGTCCGGTTCTCGTCCGGCCAGCCCGGCACGGCGTCGCTTATCCGCTCGCGCGGGCCGATCTCGGCGTTCTCATCCACGACGCCCGTGATCTACGTCGACGGCGTCCGCGTGGACAACCTGAACACGGCGGCCGCCTTGGGGATCGACACCGGGGGCGCGCAGTCGAGCGCGCTCCCCGACATCCCCATCGAGAACATCGAGCGGATCGAGTTCATCAAGGGCGGGGCCGCGACCACGCTCTACGGCTCGGACGCGGCGAACGGGGTGATCCAGATCTTCACCAAGCGCGGGCTCCCCGGCCAGTCGACGTTCGCCTACGAGCTGCTGGCGGGCTCGATCGTCGGGACCGAGGACTTCCTCAAGTACGACGAGACGGCCGACCTCCTCTACCGGGCCGGGTTCCTCCAGCAGCACCGGATCAGCGGGAGCGGCGGGGCGGCCGGCCTGACCTACAGCTTCGCCGGCTCGCTCTACGGCGACGACGGGTTCCGCGAGGGGAACAGCCAGGCCCAGTACGGCCTCCGCACGACGGTCGGCGGGCGCGTCTCGGACGCGCTCCAGTACGCGGGGAGCTTCGGGTTCACGGCGCTCGGGTTCGAGCGCGACGTGAACGCCAACAACGGGCTGGCCTCGTTCGGGAACCTCGAGGGCGGCCAGGAGGGCGACCTCTCGGCAATGGACGCCGCCAGCCTGACCGCCATCGGCGACTCGATCCGCGCCGTCGTCGGGCTCTACGACTACACCGGCGACACCCGGCGCTTCCAGACGTCGCAGCAGCTCGACCTGGCGCCGGGCGGCGGGCTCACGCTCAAGGGCGTCGTCGGGCTCGACTACCGGACGAGCTCGGAGCAGGAGATCCAGGGGCCGGCGTTCCTCTCGGCCGTCGGGCTCCCCCCGACGTCGAGCACGCTGATCCGCTCGCAGCGCCGGTTCCTCGGGCTCACCCTTGAGGCGACCGCCCAGCACCAGGCCGAGCTCGGCGACTGGTCGTTCATCAGCACGGCCGGCGGCCAGGTGTTCCGCGACGAGGACCGCCAGGACGCCCTCACGGCCACGAACATCGCCGAGGGCTCGACGTCGCTCAACAACGCGGCCGACCAGACGGCCATCGACTTCGACCTCGTCGTCGCCAACTACGGCCTCTACGTACAGGAGAACGTCGGCTTCCGCGACCGCTACTACGTCGAGGCCGGGTACCGGGCCGACGCGAACTCGGCGTTCGGGGACGACATCGGCGTCGTGGGCTACCCCAAGATCGGGGCCGGCTACGTGGTCTCGGCCGAGCCGTTCTGGGCCGCCAGCCCGACGCTCCGGGCGCTCGCGCCCTACGTGAAGCTCCGGGCCAACCTCGGGTTCGCCGGCAAATTCCCGACGCCGTTCGCCAACGAGCGGCTCGTGACGGCCGCCCCGTTCCTCGGCGAGATCGCCTACACCTACGGCCAGTTCGGGAACGACGACCTCCGGCCCGAGCGCGTCCGCACGGTCGAGGCCGGGGCCGACCTCGCCCTCTTCGGCGGCCGGTTCTCGCTCGAGGCCACCTACTTCGACGCCCGCACCGAGGACGCCCTCTTCACGGTCCCGTTCGTGCCCACGTCCGGGCGCAGCGCCCAGCTCTTCAACGTGGGCGAGATCTCGAACAAGGGGTGGGAGTTCGCGGCCCAGGCGTTCGCCGTCGAGGGTCCGACCCTCGACCTCCGCCTCAACGCCTCGCTCAACACGCTCTCGAATGAGGTGACCGACAACGGCGGGACGGCCCCGTTCTCGGTCGGCGGGTTCACGTTCCTCGGCCAGTGGATCGAGGAGGGCCAGCCGGTCGGGTACCTCCGCGGCGACCGGCCGACGTTCGACGACGAGGGCAACCTCACGGACGTCGAGCGCGACGCGGTCCTCGGGAGCCCGCTCCCCGACGTGTTCGGGACGCTCGGCCTGAGCGCCCGCGTCCTCGACCGGCTCGACGTCCTCGTCTCGGCCGACTACCAGATCGGCGCGCAGGGGATCGCGGTCGACGACGTGCTCCGCTTTTTCAACGGGGCCCAGGACGAGGACCGCTTCCCCCGCGCCCCCGACGGGAGCATCCCGGCCCTCGGCCAGGGGACGTTCTTCGACCTCGCCGGCGTGTGGGTCGAGGACACCGACTTCCTCAAGGTCCGGCTGATCTCGGTCGGCTATGAGGTGCCCCGGCAGTGGTTCCAGAACCCGGTCGTCCGCTCGCTCGCGGTCGGCGCCCGCGTGGTGAACCCGTTCAACGTCGTCGCCTCGTCGTTCGACCCCGAGGTGACGGGCGCCAACGGGCTGAGCGGGCCCCAGAACGGGGTCCAGAACGGCGTGAACCTGGGCGTCTTCGGGTTCGGCACCGAGTCGCCGCCGCGCCAATTCCTCGTCAGCCTCAAGGCCGGTTTCTAACTCCTCGCCCGTCGCTCTCCCCTCCCACCGTGTCATCCTGAGCGGAGCGAAGGATCTCGACTCGATGCGTCGGCCGGTGGTGCTGGCGGCAGACGTCGGCGTCGAGATCCCTCGCCGCTCCCCTCGCCGGCGGCCGTCGCCAGCGGGCCAGACTCCCCCCGACATGCGCTTCCGCCCCGCCCTCCGCCTCCTCCTCGCCGCCGCGGTCTCGGCCGCCGCCCTCGCCGCGTGCGACCTCGTGGACCCGACCGGCGTCCGCAACCCGAACGTGGGCGAGGACGACTTCCTCGACTTCCCCGACCCGATGGCCTCGTGGCTCCGGGGCATGGAGCGCCAGATGGCCCTGGCGCTGAACAACCAGAACAACGACCTCGAGAGCTCCTACCTCGCGACGGCCGAGATCGCCTCCGACAACTACGTCAACACGGCGACCTTCTTCAACCAGTTCATGGACGACCTCACGATCGACCCGGCCGACGACGACGTCGAGATCCCGCTCCGGGAGTTCCACGACCTCCGCTCGACGGCCCTCTTCGGGCTCCGCCGCGTGGCCGCGGCTGACGAGACGACGACGGACGACCAGCTCGCCGAGCTCCACTTTTTCAACGGGGTCGCCCACCTCTACATCGGGGAGATCTGGCACCTCGCGCCCGCGGACTCGGGCGGCGCGCCGGTCCCCTCGGCCGACCACTTCGCGCGGGCGGCCGCCGCGTTCGACCAGGCCGTCGCGCTCACCTCGAGCGACGCGAAGCGGGCTGGCTACCAGACCGTGCTCGCGCGCGCCTACCGGAACCTCGGCGACCGGGCCGGGGCGCGGGCGGCCGCCGAGGCCGCGCTCGCGGCCGACCCGGACGTCCTCCGGTTCGCGTCCTACGACTTCATCAACAACCCGGAGAACGACATGCAGCTCGCCATCTTCGGCCGGCCGCAGAACGACCTCCAGCCGCTCCCCCGCCTCGACGTCCTCGATCCGAAGTTCTTCAACAGCGCCGAGCCGAACTCGGTCGACGACCAGTACGCCGACATCGCGTTCGTGAAGGCCGAGGAGGCGTACCTCATCCTCGCCGAGGCCCAGCTCGCCGACGGCGACCTCGACGACGCCAAGGCGACGCTCGGCGACCTCCTCGGGCTCGTCGCCAGCCGCCCGCGCCGAGCCCTCCGCGACGCCGACGACCCGCGCGAGAACCAGGACGGGAGCGCCCGCCCGGACGCCGCCAGCTGGCGCGTCGCCGCGGCGCCCGGGGCCCCGTTCCGAGACGGGCTCGTCCGGTCGCGGACCGAGAGCGTGCCGGTCCCCGTCATCTCGGGGACAACGGTCTCGGCCGCCGACGTGGACGCCCTCGACGACCTCGACGACGCGCTCCGGCTCCTCTACCTCCTGCGCCAGGAGGTCTTTATCGCCGAGGGCCGGCGGATGATGGACCTCGGGGTCCGGTGGCCCGTGCCGCAGGACGAGATCCTCGTCAACGAGAACATCAACGAGGGCGACCCGGCGACGGAGCCGGTCGTCCCGGCCTTCCTCCCCGCCGACGAAATGGACGCCTTCACCGTCGACGCGGACGCGCAGACGGTGACGGTCCTCCACGACCTCAACGCGGTCCTGGTCGAGAACAAGGCGTCGCCGCTCGTCCTGCCCTTCCACTGAGCGCGGCCCGCGGGCGGGGCGTCCGGCTGGCGGAGGCGTTCCGCCAGTCGCCAGTGCGCTCCGCGGCCGGCGCTTAGCCGAGCGCGTCGAGCATCCGCTGGCGGTCGTCGCCGGAGAGCCGGCCGAGCGCGACGAGCCGGTCGAG
>CAZDFV010000194.1:0-6619 GCA_964504495.1 uncultured Rhodothermales bacterium
GGCCGCCGCCGAGGCCGCCCGCGCGGCCGGTCCGGCGTGGCTGTTCTACCCCGCCGAGGCCGCCCCGCTCGTGGACGAGCAGCGGGCCGTGGCCGGTCGGTTCGTCCGCCTCCGCAGCCGGATGCGCCGGCACTTCCCGGCCGTCGAGCGGGCGCTCCACCGCCGCGGCCTCCCCACCGACCTCAAGTACGTGGCCCTCATCGAGAGCGCCCTGAACCCGGCCGCCGAGAGCCACGCGGGCGCCCGCGGGATCTGGCAGTTCATGCCCGCGACGGCCGCCGAGTACGGGCTCGACGCGCTCTCCGTGACCGACCCCGCCGCCTCGACGGCCGCCGCCGCCCGGTACCTCGCCTGGCTCGGCCGGCGGTTCGACGGGGACTGGCAGCTCGCGCTGGCGGCCTACAACTGCGGCGTGGGCCGCGTCGAGCGGCTGGCGCAGGCGTACCGCGCCGAGACCGGCCGCGAGCCGACGTTCTGGGCCCTCCGCGACCGGCTCCCGGCCGAGACACGGGCCTACGTCCCCCGCTTTATCGCCGTCGCCGAGGCGCTCGGCGCGCGGGGCTAGCCCGCCCCGCTGGCGGCGCCCGCGAACGGGCCGGGCCTCCGCCAGCGCCCAAAAACAACCCGCCCGACCGTGTTCGGGTCGGGCGGGCCGGCAAGCAGGGAGGTCCCTGGTTTGTAGAGTCACCGGCGGGGCCGGTGCTGACGTCAAGATAACGCCGGCGGCGGCGTCCGCCAGTCGCTAGCCGGCGTCGGAGAGCGGGCCACGCGTGGGGTCGGCGAACGGGCCCTGCGCCTCCTCGATGTCGTACCGCTCGGCCGCCCCGTCGACGCCGGCGAGCGCCTCGGCCTTCCCGCGCTCGACGGTCCCCAGGACCGAGAACGACCCGTCCGACTCGAGGACGACGGCCGCCGTGTCCTCCACGCTCGCCGAGCTCGACGTCCGGATCGCGTTGCGGATCTCCTCGCGCGTGACCCGCTGCCGCCGCATGGGGCCGTCCAAGAACCGCCCGTCGTGGAAGACGAGCGTCGGCTGCGACTTGACGAGCGCCTCGAACCGGTCCGACCGGACGGACAGCCACGTGATGAGCGTCTGGAGCGCGACGAGCGCGGCGATGGCGCCCACGCCCTCGGCCAGCGACGCCGTCGAGAGGACGGTCGAGGCCAGGAGCGACCCGATGGCGACGGCCACGATAAAGTCGAAGGCGTTCATCTTCGCCAGCGTCCGCTTGCCCCCGGCCCGGAGGACCACGATGAGGAGCGGGTAGATGACGACGACGGCGAGGAGCGTCTTGCCCAGCGACGCCCACGACTTGAACAGGAAGTCCACGGGTTCAGGGGTTCACGGTTTGCGGTTCACGGGTGGCGGTCGGCTCCGTCGGAGAGGCCCGCCCGCCCCGCTGGCGGCGACGGCCGCCCGCGGCTACCGCCAGCCGGCCCCGCGGCGGCGGCCGGGGAGCCGGACGACGAGCCCGTCCATGACGAGGTGGCTGAAGTACCCCACGACGGCCGCCCCGTAGAACGGGAGCCCCGCCCACGGGGCCTCGGGCGCGAGCACGACCGGGAGCGCCAGGAGCGGGCTGGGGATGAGGAGCATGGCCCAGCGCGAGTGCGTCCACCCGCGGTGCTTGCCCAGCGCCGGCAGGATGCAGAACAGGCCGAGGTAGGCGGCCTCCTCGAACTGCCGCGTCGCGATGAGGACGACGTCGACGACGAAGAAGATGGCGTAGAACAGGTTCTGCCCCTTCGAGTTGGTGTCCACGTCGGGCCACAGCCCGAACATCAGCGCCAGCCCGAAGAGCGCGACGGGGTAGGCGATCAGCTCGAGCTCGGTGAACTGGCGGTACGCCTGGTCGACGGAGTAGACGAGCGCGAGCCCGGCGAGGTACACGCCGAAGAAGACGGTCGCGCCGGCGAGGTGTCCGCGGTAGTCGGCCACGATTCGGTACGGGGTACAGGGTACGAGGTACGGTCGCTGGGTGACTGGCGGAGGCCGGCGGCAGGGCCGTACCCCGTACCTACTTTAGTCGTCGAAAAAAGCGGCCGAGCCAGGTCTCGCCCTCCTCGAACCCGAGGGCGTGCCCGAGCGCGAGGTACGCCGGCCCGTACACGCCGATCACGAGGAGCGCGCGGACGGCCACGTTCCACGACGCCGGGACGAGCACGAACACGGCGGCGGCGGGGACGGCCGCGAGGCCCGCCAGCCCGAGCATCTGGAGGGCGCGCGCGCCGGGGAGACGGAACGCCGCCGTGTGCCGGCGGAGCGCCCGCTGGAGCACGGCCAGCTCGACCCACGCCCCCGCCGACGACCCCAGCGCCAGCCCGACGGCCGCGAGCGTGAGCGGCTCGTCGGGGACCGGGAGGCCGAGCACCGCGGACACGCCGAACCCGTCGAGCCAGAACATGAGCGCGGCCCCGAGCGTGGCCGAGACCGACACGCGCGCGACGGCGATCTTGGCCGGCGTCTTCGTGTCGCCGAGGGCGTAGAAGCTGTTCTGGAGGAGCCGGCTCACGGCCGTCGCCCCGAGCCCGAGCGTGTACCCGACGAGGATGAGGTAGACGAGCCATACGTCGGCCTCGCCAGCCGCGCCGCCGGCCACGAGCACGCCCACGAGCAGGATCCCGAACCCGAGGTAGCCCACGACCGTCGGGACGACGAGGTACAGGACCTGGCGCGTCGATCTCTCGACGCGGCCGAGGAAGGCGTCCAGCTTCTCCTTCGAGATCCGGCTGAGCTCGGGGAGCTCGCTCGCCGCCACGCTCATCCCGAAAAGGGAGATGGGCAGGATGTAGAGGACCGTCGCCGGGCGGAGGGCCCCGAGCGTCCCAGCCGTCGCGAGCGTGGCGAGGAACGTGTCGAGGTAGCTCGAGACCTGGGCCACGCCCTTCCCCGCCACGACCGGCCCGAACGCCCGCAGCGCCTCGCGCACGCCCTCCACCTTCGTCGAAATGGAGAACCGGAACCCGCGCATCAGCTTCCACACGAGCGGGAGCTGCACGCCGAACTGCAAGAGCCCGCCGACGAACGCGCCGACGACGGCGCCGAGGAGCAGCCGGTCGAGGGCCGGCACCGGGACGGTCTCCAGGTCCATCACCGCCAGCGGGTCGCCCCAGACGAGGACGGCGGCGACGGCGAGGCCGGCGACCGTCGCCACGTTCCACAGCGTCGGCGCCACGTACGGCAGGAAAAACCGCCGGTGGCTGTTGAGCACGCCCAGCGCCCACGCGCTCAGCGCGAGGAACCCGGCCATCGGGAGCGTGATCCGAATCGTCGTCACGGCCAGGTCGAACCGGTCCACGGCGGCGGTCCCGGCCGCGACCTCGGCCGCGTCGCCCCGGAACCCGTAGCCGATGACGGTCACGACGGCCTCGGCGAAGACGACGCCGACGAGCGCCGCCCCGGCCGCCGCCGCCGCCAGCAGCCCGAGGACGGCGCCGGCGAACCGGCCGGCGTCGCGCGCGCGGCCCTCCTCAATGAGGCGCGAGTAGATCGGGATAAAGGAGGCCGAGAGCGTCCCCTCGCCCAGCAGGTTGTTGAGGAGGTTGGCCCCCCGCATCACGAGCTGGAACACGTCGAGGTGCGGGCCGACCCCGAAAAAGAACAGGACGGCCTTCTCGCGGACGAGCCCGAGGAGCCGGCTCGCCAGGATGCCTGCCGCCACGGACCCGGCCGCGCTCCCGCTGGCGGCGCCCTCGGCCGGCGTGGCGTCGGCGGCCTCCTCGGCCGTCTCGCCCGGCGCGGCGGCCACCTCCGCTGCCGGCTCGGCGTCCGGGACCGGCCCGCTAGCTTCGCCGCCCCCTACGGGGGTCTGGGGCTCCGCGACCGGCCGCGGGGCCTCGTCGCCGTCGCGCCCGCTCACGAGAGCCCGCTAAAGTGGCGGACGGCGAGGGCGTACCCGGCCCGCCCGAACCCGACGATCACCCCGGCGCACACGGCCGAGAGGAGCGACGTGTGCCGGAAGGGCTCGCGCGCGTACACGTTCGAGAGGTGGACCTCGACGACCGGCGTCGAGATCGAGGCCACGGCGTCGCGGAGCGCCACCGACGTGTGGGCGTACCCGCCCGGGTTGAACACGACGCCGGCCGTCTCGACCGTGTCGGCCGCGTGGAGCGCGTTGATGAGGGCGCCCTCGTCGTTGTACTGCTCGAACCGGAGCGCGAGGTCGTGGAACTTCGCCCGGAGGTCGGCCTCGATGTCGGCGAGCGTGCCGGTCCCGTAGATGTCGGTCTCGCGGAGGCCGAGCCGGTTCAGGTTGGGCCCGTTGAGGACGAGGACGGACGGGCGGGGCACAGGATCCGGCGGCGCGTGTCCGGCAAGGTAGCCCCAACGCAGCCGGGGCCGGGCACACCCGTGCCCGGCCCCGGGGGACTGGCGGGACGCGCGCCTAGCGGGCGACCGTGAGCCGCCGGGCCTCGGCGAACGCCTCGCCGGCCACGCGGACGACGTACACGCCCGGCGCCAGCCGCTCGGCGTCGAGCGCGACCGACACCGACGGGCCGGCCGCGACCGGCCCGTCGAACGCCACGGCCACCTCGCGCCCGAGCACGTCGTACACCGACACCCGGACCCGCTGGCTCTCCACGACCGACACGTCCAGGGCCGAGGCCCCGGCCGTCGGGTTCGGCGCGGGCGCCCCGACCGTAGCCAGCGCCGGCCCGGTCTCCGACGACGTCGGGAGCTGGAACGCGAGGACCGACCCGGCGCCGTCCGAGTCGTCCCCGAACACGGTCACGAGGAGCCGCCCGTCGGCGAGCTCGGCCAGCCCCGTCGGCCGGACGAGGTCGGCGAGCACGGTCGTCCGGCCGGTCCCGTCCGTGTCGAAGGCGATGACGCTCCCGTCAGCGTTCCCGTTGTTGTTGTCCGGGTCGTCGTCGATGTTGGCGACGAGGACGCGGCCGTCGGAGACGAGGAGGTCGCTCGGGTCGGAGAGCCCGTCCGCGAACTCGGCCCGGCCCATCCCGTCCGCGTTGAAGGCGAGAACCTGGCCGGTGCCCCCCTCCGTCACGAGGAGCCGGCCGTCGGGGGCCACGGCGATCCCGGCCGGCCGGTTCAGCCCAGTGATGAAGGAGGCGTCCCGGACGGTCCCGTCCAAGTTCAACTCGACGACCCGACCGGACTCCGAGCCGTCGACGACGAGGAGCCGGTCGCCGGACCGGATCACGTCCCGGGGGGCGCCGAGGTCGGTCGCGAAGACGTCCTGGACCCCGCCGGCCGTGTTGAACCGGGCGAGCCGCCCGCCCGCGCTCTGGACGGCGACGAGGACGTCCCCGTTCTCGAGCTGGAAGATGTCGGTCGGGTTGGTCAGCCCGCCCGCGAACACGGCCTCGCCGGACCCGTCCGCGTTGAAAGCGACGACCCGGTCGGCTGAGGGGTCGTCCGAGAACTGGCCCTCCGAGACGAGGACGCGGCCGTCGGCCAGTTGGGCCAGCCGGAACGGGCCGTCGAGGCCGGTGGCGAACGGGGCCTGGGCGCCGGCCGGCCCTGCGAGGGCGAGGAGCACGGCGGCGAGGACCGCGCGGACGGGGAGGGAGCGTAGCATGGTGGCAGGTGAGGTGGAGTGTGGTGGGCGCCCTCTGCAGAGGACGGACGGAGCGAACCGCGGCAGGGACGGCGGGGTCCCGGAGCGGCCTGGGAGTGCGGGAAGGGAGCACCGCCGGCCCGGGCTGGCGGCCCGCGCCGTGCGAGCAAAACGCGGGCCGCGGGGCGCTGCCCCTCGGCCGTCAGCCGGGAATGTAGAGGACGAGCCCGTCGTAGCCGAGCCGGACGCCCGGCGGGAGCGACCGCTCGACCTCGGCGTGGGCCGCCGCGTGCGTCACGTGGACGAGCCACGTCTCGCGCGCGCCGACCCGGGCGGCGAGGTCGGCCGCCTCGGCGAACGAGAGGTGCGTGGGGTGGGGGTCGGGCCGGAGCCCGTCGAGGACGAGGGTCTCGACGCCGTCGAGGAGCCGGAGGCTCGGCGCCGGGACGGCGCTGACGTCGGTGAGGTAGGCGAACGGCCCGAGCCGGAACCCCAGGACCGCGGCCTGGCCGTGGAGGGCCGGGACGGGGACGACCTCGACGCGGGCCCCGGCGTGCTCCCGGCTGGCGGCCGTGAACGGCCCGTCGACCGGGCGGAGGTCGAGGATCGAGGCGCCGGGGTACGTCCGGTCGAAGATGTACCGGAACATGGCCCGGAGCGTCTCGGCCGTCGACGGCTGGGCGAAGACGGGGACGGCCGCCCGGTTCCGGAAGAAGAGCGGGCGGAGGTCGTCGAGCCCGACGACGTGGTCGAAGTGCTCGTGTGTGACGAGGAGGGCGTCGACGGCCCCGACGCCGTAGCGGAGCGCCTGCTCCCGGAAGTCCGGCCCGGTGTCGATCTGGAGGTGGACGTCCCCGGCGTCGGTGTGGGCCACGACGTGCGCCGAGGTCCGCAGCCGCCGGTCCCGGGGGTCGTCCGAGGTGCACACGGCGCACGCGCAGCCGAGGACGGGGACGCCCGTCGAGGTCCCCGTCCCGAGGAGCGTGACGGTAAGGGGGGGGGCCACGGGCTACGCCTCGCCGTCCGCGCCGCCGGCCGCGTCGTCGCCGGCCGCGCCCTCCGCCAGCCCGCCGGCTTCGACGTCGTCGAGCGCGGCCCGG
>CAZDFV010000195.1:0-6615 GCA_964504495.1 uncultured Rhodothermales bacterium
ACCCGCCGCCGGTCTCGCCCCCCACGCCGCCCGCGAAGCCGGACCAAGCGGACCCGGACCGGCCGCCGATGCCGGACCGGGCTGCGGGGCCGGACCGGCCGCCAGCCGGGCGCTCCCGGGCTTTCACCTGGGCCGCCCTCGGGCTCGTCGTCCTCGCCCTCGGCGGCTACGGGGCGTACGAGGCCCTCACGCGCGTGACGCTCTCCGGAAGCGTGACGCGGGCCGGCGGGGCCGCCCTCCGGGGCGTCGAGGTGGTCCTGCTCCGCGAGGGGGAGCCGGTCAAGCAGGCCCTCACGGGGTTCGAGGGGGACTACGCGTTCGGCTGGCTGCGGCCGGGCCCCTACCGGATCGAGGCGAGCATGGACGGGTTCGTCCTCGGCGCCCCGGGCGAGGACCCAATCGAGGGGATCGGGCCGATCGACCTCACCCTCCGCTCCGACGAGACGGCCGACCTCGTCGCGCACGAGGCGTCCGTCGTCCACGAGCAGATGCTTGAGCGGGCGGCGGAGCTGTTCGAAGAGGGGGTCGAGGGCGACCAGGGGGCGCCGGTCCGCCGCGCCGTCGACCTCCTCGACCGGGCCGAGCAGATCCAACCCCTGGAGGACGAGCAGGCCGCGATGCGCGCCTTCGCCCTGTGGTTCGTCGGGGACTACGCCGCGTGCGTGGACCGGGCCTCGGGAGTGAGCGATCCGGACGTCCGGGAGCTTCTAGCGCGGTGCCACATCGGGACGGGGGGCTACGCCGAGGCTCGGCGGCTCCTTGCCCCGCTGGCCGACGCTCCCGGCTCCGACGCCCTCCGCGCGCACGTCGCGCTCGCGGTCGTGGAGGAGCGCTCCGGCGACCGGGAGGCGGCCCTGGAGCACGTCGCCCACGCCGTCGAGCGGCACCTCCCCCTCGCCACGACGCGGGCCCGCCCGGGCGTCGACTCCGACCTCGGGCCGTACAGCGAGGGCGAGTGGGAGACGGTCCGCGAGCTCCTGCCTCGGTTCCGGGAGGACCTCTACCAGAAGGCGTTCAGCCCCGCCCTCCGGCAGTCCGTCGGCGCCGACCAGCTCGGCCGGCTGCTCTTTTTCGACCGGTTCAACACGGACGACCAGTGGAGCACGTCCCGGGCCCTCCGCGGCGGCCGGGCCTCAATCGACGACGGGGAGATCCAGATCGAGCAGCCGAGCAGCGGGTCCTGGTCGGCCGTCCTCACCGACGTCCCCCACACCGACTTTGTCGCCCGGTTCGCGGTCCGGCAGGTCGCCGGACCGCGCAACAACCTCGGCGGATTCGTCTTCCGGCGGCAGGGCGGGCTCGACTACCGGGTGGGGTTCACGGGAGACGGGAGCTACCGGCTCTACCAGTACAACGGACGGTGGCAACCCGTCGGGGACTACCAGAAGACGTCGGCTCTACGGACGGGCCCCGACGACTGGAACCTCGTCGAGCTCCGGGTGAGCGGGGCCGCCATGCAGCTCTACATCAACGAGGCGTACGTCGACACGTACCCGGTCTCGAACAACAGGGCGGGGCGGGAGATCGGGTTTTTCACGGGCAGCTCCAACCGCCGGTTCGCCTTCGACTACGTCGTCGTCTACGCCCTGGACGCGTAGCGCCCACTCGGGGCCCGTGGGCGGTGAGGGACTCGAACCCCCGGCCCTCTCGGTGTAAACGAGATGCTCTAACCAGCTGAGCTAACCGCCCGGGCCGCTGGCGGAGACCGCCAGCCGGAACAGACGAGGCCGGCGCCAGATGCCGGCGCCGGCCTCGGAGCGGGAAACCGGACTCGAACCGGCGACCCTCAGCTTGGGAAGCTGATGCTCTACCAACTGAGCTATTCCCGCGGGGCGCTCCGGTCGGGACCGGAGCGGGCGACCAAGGTACGCGCCGCGCCGCGCCAGAGTCAACAGGGCACGGCGGGGCCACCGCCGGGGGGCCGGGAAGTCAACGGGGCTTCACGGCCGGCGCGGGGGCGCGGGCTATCTTCGGGGTCCCGCCGTCCGCGCGCCCGCGCAGGCGGCGGTTTTCGCATCCCGCACTCCGGCGGCCCCCGCTGCCCCCGACCATGAAGCGCACCTACCAGCCCAGCCGCCGCAAGCGCGCCAACAAGCACGGGTTCCGCTCGCGCATGGCGACGAAGAACGGCCGGAACGTCCTCGCCCGCCGCCGCCAGAAGGGCCGCCACGACCTCACCGTCAGCGACACGAAGTCGGGCAAGTAAGCCCCGCTGGTGGCGCCGGTCGCCGTGCGCCCGCACGCCTTCCCCCGCCCGCGGCGGCTCAAGCGGCGCCGGCTGATCCGCCCGCTCTTCGAGCGCGGACGCGACGACGTGGGGGCCGTGACCGTCGGCGTCGTCCGCGTCCTCTACCGGGCGGTCCCGCGTGAGGCGACGGGGCACGACACCGGCCTCCAGGTCGGTTTTGCTCCGGGGCGGCGGACGACGAACGCCGAGCGCACGCGCGTCCGCCGGCTCTTGCGCGAGACGTTCCGCCAGCACCAGGGGCCGCTCCTGGCGCGGTTCGCCAGGCGCCCCGACTGCCTCACCCTCTTCGTCCTGTTCCGGGGCCGCGAGGGGACGGCGTCCCGGGACCTCCGCCGCGACCTCCCCCGCGCGCTCGACCGCCTCGGCGACCGCGAGATCCCGGTCGCCGACGCCGCCAGCGGCCCGCCAGCCCGCAACGACGACCCGCCCGCCCCGTAGCGCCCCCGCTCCCCCCTCCGCCTGTGGAACCCCAGGGCCTCGACCGCACCGCCCTCCTCGGCATCCTCCTCATGTCCCTCATCCTGGGGCTGTGGATGGTGCAGACGGCGCCGAGCCCCGAGGAGATCGCGGCGCAGCAGGCCGCCGCCGACTCGCTCGCCGCCGTCGAGGCCGCCCGCGAGGCCGCCCCGCTGGCGGAGACGGCGCCGGAGGAGGAGGACGCCCTCGCGGTGCCCACCGACTCGGCGCTCGCCCAGGCGCTCGGCGGGCCGGAGCGCCTGGTCACCGTCGTCACCGACCGCTACGAGGCCACGTTCTCGACGCGCGGCGGCACGCCGGTCAGCTTCCACCTCCTGGGCTACGACCGGGCCGAGACCGACGAGCTCGTCGAGCTCGTCTCGAACCCCGAGGGCGCCCTCGCCGTGGGGTTCCTCCCCCGCCGGGGGGCCTACGTCGACTCGCGCGCGCTCTCGTTCACGCCCGTCGTCGACGGCCAGCCGTTCGAGGGCGACACGCTCCGCATTGAGGACGGGTCCGGCGACGTCCGGTTCGAGGCGCCCGTCGGGAGCGGCGCCCTCCGGTTCGTCTACCATTTCGAGGACGACTCGTACGACGTCGACTTCCGCGTCGAGACGCCCGGGACCGACCTGCTCAGCCAGGGCGGCGGCTACGACCTGGTCTGGGACGGTGCGCTCCCGTTCGCCGAGGCCGACGTCGAGGGCGAGGTCCAGCAGAGCGGGGCCTACCTCCGGTCCGGCGGCGAGACCGAGTGGATCCGGCTCGACGAGGAGGGCGAGGCCGAGCCGCTCGAGCGGACGGGGGAGATCGACTGGGTGGCGGTCAAGACCAAGTTCTTTATCGCCGCGCTCATCCCCGAGGTCGAGACCAACGGGGCCATCCTCATCGGCGAGCAGGCGGGCGAGGCCGGGGCCGAAGGGTTCGCGCAGGACTACGCCGCCCGCCTTGAGATGCCGCGGCTGGCCCAGGGCGAGGCCGACGCCTTCACGCTCTACCTCGGGCCCCTCGAACTCCGTCGGCTCGCGGCCTACGGGCTTTACGACACCGTCGACTTCGGGTTCGGCGCCTTTATGACGCGGCCGATCGCGCGCTACCTCATCGCGCCCGTCTTCGCCTTCCTCTCGACGTTCACGTCGAACTACGGGCTCGTCATCATCGTCTTCGCCCTGCTCGTGAAGCTGGTGCTCTGGCCGCTCACGGCGGTCAGCTACCGGAACATGGCGAAGATGCGGGAGCTCCAGCCGCAGATGGAGGAGGTGAAGGAGAAGTTCGGGGACGACCCGCAGAAGCAGCAGGAGGCCATGATGCGGGTTTACAAGGAGGCCGGCGTCAACCCGCTCGGGGGGTGCCTCCCGATGCTCCTCCAGTACCCGATCCTGATCGCGCTCTGGCGGTTCTTTCAGTCCACGCTCGTCCTCCGGGGCGAGGGGTTCCTGTGGGCGGCCGACCTCTCGGCCCCGGACCCGATCCTGAACCTCCCGTTCACGATCCCCTTCTACGGCGACTTCGTCGCGGGCTTCACGCTGCTGATGGGGCTCTCGATGATCGTCTCGATGAAGCTCTCGACGACGGCCGGCGCCGGCGGCACCCAGCAGAAGGTGCTGATGTACATGATGCCGGCGGTCTTCTTCCTGTTCTTCAACCGCTTCCCGTCCGGCCTCTCGCTCTACTATCTCGGGTTCAACCTGTTCTCGATCGTCCAGCAGCGGATGATCAACAAGCAGGTGCACACGGCGCACGAGAAGGGCGAGACGCCCGAGATCGACCGGGCCGCCGAGGTCGCGCACAAGGTGACGGGCAAGAACGGCCGGAAGAACGGACGCTCCAAGCGGCCCGGCCGGAAAAAGAAGGTGACGACGGAAGTCGTCTCGAGGAACGGCGCTGGCCGCTCGAAGAAGCGGAAGCGGTAGGGACGAGAGCCGTGGTTGGCGCTGACGGTCGGATGCGTGATACGTGATGCGTGACCCTCCTCCGAGCACCCTCACGCATCACGCATCACGCATCGGCCCCGACGCATCACGGATCCATCCCACGATCGCGGCGCTCGCGACGGCGCGGGGGACGGCGGCGCTGGCGGTCGCGAGGGCCAGCGGGCCGGAGGCCGTCCCCATCGTCGCCTCCCGGTTCTCCGGCGCCGGGCTGGCGGAGGCCGAGGGGCGGACCGTCCACGTCGGCTGGCTGACGGACGCGGACGGGCAGCCCGTCGACCAAGTCGTGTGCGTCGTCTGGCGCGGGCCGCACTCCTCGACCGGCGAGGACCTCGTCGAGGTCACGTGCCACGGGGGCGACGCCGTCGCCCAGGCCGTCCTGCGAACGCTCTACGACGCCGGGGCGCGCCCCGCCGCGCCGGGCGAGTTCACGCAGCGGGCGTTCCTGAACGGCAAGCTCGACCTGGCCCAGGCCGAGGCCGTCGCCGACCTCGTCCACGCGCAGAGCCGGCTGGGGCACCGGACGGCCGTCGCGGCGCTGCGGGGCCGCATCTCCGACGCCGTCGCGGGCGTCCGCCAGTCGCTCGTGCAGACGGCCGCCCTCGTCGAGCTCGAGCTGGACTTTGGCGAGGAGGACGTCGAGTTCGCCGACCGCCCCGCCCTCCGCCTCCTGCTAGACGAAGCCGACGCCCTGCTGGCGGAGCTCGTGGGCTCGGCGCGGCTGGGCGCGCTCGTGCGCGACGGCGTCCGCGTCGTGATCGGGGGGCGGCCGAACGCGGGCAAGAGCACGCTCCTCAACGCGCTCGTCGGCGAGGACCGGGCGATTACGAGCCCGACGCCGGGGACGACGCGCGACGCCGTCGAGGCCGAGGCGGAGATCGGCGGCCTCCGCTTTCGGTTTCTGGACACGGCCGGCCTCCGCGAGACGGCTGACGCCGTCGAGGCCGAGGGCACGCGCCGCGCCCGCGCCGCCATCGAGGGCGCCGACGTCCTCCTCTACGTCGCCGACGCCACGCGCGGGCTGGACGAGGAGGAGCGGGCGTTCCTCGCCGGGCTAGACGAACGCCGACCGGACCTCCCCGTCCTCCTCGTCCACAACAAGGCGGACCTCGTGGACACACCATCGGGCGACTACACCGTCTCCGCCCGCGCAGCGCTCTCGGAGCCGGCCCGCCTCGACGGGCTCCGCCAGTCGCTCCGCAACATCGCCACGGCCGGGCTGGCGGAGGCCGAGGCGGGCCTCGTTGCCGTCAACGAGCGGCACCGGGCGCACCTGGAGGCCGCCCGCGCCGCCGTCGGCCGGGCCCGGGTCGCGCTCGACGGCGGCTCCGGCGGCGACACGCTCGCGCTCGACCTCCGGGCCGCTCTCCACGAGCTCGGCCAGGTCACCGGCGAGGTGACGACGGAGGACGTCCTCGACGCCGTCTTCTCCCAGTTCTGCATCGGGAAGTAGGACGCCGGTCGGGGCGGCGTGCTCTCGTGCGACCTTGGACCTCGGACGCCCACTCCGACCGTCTCCCCCTGCCCGAGCCATGTGCCGCCTGCTCCTCTTCGCCGCGCTGGCGGCCGCCGCCTCCACCGCCTCGTCCGCACAGCACGGGGGCCACGAACACGGCCACGCGGTGCACGTCCACGAGGCCGATGCCCACGACGCGCGCGTCCCGTCCGGCCTCTCGGCCGAGGAGGTGGAGGGGCTCTTGGGGGGCGCCGGGCTGGGGATGGCCCGCCCCGCCGAGCTCCACAGCTACCCGGGTCCGCTCCACGTCCTCGAGCTCGCCGAGCCGCTCGGCCTCACGGACGACCAGCAGGCGACGGCGGAGCGGCTCCGGGCCGACATGCTCGCCGAGGCCGTCCCGCTCGGCCACCAGCTCGTCGACGCCGAGCGGACGCTCGACGCCGTGTTCGCGTCCGGGGCCGCGACCGCGGCCGACGTCGAGCGGGCGGTCGCGCAGGCGGCCGCCGTGCGGGCCCGGCTCCGCTCGG
>CAZDFV010000196.1:0-6527 GCA_964504495.1 uncultured Rhodothermales bacterium
CCGGCCGGTCGGGCGGGGGCGGCGGGTCGGCCGGGGGCGGGTCGTCCATCAGCGGCGGCCCGACGGGCGGGGGCTTCGGAACGGGGACGGGGTCGCCGGGAGAGTCGGGAGAGGCCATCGGCAGGCGAGAAGCGCGGGGGGAGGGGCGGGACGTACACCCACGCCCCGCCCCAGGTTGCCGGCTGGAACCGGCTGCGCCGGGTCGGGGTGTCTGCCGGCCGCTCCCCCCGCACGCCATGACCGTCACGGCCCGCCCCACGCCCAACCCGAACAGCCTCAAGTTCGAGGTCGAGGGGGCCCCCGTCCTCGACGGCGGGCTCCTCGCCTACCACTCGGCGGCGGAGGCGTCCGAGAACGCGCTCGCGAGCGACCTCTTCGCGCTCCGGGGCGTCCAGTCGCTCCTCATCGTGCCGGGGTTCGTGACCGTGACCAAGCACCCGGCGGCCGGCTGGGACCTGCTCTCCGAGGGCGTCGAGCGCGTCCTGGCCGACCACCTCTCGTAGCGCGTGGGCCTCCGCCCCGCTGCCTGCCCCGCTGGCGGCGTCCGCCAGCGCGCGGCTACCCAGCGGCGACGGGCCAGCCGTCCGGGCCGTCGAGCCCGACGGCGAGGTCGCCGCGGAGGAGCGCCTCCAGGTCGCCCCCGACGAACTCGTAGCGCCATCCGGGGAAGGCGGCGGCCACGGCGTCCGGCCCGGCCTCGACGAGGTCCGCCAGCTCTGACTTCGTGGCGACGAGGACCGAGTCCACGCCCTCCCGCTCGCACCGGCCGTAGACGAGGGCCTGGGCAACGAGAAGCTGGGCCGCGCGGCGGTGGTCGTCCGGGCCGGGCCGCCCGCGCCGCGTGACGCGCTCGGGCTCGGCGGCGGCCCCCGCCTCGACGGCCGCCAGCAGTCCGGGCCCGAACCGGCGGACCTGGCGGTCGGTCAGCTTGAGCCTGGCGAGGTCAGATTCGCCGCTCGGCGCCCGCTCGGCGACGCGGACGAGGACGTCGTCGGGGAGGACCATCCGGCGGGTCCGGTCGAGGTCGCGGGCCTCGCGCTCGCGCCACGCGGCGACGGCCCGGAGCACGGCCCGCTGGCGGCCCGATAGCTTGCCGATCCCCCGGCCCTTCACGCGGTCCACGGCGTCGGCGGGGTCGGCCTCCTCGTAGAGCGCCGGGTCCTCGTAGCGGTCCATCTCGGCCTCCACCCAGTCGTCGCGGCCGCGGCTCTCGGCCTCGTCCCACAACTTGTCGCGGACGTCGAGGAGGTAGCGGACGTCGTCGGCCGCGTAGCGGAGCTGGGTGTCCGAGAGCGGCCGCTTGAGCCAGTCGCTCCGCGTGGCGCCTTTGTCGAGGCGGACGCCGGCGGCCCACGCGACGAGGTCCTGGAGCGAGGCCGTCGCCGTCTGCCCGACGAGCCCGGCCGCCCGCTGCGTGTCGAACACGGTCACGGGCCGGGCGCCGCCGGCCGCCCGCGCGAGGATCTGGAGGTCCTGGGCCGCGTCGTGGAGCACCTTCTCCACGTCGGGGTCTTCGAGGAGCGCCGCCAGCGGGGCGAGGTCGAGGGCGACGGCGTCGACGAGGTGGACGTCGTCGCCGCCGAGCCCGACCTGGACGAGCCCGAGGCCGGGGTAGTACGTCCGCTCCCAGACGAACTCGGTGTCGAGCGCGACGGCCTCCTGCTCGCGGGCCCGGCCGACGAGGTCGCGGAGGGCGCTAGAGGTGTCGAGGAGGCCGCTCACCGGCCCGCGGCGGGCGCGGCCCCGTCCACCTTGCACCCGAACGCCTGCGTCCGCTGGACCTCGATGGGGAGCCCGGCGATGCTCTGGTCGAGCGCGAGCCGGAGGTACGGGGCCTGGACGCGGTCGGCGAAGGCCGGGCTGTCGTCCACGGCGCCGTCGTAGAGGAGCGTCTGCTCGGGCCCGAAAAAGAACACGTGCGGGGCGCGCTGGACGCCGAACGCGGCCACGAGCGCCCCGTCGGCGTCGGAGACGAGGGGGCCGGCCGGGCGGCGCGGGGCGTCGTCCTCGACCGGCCCGCCGACCTCGACGAAGGCGAACCCGACGCCGGCCGGGCGGTAGCTCGTCACGAGCGCGCCGAGCCGGTCGGCGTAGCGCTCGGTCCAGGGGCAGGCGGCGTCCCAGAACACGACGACGAGCCCCGCTTGGTCGGCCGCGTCGACGAGGGCGGCGGCGGGGATCGGGTCGCCGTGGGCGAGCTGGGCGCGGGCCGGGCTGGCGGCGACCGCCAGCAGGGCGAGGAGTACGAGGGGGAGTCGGGTCACGAGCGGGCGTCGGGCTGGGAGGGGTCGCCGCCCGCGCGGACGGTGGCGACGGTGGACTGGATCTCGTCGTACGTCATGATCCCGACGTGCGTGTGCTGCACGATCCCCTCGCCGTCGAGGATCATGGTGATCGGGACCGTCCCGCCGACGAACGGGTTGAGCGCGGCGGTCACGTCGCCCTGGCCGGTGTAGAGGAACGACGGCTCCTCGACCCCGTGGTCGTCGAGGAACGCCCGGACCATGCCGAGGTCGTCGGGGGCGTCGAGCGAGACGAACCGGACCTCGATCCCCTCCCCCTCCACATCGGCGTCGTAGCGGACGAGGTCGGGGAACTCGACGCGGCACGGGGCGCACCACGTCGCCCAGAAGTTGAGGACCGTCGTCTCAGCGTCGGCCGCAGCCACGGCGTCGACGAGCGCCTCGGCCGTCTCGACCTCGACGACGGGCGGGCCGGCCGGTTCAGAGTCGGCCTCGGCCGCCGGTCCGGCGGCGGAGTCGGCGCCGCACCCGGCGAGGGCGGCGGCGAGGGCGAGGAGGAGGGCGGTGCGCATGGGTCGGTGCAGGTCCGGCACGTCAACGCGGGGGCCGTGGGGAAAGTGCCGGCTGGGGGGCGGGCCCTCCGCCAGCGCGCGGCTGCGTCATACGCCCCCGGCCCCGGACGTCTTACTCCGCGGGCACGCGCTCGACCGGGACGGCGCCGCCGGGCCGGAGCTCGGTGGCCGGGACGGTCCCCCACGCCACGACGCCGTCGTCGGAGCGCGGTTCGAGGAGGGCCACGACAAGGCGGCCGAGCGGTTGGTCTACGGGGACGAGGAGCGCCGGCGCGGACCGGGGCGGCAGGCCCGTCTCGGCTGGGACGCCCTCCCACGCCCCGAAGGCCTCCTGCCCGCGGACGCCCTGGTACGCCCGCTCCGCCACGCGGACGCTGTCGAGCCGGAACCGCTGGCGGTCCCGGCCCCACACGCTCCCGGTCTCGTACGCGATCCCGTGGGCGTCGAGGAGGTCGCGGACGGCCGCCTGGTGCGGTCCGACGTGGACGGCGTAGAGGGCCGGCGCCTCGACCGTCTCGGCCGCCCGGAAGCGCGTGAACGCCGGCATCGTCTCGGGCCGGCGGACGTCGCGCCGCTGGAGCATCGGGGCGCCTGTGACCGGGTGCGCCACGGTGTCGGCCTCGCCGAGCAGGATCTCGACGGGCTCGGGCAGCGCCTCGAACTCGGCGCGGACCGCCAGCCGCTGGCCCACGACCGACTGGCGGTCGGCCTCGGCGGCCGTCCGGCGGACGGCCGTGGCCCGCGCCCACGTCTGGTCCAGCGCCCCCTCCACGAACCGCCGCGTGACGCGGACGCGGTCCGCGAACGTCGCGTAGCTGTACGCCTCCGACAAGATCCCGTAGCGGTTCCTCAAGCCCACGTAGTTGGTCGAGAACCGGGGCCGGCCGCTGAACGAGTACCACCCGCGCGGGGCGGCGGTCGCCTCGCCGAAGGCGCCCGGGACGTTCCCGTAGTGCCACGCGAAGAGGCCGTCCGCCCGGAGCGAGTCGGTCACGGCCGGGAGCAGGCGCTCGCGGAGGTCGCGGTCGATGGCGCCGGGCGTGTTCGGCGAGAGCGGCGGGGCGTAGGTCAGGTCGTAGCCCGTGAGCGTCCCGTCCGTCGTGTGGAGGTCGAGGACGACGTGCGGGTCGTACCGGCGCATCAGGCCGACGAGCGCCCGGGTCTCGGGCGCCGCCAGCTTCGTGAAGTCGCGGTTCAGGTCGAGGCCCCGGGCGTTCGCCCGCTGCCCCATCCCCCCGACCGGGCCGAGCTGGAGCGGGCGGTTGCCGTAGGCGACCCGCTCGTTCCCGTCCGCGTTGTAGATCGGGGCGACGAGGACGACGAGCGAGTCGGCCCAGGCGTCGTGCCTCCCGTCTGCGAGGTCGCGGAGGAGGGCGAGCGCGGCCTCCTTCCCCGCCACCTCGCCCGCGTGGATGTTCGCAAGGACGAGCACGCGCGTCTTGCCCGTCGCCCGGACGGCCTCGGCGTCTGCGCCCGGCGCGCCCCAGACGACGAGCGGGAGGGCCCGCCCCTCGACGGTCTCCCCGAACGTCGTCCGGCGGAGGTCGTCGGCGCCGAGCGCGTCGAGGAAGGCGAGGACGTCGGCGTAGGTCGAGGTCTCGCGGTAGTCGGTCGCCTCGGCGCGCGTGAGCGGCCCGCTGGCGGAGCACGCCGCCAGCGCGAGGGCGAAGAGGAGTACCGATCCAGTCCTCCCCCTGGACAGGGGGAGTCCGCGGAGCGGGAGGGGGTAGACCGGACCAGCGTGACGCTCCGCCGTTGGCACGGCCTGCCCCGCTAACGGAGGTGTCCCACCAGCCGGACGAGCGCGGCGCTCTGCGCGGTCAACCGCCCCAGATCCTCCCCATCTGGGAATAGAGGGGTCAGGAGCCGAGCACGGAGTCTTCCTCCTGTCATCCTGAGCGGACGCGAAGGATCCCAACGCGGGCCCTCCAGCCTTTTGGGGCCGGCACCTACGGCCTGGAACCTCGGCGTTGAGATCCTTCACTGCGCTCAGGATGACACGTCTGAAGGAGATGGAGCGAGAACGCCGCAGCCCGGCTGCCTGGAGGGGGCGCTCCCCCGGACCCGTCTGCTGGACGTCCGCCTCACGCGACGGCCGTGCCGGAGCGCCGGGCGAGCCAGCGGTTCAGGGCCACGAGCGGGACGAGCACGACGAGCCACTGGAGCACGACGGTCCCGGCGCTGTACGGCTCGGTCGGGTCCCACCAGCGCTCGGCGAAGTCGGCCGTCGTGGCCTGCCAGAGCCACCAGCCCAGGAGCACGACGGCCTGGAGCGGGATGGCGTAGCGGAGCCACGTCCCCCACACGCGCGGGAGCCGCCAGTCGGCCGGGGTGGCCGTCTCGTCGCGGAGCCGGCGCGGCCCGTACGTCGTGACGGCGACGGCGACGAAGGCCCCGCTCAGGATGAGGGCCACGCCCCACACGAAGTCCTGGTTGCCGAACGCGTCGCCCCAGACGGCGCTCGGGACGCCGGCGGCGAACGCGGCCGCGGCCACGCCCGGGAGCGCCCGCGACCGCTCGACGCCGAGGTCCACGACGACGCGCGTCGAGAGCTCGATCATCGAGATGAGCGACGAGAGCGCGGCGAACGTGAGGGCCAGGAAGAAGCCGACGGCGAACAGCTTGCCGAGGGGCATCTCGGCGAAGAGCTGCGGCATCCAGATAAACGTGAGCCCGGTCGAGGCCGGCCCGCTCCGCTGCATCACCTCCACCCTCGTCAGCGCCTCGCCGTCGAGGACCGTCGTCGGGCTGAGGGTGGCGAACACGATCCCAAAGATCATGGTCGCCGCCAGGACCGAGACCGTGTTGTTCCCGACGCCCGTGAGCACGGCGTTGCGGACGACGCCGTCCTCGCGGCGCATGTAGGCCGCGTACGTCAGGATGAGGCCCCACCCGGCGCCGGTGTCCCAGGCGTTCTGCGTGAGGGCCTCGAGCCACGTCGCCGGCTCGGCCAGGACCGACCAGTCGGGCGTAAAGAGGTAGGCGATGCCGGCGCCCGCGCCCGGCAGCGTCACGGCCCGGACGACGGCGACGAGGACGATCACGAGGAGCGTCGGGACGAGCACGCCGTTCACGCGCTCGATGCTCCGCACGCCCCGCCAGCAGGCCGCCGCCGCGAGCGCCATCATCCCGCCGTGGAACAGGACCGGGAGGCCCGAGCCCTGGAACGCGTCCCACGACGCGAGCGCGGCCTCGGCCGTGAGCGGCGCGCCCGAGACGAGCGCCCCGCCGGTGTAGTACAGGCACCACCCGGCGACCACGCTGTAGTAGCACATGATGGCGGCCGCCACGAACGCGACGAACGCGCCCATCCACGCGAACCGCCCGCCCGTCAGCCGCGAGAACGTGGCGACGACCCCGCCCCGCCCGCGCTGCCCGAGCGCGTACTCGGCGATGATGAGCGGGATGCTCCACGCGAGGAGGAACACGAGCCAGGCGACGAGGAACGCGCCGGCCCCGTCCTCCCCGCCGGTCTTGGCCGCGATCCGGGGGAACCGCCAGATGTTGCCGGTCCCGACGGCGATCCCGAGCACGCTCAGGATGAGCGTCCAGCGGGACGAGAACCGGTCGCCCGTGTCGCCCGCCATCGCTAGGCCGGGTCGGGCGGGGCGGCCCGCTCCTCAGGCATGGGCCGGAAGACGGGGGCGGCGCGGAGGGCGAAGGCGCCGTCGGGCGCCGGGGCCTCGGCCGGGGCGCCGCGCTGGCCGTCCCC
>CAZDFV010000197.1:0-3097 GCA_964504495.1 uncultured Rhodothermales bacterium
CGTGATGACGGCCGTCTCGACGGCGCCGGACCCGGCCGCCGCCGCCGCCGCCTTCCGCGAGGCCCTCGACGCGGCGGTCGGGTAGCCCGCCGGCGGAGCGCGTGGCCCGCGGGCGCCCGTGGTCAGCTAGGCCGCCAGCCCCTCCTCGCGGTAGCGCTTCAGCTTGTTCCGGATCGTCCGGTCGGAGATGCCGAGCCGGTCGGCCGCCTGCTGCTGGTTCCCCTCGCTCTCGTCGAGCGCTTGCAGGATCATCCGCCGTTCCATCTCGTCGAGCGTGGTGACGGCGAGCGGGCGCGAGGCGAGGCCCGGGCCGCCGCCGATCGGCGCCGCGTCGGCGAGGAAGGCGTGGTCCACGTCGTCGGTCTCGATCGTCTCGCGGTCGGCCGAGAGCACGACGCCGCGGTGGACCATGTTCTCGAGCTGGCGGACGTTCCCGGGCCACTCGGCCTCGCGGAACCGGTCCATCAGGGCCGGCGCGAGCGCTTTCGGGCCGTACCCGTAGAGCGCCCGGTACTTCTCGACGAACCGCTCGGCCAGGAGCGCCACGTCGTCGCCCCGGTCGCGGAGCGGGGGGAGCGAGAGGGGGAACACGGCGAGCCGGTGGTAGAGGTCGTCGCGGAACGTGCCGTCTTGGATGGCCTCGGCCACGTCCCGGTTCGTTGTCGCGACGACGCGGACGTCGACGGGCTTCGGGCGCCGCGCGCCGACGGCCTGGACCTCGCCCTCCTGGAGCACGCGGAGCAGCTTGGCCTGGACGGCCGGGTCGATCTCGGTCACCTCGTCGAGGAGGAGCGTCCCGCCGTGGGCCTCCTCGAACACGCCGACGTGGTCGCCGGTGGCCCCGGTGAACGACCCCTTCCGGTGGCCGAAGAGCGCGCTCTCGACGAGCTCGCGCGGGAGGTTCGCGCAGTTGATGGCGACGAACGGCCCGCCCCGCCCGCTCTGCGCGTGGAGGTACTTCGCGAGCACCTCCTTGCCCGTCCCGCTCTCGCCGTGGACGAAGACGGGCGCCTGGCTGGGTGCCACGCGGTCGGCCAGGCTGCGGACGCGGGTCATGGCCGGGCTCTCGCCGACGAACGCGACTGCCCCCTTCTTCCCCTGGGCCGGCGTCTTCTTCCGGCGGGCGGCGGGGGCGGGCGGGGCCTCGCGCTTCGCCTCGATCTGGCCGAGCACGCGCTCCGCCAGCGCGTCGGCGGCGAACGGCTTGGGGAGGTAGTCCACGGCCCCGCCGGTCATGGCCTGGACGGCGTGCTGGACGCTCGCGTGGCCGGTGACCATGACGGCCGGGAGGTCGGGGT
Source organism: uncultured Rhodothermales bacterium (assembly GCA_964504495.1). Taxonomy (GTDB): domain Bacteria; phylum Bacteroidota; class Rhodothermia; order Rhodothermales; family Rubricoccaceae; genus Rubrivirga. The sequence goes on from CAZDFV010000197.1 coordinate 1,299, forward strand.
AGTGCTCGCGGACGTGGGCGAGGAGCTCGAACCCGTCCATGTCCGGCATCTGGAAGTCCGTGAGGAGGAGGTCGAACGCCTCGCGGCGGAGCGTCTCGACGGCCTGGACGGCGTCGCCCACGGCGACGACCTCGACGCCGCGGCGCCGGAGGAGCCGGGTGACGACGTCGCGGAGCGGGAGCTCGTCGTCGACGAAGAGGACGCGGGGCGGGGTCTCGGAGGCCGTCATGGGGGGAGCCGGGGGGAGGGGAAGCTACCGGGGGCCGGCAACGTTTTCCGCGGTATCGGCAGGCCGTGCCGGGGCTAAAGGGGGCGGGGGCGCCCTGGTCTGGGTGGCACGGGATTCGCGCGCCGGTCCGGCAGAACGCGCCCGCTCCCGTGAACACGCCCCAGCTCCGCCTCCTCCAGAACGCCATGCAGGCGTACTCGTGGCGGCTCAAGAGCCTCTCGTCGAACGTCGCCAACCTGGACACGCCGGGGTACTCCCGGCTGTCGGTCTCGTTCGAGGAGGAGCTCCAGAAGGTCCGCCGCGGCGGACCGGTCGCGGGCGGGGCCGGCGAGGACGTGACGGCCCGGCTCGTCTCCGAGGACCGCCCGCCCGTCCTCGAGGACGAGCTGATGGAGATCGCCGACACTCAGATGCGGACGCAGATGGCCGCCCGCGCGCTCCACGAGCACTTCGCCCGCGTCCGCACCGGGATCACCGGCCGCGCCGGATGACCGTGATACGTGATGCGTGACACGTGACTCTCCTTAGGCGCCCTCACGCATCACGTATCACGCATCTGTTCTGAACGCTCTGCTCTGACCACTCAACCCGCCAGCCCCCGTGCTCTCCCCCGTCCGCTCGTTCAGCCCGTTTCGGACCGCCGCGCGCGGGCTCGAGGCCCAGCGGATCGCGCTCGGCGTGGCGACCGAGAACGTCGCGAATGCCACGACCACGCGGACGGCCGACGGCACGCCCTACCAGCCCAAGCGGGCGCTCCAGACGGCGCCCGACGGGGCCCGCCAGTTCGAGGCCGTCCTCCGCCAGGCGAACCTCCCGCTCCGCCAGACCGACGCCCGGCACATCGGCGGGGCCCGTTGGAGCCGCATCCGCGCGGCAGGTGAGATGGGCCCGACCACGGAGGTGGTCGGCGAGGACCGCGTCCGGCTGGAGTACGACCCCGACCACCCCGACGCCAACGCCGACGGCTACGTGGCCTACCCCGACATCAACGTCGTGGACGAGATGGCCCGGATGATCTCGGCCAACCGCGTCTACGAGGCCAACCTCACGTCCGTGAAGGCGGCCAAGGAGATGATCAAGCGATCGCTCGAAATCTGACATCTGCGCTCCGGCGCCCCCCGCTCCCCCAGGCAGCGACACTCATGAACGTCTCGTCCTCCACCCCGAACCCCTACGGCGGCCCGCTCGGCGCGGCCATCGCACCCGGAGCCCGGGCCGCGCGCCCGGCCCTCGCGGCTGCGGCCCCGGCCCCGCTCTCGGCCGCCGAGGAGGCCCAGATCGCCGGGGCCTTCCCGCCGCGGCCGGCCGTGGCCCAGACGCTGTACGGCCCCGGCCGGCAGGTCCACCAGCCGCCCCAGGTGGGGACTCGGCTGGACCTCTCGGCCTAGCACGACGCCGGGCGCTCGCCCTGGCTCCCGATAGTCCTCCCCCTGTCCAGGGGGAGCTAGAGGGGGTAGACGGGCGAGCACCGCGCTCCGGGCGAGCACCCAGCCCGCCCAATCGACCACCCCTGACCCCTCCTGTCCAGGAGGGGGACCGGCTCTTCCGCGCCCGCCCCGCTGGCGGCGCG
>CAZDFV010000197.1:3107-6507 GCA_964504495.1 uncultured Rhodothermales bacterium
CCCCCGCCAGTCTTTCAAGCCGACGCCTCCCGATGACCGTCTCCGCAATCGCCGCCCGCACGCAGGCCGCGCCCGTCCGCGTCCTCCCGCCCCCCGGGGAGGCCGGCGGGGCCGCCGCGCCCGGCGGCGCCCCGTTCGGCGCCACGCTCGCCGACGCCCTCGACCGCGTGGACGCCACGCAGAAGGCGGCCGACGCCCAGGTCGGCGCGTTCGTGGCCGGCGAGACCGAGGACGTGCACGGCGTGATGATCGCCCTCAACCAGGCCGAGATGCACTTCCAGCTCCTCACGGAGGTCCGCAACAAGATGCTCGAGGGCTACCAGGAGATCATGCGGATGCAGGTGTAGCGGAGGGATGGCGAGAGGGATAGAGGATGGAGGGATGAGCAGAGCGCCTCTCCACCCCTAGCCCACTCCCCCGCCGCCCCATCCCTCTATCCCACGTCCCTCCATCCCTCCCCCCACCCGTGTCCGCTCTCGTCCAGGCCCGCCAGTCGCTCCAGCAGCTCCCGCCCCGGCGGCAGGCCGCGCTCGGCGCCGTCGTCGTCGGCGCCGTCGTCGTGCTGCTCCTCGTGGCGCGGTGGGCCACGGCGCCCGACTACGCCCTCCTCTTCGGCGACCTCGCGGCCGAGGACGCCGGGCGCGTCGTCGAGCGGCTCGAGACCGAGGGCGTGGCCTTCGACCTCCGCGACGGCGGGGCGGCCGTCTACGTCCCGCGCGCCGAGGTCCACCGGCTCCGGCTGGCGATGGCGACCGACGGGCTCGTGGCCGACGGGCCGGCCGGCTACGAGCTGTTCGACGCCGGGACGCTGGGGATGACGGACTTTATGCAGAAGCTGAACGTCAAGCGCGCGCTCGAGGGCGAGCTGGCCCGGACGATCCGGTCGGTCCGCCAGGTCGAGGGCGCGCGCGTCCACCTCGTGCTCCCCGAGCGGAGCCCGTTCCGGGACCGCCAGGCCCGGCCGTCGGCGTCGGTCGTGCTGAACACGCGCGGCGGGCTCGCGCCCGACCAGGTCAGCGGGATCACGGCGCTCGTGGCCGGGGCCGTCGAGGGGCTCGACCCGGCCGAGGTCACGGTCCTCGACCAGGCCGGCCGGACGCTCGCGAGCCCGGCCAGCGCCGGGACCGACGGGATGACGAGCGGGCAGGTCCAGATGCGGCGCGAGGTCGAGGAGCACCTCGCGGCCTCGGGCCAGAGCCTCCTCGACCAGATGCTCGGGCCCGGCCGGGCCGTCGTCCGCGTGGCCGCCGAGCTCGACCTCGCGCGGACGAGCACCGAGCGGGCCACCGTCGACCCCGAGAGCCAGACGGTCATCTCGGAGGAGCGGCAGGAGGAGGTGGCCGACGGGGCCGCGGCGAACTCGACCGTCCGCAACTTCGAGGTCACGCGCGAGCGGACCGTCGCCGAGCGCGAGGCCGGAGCGATTGAGACGCTGACCGTCTCGGTCCTGCTCGACGAGGCCGCCCCGCCCGCCGACCTCGCCCGCCCCCAGCCCGAGGGCGAGCCGACGCCCTTTTCCGACGAGCAGCTCCGCCAGATCGAGTCGCTCGTCAAGAACGCCGTCGGCTTCCAGGAGGCCCGGGGCGACCAGTTCGCGCTCCAGCAGATCCGGTTCGCGCCCGAGCCAGAGCCCGAGGGCCTCCTCGCCGACGCCGGCTGGCTGGACCTCGCCGGGCTGGCGCTCCGCTACGTCGTGGTCCTGATCGCCCTGCTCCTGGCCTACCGCCTCCTCCGGCGCCTCGCCGACGCCGCCACCGCCGCGTCCGAAGAGCCCGAGGCCGTGCCCGCGCTCGCCGCCAGCGCCGCGCCCGCGCTCCCGGCCGGCGTGCCCGCCGGCCTCCCCGAGGGCACGCCCCGCACGACCGTCGAGGCCGTCGACGGCGACCCGCTCGCCGACAAGCTCTCCGACGACGCCCGCGAGCGACTGGAGGAGGCCCCCGACCTCGTCGAGGACGTCCGCGCCCACGTGGTCGAGAACCCCGACGAGGCCGCCGCCCTCGTCCGCGCGTGGCTCCGCGAGGACGCCGCGCGCGAGGCGCTGGCGGGTGAGGTGTGATGAGCAAAGAGCGACAGCCAGCATCGACGCCCGCGACGGAGTCCTCCCCCTGTCCAGGGGGAGGGGGTGGACCTGGCGAGCACATCGCCTGGGTCCCGCACCGTCTGTCCCACTGGCGGGGCGCGCCCGCCAGCCGGGCGGGCGCGGCGCACGGCCCGGTCGACCACCCCTAGCCCCTCCTGTCCAGGAGGGGGACTCCACCGCTCTCCACTACGCCCGCCTGCTGGCGACGGTCGCCAGCCCACCGACGCACTCATGATCGCTGCCCCCCACACGCTCACCGGCGCCCAGCGCGCGGCCGTCCTCGTCGTCGCCCTCGGTGTCGAGGCCGCGAGCGCGCTCCTCCCGACGCTCGACGACGACGAGGTCGAGCGGGTCTCGGTCGAGGTCGCCCGGCTCGAGCGCGTGCCCGGGCCGACGGTCGAGGCCGTGCTCCGCGCCTACCGCACGGCCGCGGCCGACGAACCGGCCGTGGGCGCGGCCGGTGGGCTCGACGCCGCCCGCCAGTTCGTCCGCGAGAGCCTCGACGAGGCCCGGGCCGGGGCCATCCTCCCCCGCGTCGAGGCGGCCACGGAGGGGACGGGGTTCGCCCTGCTCGCCGCGGCCGACTCGGAGGAGGTCGCGGCGTTCCTGGCCGAGGAGCACCCGCAGACCGCCGCCGTCGTCCTCTCCCAACTCGCGGCCCGGGCCGCCGCCGACGCGCTCGGGCACCTCCCGCCCGAGACGCGCGGCGACGTCGTCCGCCGGCTCTCGCTCCTGACGCCGCCGCCGGCCTCGGCGCTCCGCGACCTCGACGCCGCGCTTCGCGCCCGGTTCGGGGCGAAGGGGGCCGGCCCGGACGGCGTGAAGCGGGCGGCCGACATCCTCACGCAGGCCGGGCGCGAGACGGGCCGCCAGGTCCTCGACGCGCTCCAGGCCGGGGCGCCCGACCTCGCCGGCCGGATCGAGAGCCTCCTGTTCCTCTTCGACGACCTCGTCAAGCTCGAGGGCCGCGACCTCGCCCGCGTCCTCGCCGACGTGGACCAGGGGGCCCTCGCCCTCGCGCTCCAGGGGGCCGACGAGGCGCTCAAGGAGAAGGCGTTCGCGAACGTGAGCGAGCGGGTCGGGGCCGCGCTCCGCGAGGAGATCGAGATGGCCGGGACCCCGCGCGTGGCCGAGGTCGAGGACGCCCAGCGGGCCGTCGTCGCCGCCGCGCTGGCGCTCGCCGAGGCCGGCGAGATCTCGCTCGAAGCCGCGCCCGCCTAGCCATGCCCGCCCCCGTCCGCGTCCTCCGCGGGGTCGCGTCCGAGCCCCACGAGTTCGGCCCGCTCCCCGCGTCCGAGCCGACGGCCCCCCCGCCGGCCT
>CAZDFV010000198.1:0-6438 GCA_964504495.1 uncultured Rhodothermales bacterium
CGGGGCCCCGTCGCCGGCCGCCGCCGCGGCGTCCCACGCGGCCGGCGTGCGGTGCCCGTTGGGGCACCCGCCGACGGCCTCCCACGTCTCGCGGAGGGAGACGAGCCCGCACGTCTCGCACAGGACGACCTCGTTGGCGGGCCGGAACGGGACGCCGGTGAGCGGGTCGGCGATGCCCGCACGCAGGAACGGGGCGTCGGCGTCGGCGTCGAGGCGGTGGAACTCGGGCACGGCGGGGGATGGCTCGGGACAGCGGCGACCAAGGTACCGCGCCGGGGATTCCCCGACCTTCACCGGGCCCGCGGCGGCCGCCCGCGCGGCGTCAGCCGGCGATGAGGCGCATGAACTCGGCCCGGGTGTCGGGCCGGTTGAGGAAGACGCCGCTCATGGCGCTCGTCGTCGTCATCGAGTTCTGCTTCTCGGCGCCGCGCATCATCATGCACAGGTGCTGCGCCTCGACCACGACGGCCACGCCCTCGGGCCGGAGCACGCGCTCGACGGCGTCGCGGATCTGGAGCGTGAGCCGCTCCTGGACCTGGAGCCGCCGGGCGAACACGTCCACCACGCGGGGGATCTTGCTCAGGCCCACGATCCGGCCGGCCGGGATGTAGGCGACGTGGGCCTTCCCGAAAAAGGGGAGCGCGTGGTGCTCGCACAAGCTGTAGACCTCGACGTCCTTGACGAGGACCATCTCGGAGTAGTCCTCCTCGAAGAGCGCGCTCCGCAAGACCTCGTCGGGGTCGAGCCCGTACCCGTGGGTCAGGAACTGCCACGCCTTCGCCACGCGCTCGGGCGTCTTGACGAGCCCCTCGCGGCCCGGGTCCTCGCCGACGAGCTCGAGCTGGCGGCGCGAGAGGGCGGCCAGCTCGCCCGTCACGTCGGGGTCGTAGACGTCCCGGCGCTCGTAGAGGAGCGGGCTGGCGGCCTCGGCGGCGAGGCCGGAGGCGCCGCCGGGGCGGTCGTTATTCGCCACGGTAGACGACGGCGTTGTTGGCGGTCTCGCGGAGGGCGACCTCGTGGAGCCCGGGGACGTGGGGCGCCAGCCGCTCCCAGATCGCGACGGCCAGCGCCTCGGTCGACGTCCGCCGGCCCTCGAGGAAGGGGACGTCGAGGTTGAGGTTCTTGTGGTCGAGCGGCTCGACGACCTCGGCCTCGATCGTCCGTTTCAGCGCGGCGAGGTCGACGACGAACCCGGTCTCGGGGTCGGGCTCGCCGGCGACGGTCACGTCGAGCTCGTAGTTGTGGCCGTGCCAGTTCGGGCTGTTGCACTTCCCGAACGTCTCGCGATTCCACTCGTCGGACTTCGCCGGGTTGTGGAGGCGGTGGGCCGCGTTGAACCGGGCCTTCCGGGTGACGTAGACGGTGGGCATGGGTCGGCGTGGGGCGGCGGTGCCTACCGCCGGTCGCGGGCGACGTTCCGGCCCGCTGCTGGCGGAGTCGCCCTGTAGCCGTTCAGCGACGGAGATCTGCAAGGCGAGAGCGCACCTCCTCCGTCCTCGGATGGTCCGAGCCCCCCTTCCGCTCGAACACGGCCAGCGCACGAGACAAGGTCGCCTCGGCAGCTCCTGAATCGCCCTGAGCTTGAAGCACGAGGCCGAGGCTAATCAAGTCTATAGCGACCTCCGGATGGTCAGGTCCATAGGTGATTTCGTCAATCGCTATTGCACGGCGGACCGAAGCCTCAGCGCCGTCAGTATCGCCTTGTTCCAGAAGAACGCGGCTGAGATTGACGAGGTCTGTAGCGATCACAGGGTGATCGAGACCGAGGGTGACCTCGTCGAGAGCGAGAGCCCGACGATGAAGCGCCTCAGCACCGACCAAGTTGCCCCGGCCGCAAAGCACCAGCCCCAGGTTATTCATTGCCGTGGTGACTTCTATGTGATCGGGGCTGTAGATGGACTTCCGAAGCACAAGGTTGCGTTGGAGGATCTTCCCGGCGCTATCCAGCTCGCCCCTCTCGTAAAGCAAGAGGCCAAGGTTGTTCAGATCTCTAACGACTGCCGCCCCGTTGTCCCCGGGGACGGACTCGTCGATGGCGAGAGCACGCCGGTAAGCCGCTTCAGCGCCCTCTAGGTCGCCTCTGTCGTGGAGCACGCTCCCGGAGTTGTTCACAAGCTCGGCCACCGCCGCGCTATCAGGACCGTGGATCTTCTCAGCGAGGTTGATAGAACGCTGGAGCAGGGATTGGGCACCGTCGTAGTCCGCCCGTAGCTGCGCGAACGTCGCGACTCCCCGAAGCAGGTCGACGTGGGTTGCTTCCTCCTCTTGCTGTATGCCCAGGACAGAGTAGGCGTGCGGTGCGAGCGCGCTGAACTCTGCCATACGTCCTGACATCTCCGGATACGAGACGTTGAGCACGCCACACATAAACCGGAGAGCCACCCCAACCCACGTCTGCCGGTCCTTGCCGTCCATCCGGTCGAGCGTGACGGCCTGGACGAGACGGTGAACAGAGAGACCGTCGCCGTCCGGGCGGACGAGTGAGTGCCGCCGGAGCGCCTGGAGCGCCTGGCCCCACGCGAGCGGGTCGGTCTGGACCGCGTCGAGCGGTACCGGCCAGGGCTGATCCCAGTCGCGGATGCGACGGCCGGGAATGTCGTCCGGGGCGAGACAGGCGCAGAGCTTGAGGAGCGCGGCGGCGGCCGGCTCCTCCGCCTCCACGCGCTCGAACGCGAGGCTCCACGTCGTCGCCACCGATTCCGGGTAGTCAGCCGTCGCGGACCGCTCCGCGAGGAGATTGGCGCGGCGCTGGCGGAACAGGCCGAGGTAGTCGTCGAATGAGAGCCCCGTCTCCTCGGCGTACGCCGCCGCCTGCTCCAGCGCGAGCGGGAGGTCCCCGAGCTCTTCCGCCAGCCGCTCAGCCGCCGGGCGGTCAGCTTTGGTCCGCCCGGCTCGCCGGATCAAGAAGCCGGCAGCCTCGGCCCGACCCATCACGCGGACCGGGACCGGCTCCGCAACGCCCCGCCAGGCGGCGGCCCGAGAGGTGATGAGGACGTGACCTCGCCCCGCTTTGGGGAGAGCGTTCCGCACGGCTTCAGCGCTCTCGGCGTTGTCGTAGACGAGGAGCCAACGGTCGTGCGCGGCCCACCAGCTCCGAAGCGCAGCTAGCGTCGCCTCTGGTCCTGCATCACGCGGGGCGATACCGAGGCGGACCGCCAACTCAGATAGGTCGCCGGTCAAGACGCCCGGCTCTTCCGCCCGAATGAGCCAACCAATGGCGTAGTCGTCGCGGTGGCGGCGGGCGAACTCCAGCACAATCTGCGTCTTCCCCACACCTCCGAGGCCGTGAAGTGCCGTGAGGGCCATGCGTTCGCCCTCGGTCAGTGTTTGCTCTACGTCCGCCAGTTGCTCAGATCGTCCGGTGAACGTCCGCGTCGGGGCAGGAAGGTTCCAGATCTGCCCCCAGGCTGGCGCAGCGGCCGGCTTCTCCTGCATCGCCTCCGCTGCGCGACGGACGGCCTTCGCCACATCGGTGAACGCCTCATCCCGGTTCGCCCAACTCGTGACGGGCCGGGCGTCGGTCGGAACACCCTGGAGTTTACCGAACGGCGCTCCCTTCCAGTCGCAGTCCCGGAGGAAGACGGGAATCACCCGAGCCTCGCCCGCCTTGTGGCGCTTCATCGCCTGAGCCACCTCGACGTCGTAGCAGTAGTCCGAAGCGAGGAAATCAGAGCTGACAAGGAACAGGACGATATCGGCCCGGCCGAGGTGCTGGTTGATCTCGCCGTCCCACTCATCGCCGGCGGCGATCCGGCGGTCGTGCCATTCTTCGATCACACCCTGCCGCCGGAGCATGGCGAGGTGCTTCTCCAGTTCGTCGCGAAGCTCCTCGTCCCGGTGCGAGTAGGAGTAGAATAGAGTAAGCGAGCGCATGGAGCCACCGAGAGCAGAGTAGAGAGACTACGTCGGTCGGGTGCACCCCTCGCAGGACCACCGTCGGGTACGCGGCGCACTCGGCCCCCTCGTCGGGGGACGTCCGTCGCGCCCACCACAGCGTTGTGGCTGAAACAAGAGCGACGGGCGGGGTGCGACGCGCTAGCGGAAGCTCGCGGCCCCACGCGGAGAGTTACAGTGTGCCCCCCGCCTCGACGCGGACCTCGTCGCCGGGGCGCACGCGCCCTTCGGCGAGGACGCGGGCGTACCACCGCGTCTCGTCCGGGGCCCGGTCCGGCTTGATCCGCTTAAAGGCGCCGTCGGCGAAGGACGCCGCGATCGTCCGGCACGGCTCGACGCGCCGCGTGAGCTGGAGGCGGACGGCCCCGCCGACCCGGACCACGGCGCCCTCCTCCAGCGCCGGCCAGTCCAGGCCGGCGACCGTCAGGTTCTCACCGACGGCGCCGGGGAAGACGGGGTGGCCCTCGTCCTGGAGCGCCTGGATGAGCTCGAGGGCGAACAGGCACACGGCCCGCTCCGGCCCGCCGTGGACCTTCGGGTGGTTCACGGCATCGCCACGAGGCCGTTCACCCCGACGTGCGCCTCGGCGACGGCCCGCTTGGGGACGCCGCCGGGCGAGACGTTGACTTGGAGCACGCGGGCGGGCATCGGGCCGATGGGAGTGCGGCAGGCGGGCGGGGGCGCCGCCCACAGACCCGAAGCTACCGCCCAGACCCGGCGCGGCGGCCCGGGGTAGCTTCCCGCATGGAGCCCACCGCCCCCGACCCCCCGCCCGACGCCGACGCGGCGGCCGCCCCGCACCGGAGCGGGTACGTCGCCCTCGTCGGCGCCCCGAACGTGGGGAAGTCCACGCTCCTCAACCGGTGGCTCGGGACGAAGCTGTCGATCGTCTCGCCGCGGCCCTCGACCACGCGGAACCGCGTGCTCGGCATCCTCTCCGAGGGCGAGGGCCCCGAGGAGGGCTACCAGCTCGTCCTACTCGACACGCCCGGCGTCGTCCGGCCGAAGTACCGGCTCCACCAGCACATGATGCGCGACGTGGACCGCTCGCTCGGCGACGCCGACGTCACCGTGTTCCTGGCCGACGCGACCGAGGGCCGCCTGACGCACGACGCCCGCCAGGCGGCCGACCGCGTCCAGCGCGCCACCGGCCCCGTCCTCCTCGCCCTCAACAAGTCCGACAAGCTGGGGCTCGTGGACGAGGCGCTCCCGCTCGTCGAGCTCTACACGGAGGCGCTCGGGCGGGCGCCGGAGGAGACCGTCCCGATCTCGGCGCTGACCGGGGCCGGGTGCGACGCGCTCCTCGACGCGGTCCTCGCGCGGATCCCGCCGGGCCCGCCGTACTACCCGAAGGACCAGCTCTCGGAGCACCCCGAGCGCTTTTTCGTGGCCGAGATCGTCCGCGAGGCCGTGTTCCACCAGTTCCGCGACGAGGTCCCGTACGCGACGCAGGTCGTCGTCGTGACGTACGAGGAGCGGCCGGGCGGGAAGGACTTCGTGGCCTGCGACGTGGTCGTCGAGCGGGACTCGCAGAAGGCGATCCTGATCGGGAAGGGCGGGGCCGCCCTCAAGCGGCTCGGGCGGGCCGCGCGCGGGGAGATCGAGGCGTTCCTCGGGCGGGGCGTCTACCTCCAGCTCTACGTCAAGACCCGGGCCGACTGGCGGGACCGGGAGGGCCACCTCCGCGAGTACGGGTTCGGCGGCGGGTAGCTCTCGGTCGGGTGACTGACGACCGGGCCGCTGGCGGGGCGCGCCGCCAGCGGGGCGGGTAGTCCTCGCGTACCAGGCGCGCGCGGCGGGGCCGCCTAGCTTGCCTGCTCCTCCCCGTCCGCCCCGTGCGCTCCCTTCCCCTGGCCTGCGCGGCCCTCCTGCTCTCGGCCTGCGCCACCACGCACCCGCTCGACGTCTCGGACGCGGCGGCCCGGCAGGCGATCACGGAGCGGGCGGGGCGGCACGTGACGAAGGTCACGGTCCGCGGCGAGCCCCCCGCAGACGCCCGCGCGCTCCAGGTCAGCGCGGACTCAACGCGCTGGATCGACCCCGCGACCGGCTCCGTGCGGGCGGTCCCCACCTCGCAGGTGGAACGCGTGTCGTTCCTGCGCCGGGACGCGAGCCGGGGGGGCCACCTGGCCCGGGGGCTCCTGATCGGGGCCACCGTCGGCGCGGCCGTCGGGGCCGCCGTCGGCTACGCGACGGGCCCGCCCTTCCCCTTCCCCCGCCAGGTGTACGTGGGGGTCATGGCCGGAGGCACCGCCCTGTACGGCGCCGGCATCGGGGGCGTCGTCGCAGTGGCGCCGTTCACGCCGGAGCGGTTCGTCCTCGTCCCAGCCGACTCGGTCTCGGCCGGTAGCCCCGGGCGCTAGCCGCCGAGCCGCATCGCCAGCCCGTCGCGGACGGCGGCCCGGAGCGACGGGGGGACGTCGCCGCGCACGGCGTACCCGGCCCACTCGCGGCGGACGGGGTACGTCTTGCGGAGGCGGGCGAAGTCGGCGGCGCGGGCGGCGGGCGGGGCGTCCCAGTCGACTCCGGCGCGGAACCGGGCGG
>CAZDFV010000199.1:0-6403 GCA_964504495.1 uncultured Rhodothermales bacterium
GGTCGACGCCGGAGCGACCGGAGGGCGGTGCGGAGGGCGAAGGGCATGGGGGCGGAACGGCGTGGGGCGGGGTGGTTACTCGGCGCGGAGGGCGCGGGCGGGGTCCGCCGTCGCCGCGCGGAGGGCCTGCCCGCCCACGGCGAGCAGCGCGAACGCCAGCGCCAGCGCCACGGCGAGCACGAACAGACCGGGGTCGAGCGCGGCGTGGTAGGCGAACCCCTCCAGCCACCGCCGCATCACGAGCACGGCCGCCGGCACGGCGAGCGCCGCCGCGAGGGCCACGAGCGCGACGTACTCGCGCGTCAAGAGCCCAACCACCTGGCCGACCGTGGCCCCGAGCACGCGGCGGATGCCGATCTCCTTCGTCCGCCGCTCGGCCGTGTAGGCCGCCAGCCCGAACAGGCCGAGGCACGCGATCAGGATCGCGACGCCGGCGAACGCCCCGAGCACCCCGCCCAGGCGCCGCTCGGACTCGTAGAGCCCGGCCACGGCCTCGTCCAGAAACTCGACCTCCGGGTCCGCCTCGGCGCCGAGGTCGAGGAGCGCCGCCCGGACGCCGTCGACGCCGGCCGCGAGCTGGCCGGGCCGCAGCCGCACCAAGAGCGACCCGTAGGTGAGCGCCTCGCCCTGCCACGGCTGCGCCACCTTCACCCACATCGGGTCGACGGGCTCGCGGAACGACGTGAGGTGCTGGTCCTCGACCACGCCCACGACCGTGTGCTCGCCCTCGTTGAACGTGAACTGGCGGCCGACGGCGTCGGCGGGCGTCAGGCCGAGGTCGCGGACGGCCGCCTCGTTGAGGACCACCGACCGGGTCCGGTCGCCCTCGCGGTCGTCGAGGAGCCGGCCCGCGACGGGCCGCGCACCCAGCGTGCGGAGGTAGCCCGGCTCGCCTTCGACCGTCCGGAATTTGTACTCCTCGACTGGGAGGTCGCCACCGATGTCCCCGCCGTAGAACATGTTGGCGTTCGTCGGATACCCGTGCGTGGCGGCCGCCGCCTCGACCTCGGGGAGCGCGCGGACGGCGTTGGCCGCGGCCCGCCATTGCGGCGTGAGCCGGGGCCCGTTGAGGTCGACGACGACGAGCCCGCCGGCGTCGTAGCCCGGGTCCTGCGACTGCGCGTAGGCGAGCTGGCGGAGCACGACGCCCGTCCCCGACAGGAGCCCCACGGCCACGACGAGTTGGACGACCACGAGCGCCTGCCGGAGCCGCCCCGCCCCCCGGCCGCTGCCGGTCGTCCCGCGCAGGGCCGTGACCGGCCGGAAGCCCGAGAGCACGAACGCGGGGTACACCCCGGCCACCAAGCCCGTCCCGACGGCCAGCGCGAGGGCCGCCAGCGCGAACGGCCCGTCGAGGTCGCCCGCCCCGAGGTCGGCCCCGAAGAGCGCGTTGAACCCGGGCCGCAAGAGCGCTGCGAGCGCGACGGCGACGACGCCCGAGATCACGGCGAGGGCGACCGACTCGGTCAGGAACTGCGCCGCGATCCGGCCCCGCCCCGCCCCGACCGCCTTCCGCACGCCCACCTCGCGCGCGCGGCGCGTCGCCCGCGCCGTCGCCAGGTTGACGTAGTTGATGACGCCCAGGAGCAGGGCGAACCCGGCGACGAGCGAGAACAGCCGCAAAAACCCGGCGTCGCCGCGGAAGCCGTCCGCGGGCGAGAGCGCGTCGAGGTGGAGGTCGGCGACCGGCACCACGCCGTACTCGGGGGGCGTCTCGGCCTCGGCAAAGTGCTCCCCCACGATGTTTGCGAAGGCCGGCGCGAGGTCGGCGTCGGTCCGGCCGGGCGCGAGGCGGAGGAAGGTGTTCGGCCCCGACATGTACCACCCGCCGCGGTCGTCCTCCGGCAGCGACGCGAGCGAGAGCAGGGCCTCGGCGTCGAGCGTCGACCGGCCCTCCGGCTCGGCCAGGATGCCCGTCACGGTGACATTGAGCGTGTCGCGCCAGCGCTCGAGCGTGAGCGCCTGCCCGACCGCGTCGCCGTCGCCGAAGAGCCGCCGCGCCGTCTGCTCGGAGAGGACGATGCCGGGCTCGCTCAGCACGCGGTCGCGGTCGCCGCGGAGGAGCGGGAACGCGAACAGGTCGAGATACCCGTCCGAGGCGAAATGGACCTGGGCCTGGAACACGCCCTCGCGACCCGGCACGCGGACGCCCTGGACGCCGGCCCAGCCCTTCACCGCCGCCCGCTCGACGGCCGCGTGCTCCTCGAGCGCCGCCGCGAGTGGGATCTGGGTGCCCAGGCTCGGCTCGGAGCCGAGGTTCCAGTTCAGGTCCACCCACACCGCCCGGAGCCGGTCGGCGCTTTGGTGGAACGTGTCGACGGACCGCTCGGCCCGGACGAACATCCCGACGAGCAGGCAGCACGCGAGGGCCACGGCCAGGCCGGCCCCGTTGAGGAGCGCGTACCCTCGGTCGCGGCGGAGGGCGCGGAGGGCGAGGCGGAGGTGGGAGCGCCACATGGCGGGAGGGGAGGGGTGTGAGCGGCTGGCGGTGACCGCCAGTGGGCGGAGAGGGGTGGCTAGAGCGGCTGGGGCACGGCCCCCTTCGTCGCCGGCTCGGGCGGGTGGACCTCCGAGGCCATCACGTGCTCGCTCACGACCCGCCCGTCGAACAGGTTGACGACCCGCTGGGCGTACTCGGCGTCGGAGGGCGAGTGCGTGACCATGACGATGGTCGTCCCGGCCGCGTTGAGCTCGGCGAGCAGGTCCATGACCGCCGCCCCGTTCTTCGAGTCGAGGTTGCCGGTCGGCTCGTCGGCCAGGAGGAGCGACGGCCCGGCGACGACGGCGCGGGCAATCGCCACCCGCTGCTGCTGCCCGCCCGAGAGCTGCTGCGGCGTGTGGCCGCGACGGTGGGCCATCCCCACCCGGTCGAGCGCGGCCTCGGTCCGCTCCTGGCGCTCGGCCTTCGACGCCTTGAGGTAGACGAGCGGGAGCTCGACGTTCTCGGCGACCGTGAGGTCGTCGATGAGGTTGAAGCTCTGGAACACGAACCCCAGCGCGCCGCGGCGCTTCCGGGCCCGCTCGCGCTCGGGGAGGCTCCCGACCTCGTCGCCCGCCAGCTGGTACGAGCCCGACGTCGGGCGGTCGAGGAGACCGAGGAGGTTGAGGAGCGTCGACTTCCCGCAGCCGGACGGTCCCATGACGGCGACGAACTCGCCCTGTTCGATCGAGAGCGAGACGCCGTTGAGGGCCGAGGTCTCGACCTCGTCGGTCGCGTACACCTTTCGGAGATCGTGAGTGAGGATGAGCGGGTCGGTCATGGCAGTCGGGGTGGGGTCAGGTGAGGCGTTGGGGCGCGTTGGGGCGGCTACTCGATGACGAGGCGGTCGGCGTCGCCGAAGGCGGCGTAGCTCGACACCACGACGCGGTCGCCGCGGTCGAGCCCGGAGAGCACCTCGAAGTGGCGGGGCGTCTGGCGGCCGAGCTCGACGGGCCGGCGCACGGCCGTCCGGCCGTCGGGCGAGAGGACGAAGGCCCACTGGCCGCCTGTGTCGCCGTAGAACCCGCCGCGGGCGAGGAGCCGGGCCTCCTCGGGGTCGCCGAGCTCGAGCCGGAGCCGGACCGACTGGCCGCGCCGGGCGTCGGGCGGGGCCGGCCCGTCGAACACGAACTCGGCCTCGAACCGACCGTCGGTCACCTCGGGGTAGACCGAGCGGACGACGAGGGCGTAGTCGGCGCCGCCGACCGTGGCCGTGGCCCGCTGGCCGGGCGCCACGCGCGGGAGGTAGTGCTCGTCGACGAGCGCGCGGACCATGACCTCGTCGAGCACGTCGACCTGGCCGAGCCGCGCGCCGCGCGTCTTGAGCTCGCCGACCTCGGCCTGGAGCCCCGACACCTGGCCGTCGACCGGGGCGCGGACGGTGAGGTTGGTCGAGGATCGGCGGACGAGGGCGAGGTTCTCGCGGAGCCGGCCGACCGAGGCGGCCATGTCCCGCATCTGGACGGCCCGCTGGGCCTCCTGCTGCTCGGCGCCGCGGGCCGTGAGCGCGCGGCGGCGGCGGGCGTACGCCAGCTCGTCGCGGATCGCGAGCAGGTCCTTCTCGGGGGCCGCGCCCCGGTCCACGAGCCCCGCCACGCGGGCCTCGTCGCGCTCCAGCCGCGTCACGTCGTAGTCGAGTTGGGCCAGCTGCTGCTCGAGGTCGAGCGCGGCCTGGTCCATCTGGAGCCGGTTCTGGCGGAGCGCCGCCGCCTGCTCTTCCAGTTGGGACTCGCTCCCGAGCACCTCGAGGGCGAGGTCGTCGTTGCGGAGCGTGAAGAGGACCTGCCCCGCGCGGACGGTGTCGCCCTCCTCGACGTGTCGGCGGACGACCTGCCCGCCCTCGACCGCGTCGAGGACGACGGTCCGGAGGGGGTGGACCGTCCCGGTGACGGCGACGTACTCCTGGAACGGTCCCACCTCGACCGTCGCGAGCGTCAGCCGGTCCCGCTCCACGCGGAGCGTCTGGCCCTCGGGGCGTCCCCAGAGCGCCCACGCCACGAGCGCGACGACGGCGAGCGCCGCCAGCACGGCGCCGATCCGGCGCGGGGTGACAAGGCGCCGAGGGCGCTTCCGGTCGACGCCCTCGCCTGTGCCGGCGGGGCGCGTGAGGAGGGAGGCCCCGGGCTCGTGGGAAGCCCCGGTCTCGGCGGCGGGCACGCCGTTGCGGGGGGGCGGGGCGGGGGTGGAGACGTCGGTGGGCATGGGGGGCGGGGTCGGTCGTCCACTCCAGGTCCAAGCCCTGTGCCGGGGGATCGGAGCGGCCCCTCCGGTCCGTGGAGGCGGGTCGGACCTGCCGGGGTGTGCGCGGGCGCACACCGGACGGGCGGCGGCGCACGCTCCAGCCGCCCCCGAGGACCCTCCCGGGTCCCCCCGTGGTGCCGCACGACCTTTGCGCGTGGGCGGGGCCGCGCTCCGATCTTCCCCCGATGCCCGTCCCCCCAGACCTCTCCGTCCTCGTCGTCGACGACAACGACGACGTGCTCACCGCCGTCCGTCTCCTCCTCCGCGACCGCGCCGGGACCGTCCACACGGCGACGAGCCCGGCCGCGCTCCCGACCCTCCTCCGCGAGACGCGCTACGACTGCGTCTTGCTCGACATGAACTTCAGCCGCGACGCCTCGTCGGGCCGGGAGGGGCTGCAGTGGCTCGAGAACGCCCGGGCCATCGACCCCGGCGTCGTCGTCGTCATGATCACGGGGTACGGCGACGTGGACCTGGCGGTGCGGGCCATGAAGCACGGGGCGGCCGACTTCGTCACGAAGCCGTGGTCGAACGACCGGCTCGTCGGCGCGGTCGAGGCGGCGGCCCGGCTCCGCCGCTCGCGCGAGGAGGCCGACGGCCGCCCCGCCCCGCCCCCAGCTTCTGGGAACGCGGACGGCGGGCGGGGTGGGCTCCCGGGCCTCGTCGGCGAGAGCCCGGCGATGGAGGCCGTCTACGAGACGGTCCGGAAGGTGGCCCCGACCGACGCCAACGTCTTGGTCCTCGGCGAGAACGGGACGGGCAAGGAGCTCGTCGCTCGGGCCGTCCACGACCTCTCGCGCCGGGCGGGCGGCCCGTTCGTCCCGGTCGACCTCGGGGCCGTGCCGCCGTCGCTGTTCGAGGCCGAGCTGTTCGGGCACGCCAGGGGCGCGTTCACCGGGGCCGCCTCTAACCGAGAGGGCCGGTTCGAGGCCGCGAGCGGGGGGACCCTCTTCCTCGACGAGGTCGGGAACGCCGAGCCGACCGAGCAGGCCAAGCTCCTCGCCGTGCTCCAGCGCCGCGAGGTGGTCCGGGTGGGCGAGAGCCGAGCGCGGCCGGTTGACGTCCGGCTCGTGACGGCGACGAACGCGCCGGTCTACGAGCGCGTGGCCGAGGGCCGGTTCCGGCAGGACCTCCTGTACCGGATCAACACGGTCGAGCTGAGGCTCCCCCCGCTCCGGGAGCGGGGCGGCGACCTCGACCGGCTCGCCGACCACTTCCTCGCGCGCTACGCGGCCGAGTACGACCGGGCGGTCGAGGGCTTCACCGACGGGGCGCGGGGCCGGATGCGCCAGTACGGGTGGCCCGGGAACGTCCGCGAGCTCCAGCACACGGTCGAGCGGGCCGTGATCCTCGCCGACGGCGACCGCGTAGGCGAGGGCGACCTCCAGTTCTCGGCGACGCCGCCGGCCGAGGCGGCGGGCGGGCTCCCGACGGACACGCTCGACCTGGAGGAGATCGAGCGGGCCGCGATCCGGCGGGCGCTCGCCAAGCACGGCGGGAACATCACGCGGGCGGCCGAGGAGCTCGGGCTCACGCGGCGGACGCTGTACCGCCGGATCGAGACGCACGGGCTATGACGCTCGCCCGCTTCTGGCGCCGGTACCGGGTCCGCGTGGGCGCGCGGCTCGCCGTCGTCGCCGCGGCGGCGGGCGGGGCGGGGTGGCTCGTCGCCCGGGGCGGGGC
>CAZDFV010000200.1:0-6402 GCA_964504495.1 uncultured Rhodothermales bacterium
CGCCCACAACGGGCGCCAGAGGGCTACGGGCATCAAGACAGGGCGGCCGCGGGGGGCGGGGCGTCGTGCGGCGTAGCGGTCCGGCGGGGTCGGTGGGGGCGGGTCCGGCGCGAACCTAGCGCCGGTCGGGGCCGGGCGCGCGGGGTCCACCGTTTTTCCCCCGTCCGCCGGAGCGCAAGAACGCCTGAGCGCAAGAAGCGCCAGCGGCTGGCGGTGACGGAGGGAGGGCTCCACAACCGACCACGCTTCTCCTCTAACTCGTCATCCCCGTGGAGACGGCGGGGCGGGTACGTGCTCCGCTGAGCACGGAAGTACACATCGTCATTCCCGCGTAGGCGGGAATCTAGGGAGACCGAGCATCGTGCCGCACGAGCCCTCAGGGCGAGCGCATTCTCCCCTGCCTGTCATCCTGAGCGCAGCGAAGGATCTCGGCGCCGCTGTCCCGAGTCGTCGGGACCGGCGCCGAGGGGCGGGGAGACCGAGTTGAGATCCTTCACGTCCGTTCAGGATGACACGGGGGGGAGGACGGAGCGGTGGGTTGGAGAGAATGCGCTCGCCCTGCACGAGCCCTGGGTTCCCGCCTGCGCGGGAATGACTCGTGTTGTTCGTTCAGCAGTTTGTAACGGAGGCCTCCACGGAGACGACCCGGTCTGTTTGTCCGTCAACCGTCGCAGAGCGCAGAAGACGTAGCGCCCCCGGCCCGCTGGCGGAGCCGGTCACCTTACCCGGTGATGAGTTGAATCGGCTGGATCGAGAAACACAGGGCGAAGATGACGAGGCAGAGGTAGCCCAGCACTTTCCGCCCCGTCGTCAGCGGCTCGGGGACGAGGACCGGCGGGTGGTCCACGCGGACGACGAACAGCAGGAGCCCGACCCAGACGAGCCAGCCCGTCCACCCGACCTCGGCGCCCAGGCCGGGCACGACGAACACGAGGAGCGCCGCGAGCCCGACGACGACCGCCACGCCCGGCCCGACGATCCGCCAGTCGCCCTCGAACAGCTTGGCGAGCGCGAGCGACACGACGAGCGCGAGGCCGAGCCAGACCTGCCACGCCGGCGCCGCCCCCTCCAAATCCCCCACGAGCCCGACGGCGCCCGAGAGCAGGAGGAGCAGGACCGTCACGCGCGCCACGACGCCGTGGACGGCCGGCCCGAACAGGGCGTAGACCACGTGGCCCCCGTCGAGCTGGCCGACCGGGAGCAGGTTGAGGGCCGTAAAGAACAGGCCGAGCCAGCCCGCCAGCAGGACCGGGTAGTGGATGACCTCGTCAGGCGAGACGGGCGCGTACGCCAGCCCGTTCACGAGGTGGAAGAGCGGCGTGTCGCCGAGGACGAACGCCATCGTCCCTGGCTCGACGGCCTCCGGCCGGAACGGCGGGAACGACCCGGTCTCGACGAGGTGGCGGACGACGCCCTCGTGCCCGAGCACGTCGAGGAGGTACTCCGGCGGGGGGAGCGTGAGGGCCCCGACCACGAGCGCCCCGAGGGCGACGACGAACCCGGCGAGCGGCCCGGCCGCCCCGATGTCGAAGAGCTGGCGGGTCCGCCGGAGCGGCTCGCGGATGCGGATGACGGCGCCGAGCGTCCCGAAGCCCAGCGGCCCGAGTGGGATGTAGTACGGGAGCGAGACGCGCGTCTTGAGCAGCCGGGCCGTCGTGTAGTGCCCGAACTCGTGGACCGTCAGGAAGAGGAGGAACGGGACGGCGTAGAGGACCCCGTCGGTGAGGAACGTGGGGTCGGCGAGGAGGCTGAGGAGCGCCCGGGCCTCCTCGGCCGCGCTCGCGTCGAGGGGGAGGCGCGGCCACCCGGCGTTCCGGCCGACGAGGGCCCCGCCGGCCCACACCATCGAGGCGAACGTGGCGAGGAAGAGCCCGACGTGGAGCCCGATCCGGTCTCGGTCCGGCGGCGCGCCGGGCGGGACGTAGTTCGTGAGGACGCTGGCGGCCCCGGCCTCGCGCCGCTCGTCAGCGGGCGGCGGGTCCGGGCGGGAGGGCGTCGGCGGGTCCACGGGCGTCTCGGGGGGCGCGGGCGTACGCGGCCCGGCGGGGCGGGTTCGGCCGGCCGCTGGCGGTGCGCGTCGCCGGCAGCGTGCTTATGGAGCGGACCGGAAGGAGTCCCCCTCCTGACCGCGCAGCGACGGCGCAGCCAACAGGAGGGGTTAGGGGTGGTCGACCGGGCGGAGCATTGCGCTCGCTCGGCCGGCGGTGCACGCCGCCCCCCGCCTCCGCGGGGGCAAGCAGCGGGCCGGTCGGGCGGGCAGAGCCAGGCCAGCCCCTATACTCCGACCTGCACTGCCTACCCGGCCGATGTTCCGCTCCGCCGCCGCCCTCGCCCTCCTCGCCCTCTCCCCCCTCGCGCTCGCCCAAGACGCCCCGCGCGACTCCGCCTTCGAAGCCCGCATCCGCGCGGCCTGGGCCGAAGCCCGCGAGCACCGCGAGACGAGCCCGGACAGCCTCTGGCGCGCCTTCGCCGCCGAGGCGTTCGCCTACTACCGCGACCACCCGGAGACGCCGACGGGCCGGCGCGCCGTCGAGACCGCTTTCACGATGTGGGGCAACACCGACGCCGCCGACGAGGTGACGGAGGCCATCGGTCACCTCGACGACGACTCGCCCGTCTGGGCCGAGGCCATCCACGGCGTCGGGAACGCCTACTGGCGGAGCGGCCGGGGCGAGGAGGTCCCGCCGCTCCTCCGCGACCTTGAGGGCCGCTTGACGCACCCGCGCGCCCTGACGGCCGTGTTCGAGGACCTCGGCCGGCGCGCGCTCCGCGAGGGCCGCGACGTCGAGGCCCGGCCCTACTTCGAGCGGATCGTCGCCCTCGACGCCGAGTCGTTCCGCGTGGCCGCGGCCGAGGCGGCGCTCTACGAGATCGACCACCTCGCGGTCGGGATGGAGGCCCCCGACTTCGCCGCGCCCACGCTCGACGGCGATACGCTCCGACTGGCGGACCTGCGGGGCCAGGTCGTCTTCCTCGACTTCTGGGCGACCGACTGCGGCCCGTGCCTCCCCGAGATCCCCCACCTCGCCGAGGTTCACCAAGCGTACGGGGACCGCGGGCTCGCCCTCGTCAGCGTCTCGATCGACCACGACCGCGGGGCGCTCGTCGAGATGGTCGAGGACCGCGAGATGACGTGGCCCCAGGTCTGGGAGGCGGGCGCGTGGGAGGGCGAGACCGCCCGGCTCTACAGCGTCCGCGCGATCCCGCAGACGTACCTCCTCGACCGCGACGGGCGGATCGTGGCGAAGGGGCTCCGCGGCGAGGCGATGTCGGAGGCCGTCGCCGGGCTCCTGGAGTAGCGCTACGCGAGCGCCGCCAGCCCGGCCTCGATCCGACTGCACGCCCGCATGAGCGCGTCCATCCCGGTCGCGTACGAGAGGCGGACGCCGGCGTCGGCCCCGAACGCCTCGCCGGGGACGAGGGCTACCTCGTGCTCGTCGAGGAGGTACGAGCACAGGTCCACGCTCCCCCCGATCTCCGCGCCGCCCGGCGTCCGGCGGCCGTAGAACGCCGAGACGTCGGGGAACAGGTAGAACGCGCCGTCGGGCGTGGGGCACGTCACGCCCTCGACGGCGCGGAGCCGGTCGAGGACGGCGTCGCGGCGCTCGCGGAACGCGGCGACCATCTCGCGGACGGGCTGGCGGTCCATCGAGTAGGCCGGGACAGCGGCGTACTGCGTGACGGCGTTGGGCCCGCTCGTGAACTGGCTCTGCACCTTCGCCGCCGCCTGGACCAGCCACGCCGGCCCGGCGAGGTAGCCCAGCCGCCAGCCCGTCATCGCGAACCCCTTCGAGAACCCGTTGACCGTCGCCGTCCGCACGGCCATCCCGTCGAGCGCCGCGAACGAGACGAAGCGGGCGCCGAAGACGACGTACTCGTAGATCTCGTCCGAGACGACGAGCACGCCGGGGTGCCGGCGGAGGACCGCGGCGAGCGCCTCCAGCTCGTCGGGCGTGTAGACGGCGCCGGTCGGGTTCGACGGGCTGTTGAGGATGACGGCCCGCGTCCGCTCCGTGATCGCGGCGTCGAGCCGCTCGGGCGTGACCTTGTAGCCGGCCTCGGCGCCGGCCACCACGGCCACGGGCTCGGCACCGGCCAGCCGGACCATCTCGGGGTAGCTCACCCAGTACGGGGCCGGGACCACGACCTCGTCGCCCGGCCGGCACACGGCGACGAGGGCCTGGGCCACGGACTGCTTGGCCCCGTTCGAGCACAAGACCTGCTCGGGGCCCACGTCCAGCCCGTTCTCGTCGCGGAGCTTGCGGGCGATGGCCTCGCGGAGCTCGGGGATGCCGGGGTTCGGGGTGTACCCGAATCGGCCGTCGCGGAGGGCCTGGTGCGCCGCCTCGACAATCGGCGCCGGCGTCGGGAAGTCGGGCTCGCCGGCCGAGAGGGCGATGACGTCGCGGCCCTCGCGGCGCATGGCCTTGGCGCGGCCCGAGATGGCGAGCGTGGCCGACGGCCGCATCGCGGCGACCCGGGGCGAGAGGGCGTCGAGGGTGGGGGCGTCGGCGGTCATCCGGGCGGCGGCGGCGTGCCGCAAGATAGGCGGCGGCCCAGTGCCGGCGCGCTCCCGCGCACGCCCCGCCCCCTGCTGGCGGGCCGCGTCAGCGGCCGAGCGCGACCGTCGCGCTCAGCCACGGCGCCACGCCCGGGACCGTCGTCCCCGCCCCGTCGGCGTCGCGGCCCAGGACGAGCCCGAAGTCGACCGCCGTCCGCCCGGTCGTCACGCGGGCCCCGGCCGCGACGGCGGCGTCGTAGTGGACCGGCCCGCGCACGAGCCGGACGCTCTGCCCGTACTCGGCGGCCGCGGGGTTCTCGTAGCGGGCCGTCCACTCCTGGTCCGGGAGCACGGTGGCTTCCAGCATCCAGGTCCAGCGGTCGAGAGCCCGCACTTCGAGGCCGGCAAAGGCGGCCGGGGCGCAGACGAGGCTCGCCCGTCGTCGGGAGTCGACCGGCCGGACGTCCGCGCAGCAGACCGTCGGCGCCGTGTTGCGGAGGGCAGTCCACCACCCGTCCGGCCCGCGCTCCACGTTCAGGCGCCCGCCGACCCCGAGCGTCCCGGCCACCCGCCCACGCCCGGCCGTCGCCACGACGTAGGGGACGGCGTGGACGGCCCCGTTCTGGAACGGGTTGGCCCGGGCCGCCACGCCGAGCGCGACGGCCGCGCCCGGCCGCCCCCACACCGTCCATTTGGGCTCGACGAACAGGACGCCCGCCAGTTCCGGCGTCGGGGCGGCCACGACGCCGGCCCCGAGGCTCACGCCCCCGCCCACGCCGACGGCGGCCGTGGGGATCGCCAGTTGGGTGAGCCCGACGGTCACGCCGCCGGCTGGCCGGGCGGTCGGGGCCAGGAACAGGCGGTGGCCCTCCGGGGCGGTCTGGGAGAGCGCGGGGGCGGCAAGAAAGAGAGCGGCGGCGAGGAGGCGCATGGCGGGGGCGTGGACCTACTCGCCAGTACGGACCTCGAACCGCCCGCGCTGCACGGCCGCCGGGCTCGCGGCCCGCTGGCGGACGGCGCGCGCGAGGCGTCCGGAGCCCGACTACCCGTCCTCCCCCGCGCCCCCCGGGCGGGCCGCCAGCGCCTCGGCCACGACGGGCGGGACGAACGAGGTCACGTCGCCGCCCCAGTGGTGGATCTCGCGGACGATCGAGGCGGCCACGAACGTGTGGTCCTCCGACGGCATGAGGAACACGGTCTGGAGCTCAGGGAAGAGCCGCCGGTTGGCGAGGGCCATGCGGAACTCGTAGTCGAAGTCGCTCACCTGGCGGAGCCCGCGGACGAGCGCGACGGCCCCGGTCGCCCGGGCGTGGTCGACGAGGAGCCCCTCGAAGGCCGTCACCGTGACGCGGTCGGCCCCGTCGGCCCCGGCGACGCTGGCCTGGACGAGGCCGACCCGGTCCTCGACCGAGAAGAGCGTCCGCTTCGTGGCGTTCACGGCGACGGTCACCTCGACCCGGTCGAACACCTTCAGCGCCCGTTCGAGCACGTCGAGGTGGCCGAGCGTGATCGGGTCGAACGTGCCGGGGTAGAGGGCGAGCTTCACGGGAGGGGGGGCTCGGGATGGGGGGGCGCGGGAAGATCGGCCCTGCACGCCCGTCCCCCTACGCCCCCTGCCCCCCCGCCCCTCCAAACAGGCTCACGACGGTCCGGCCGTACGGTCGCGAGAGGAGCCAGCCGGGCGCGGCGTCGAAGGCGTGGCGGGCGTCGTGCTCCAGGACGAAGAGCCCGCCCGGCGCGAGGCGCGGGCGCGCGAGCGCCGGGAGATCGGGGAGGACGCGGAGGTCGTACGGCGGGTCGGCGAGGACGAGGTCGAAGGGCCCGGCGGCGGGCCCAGCCGACTGGCGGAGCGC
The DNA here is from genome assembly GCA_964504495.1 of uncultured Rhodothermales bacterium. Classification (GTDB taxonomy): domain Bacteria; phylum Bacteroidota; class Rhodothermia; order Rhodothermales; family Rubricoccaceae; genus Rubrivirga. The sequence goes on from CAZDFV010000200.1 coordinate 6,355, forward strand.
GGCGAGGGCGTCGGCGCGGACGAGGGCGGCCCGCTCGGTGAGGCCGAG
>CAZDFV010000201.1:0-5509 GCA_964504495.1 uncultured Rhodothermales bacterium
CGCCGCGCGTCGGCCTGTGGGCCGGGCTAGCGGTCTTCGCGCTCGCGGTCGTCGCGCCGGCGCCCGGGGGCATGGAGCCCGCGGCGTGGCGCGCGGCCGGCGTCGGCCTGCTCATGGCCGTCTGGTGGATGACCGAGGCGCTCCCCATCCCGGCGACGGCGCTCGTCCCGCTCGCGCTGTTCCCGCTCGCGGGCGTCGTCGACATCCGGGCGGCGGCGGCGCCCTACGCCCACCCGATCATCTTCCTGTTCCTCGGCGGGTTCCTCCTCGGGAAGGGCCTCGAGCGCTGGAACATGCACACCCGGCTCGCCTTGGGCGTCGTCGCGGCCGTGGGGACCGAGCCGCGGCGGATCGTGCTCGGGTTCATGCTCGCGGCCGGGTTCCTCTCGATGGTGATCTCGAACACGGCCACGGCCGTGATGATGCTCCCCATCGCCCTCTCGGTCGTCGCCCTCGCGCAGCGCGACGAGGTGGGGACCGAGGCCGAGGACCACACGTTCGCGCTCGTCCTCATGCTCGGCGTGGCCTACGCCTGCTCCGTCGGCGGGCTCGGGACCCTGATCGGGACGCCGACGAACGCGTTCCTCGCGGGCTTCGTGAGCGAGACGTACGGCGTCGAGGTCTCGTTCGCCGGCTGGCTCGCCGTCGGGCTTCCGCTCGTGGTCGTCGGGCTGGCGGTGATCTTCTTCATGTTGACGCGGGTGATCTTCCCGGTCCGGCTCCCGGAGATCCCGGGCGGGCGGGCCTTTATCCGCGAGCGCCGCGCGGCCCTCGGGCCGGTCTCGGCGCCGGAGCGGCGCGTCGGCGTCGTGTTCGGTGTCGTGGCCGCGTTGTGGATGACGCGCCAGCTGTGGCAGGACCTCGCGCCGGGCGCCTCGGACGCCGGCATCGCGATCGCGGGCGGGCTGGCGCTGTTCGCGCTCCCCGCCGGCCTCCGCCAGCGGGCCGGCGCCGGGGGCGCCTCGACGCGGCTGCTCGACTGGGACACGGCGAAGACGCTGCCGTGGGGCATCCTCCTGCTCTTCGGCGGCGGGCTCTCGCTCGCGGGCGCCATCTCGGAGACCGGGCTGGCGGCCTGGATCGGCGCGAGCCTGGCCGTGTTCGGCGCCCTCCCGATCTGGGCGCTCGTGGGCGTCGTCGTCGTGACGATCGTGCTCCTGACCGAGCTGACGAGCAACACGGCCACGGCGGCGGCCTTCCTGCCCGTACTCGCGGCGCTCGCGGCCGAGGTCGGCGCGGCGCCCGGGCTCCTGCTCGTGGCCGCGACGGTCGCCGCCAGCTGCGCGTTCATGCTCCCCGTCGCCACGCCGGCCAACGCGCTCGCCTACGGGAGCGGGCACGTGTCGATCGGCGAGATGGCCCGGGCCGGCGTCTGGCTCAACGTGACGTTCGCCGTCCTCGTCACGCTCTTCGCCGTCCTCGCCGTCCCGGCCCTGACGGGCACGGCCCTCCCCGACCTGCCATGACCGAGGCCCCCGCCGCGCTCCGCGTCCACCCGTCCGACACGGTCGCCGTGGCGGTCCGCGACGCCGAGGCCGGCGCGGTCGTCGAAGGCGTGACGCTGGCGCAGGACGTGCCCGCCGGGCACAAGGTGGCGCTCGCCCCGCACGCCCCCGGCGAGCCCGTCGTCAAGTACGGCTTCCCGATCGGGCTGGCGACCGAGCCCATCGCGCCGGGCGTCTGGGTCCACAGCCACAACCTCCGCACGGCGCTCTCGGGCGACGCCGACGTTTCCGGCGTCTCGCGTCGGCCGCTGGCGGAGACCCTCGCGGCGCTCCCCGGCCCGGGGCCGGAGCCGACGTGGGACGGCTACGCCCGCGACGACGGCCGTGTGGGCACGCGGAACGAGCTGTGGGTGCTCAACACGGTCGGCTGCGTCAACCGCGCCGCCGAGCGGGTCGCCCGCCAGATCGACCGCCGGTTCGGGCCCGAGGGCCGCGCCGTCATCGACGGGGCGCACGCGTTCGCGCACCCGTTCGGGTGCAGCCAGCTCGGCGGCGACCTGGACCGGACTCGCAGCGTGCTCGCCGCGCTCGCGCGGCACCCCAACTGCGGCGGCGCGGTCGTCCTCGGGCTGGGCTGCGAGAACAACCAGCTCGACGCCTTCCTCGCCGCCGCCGACCCCGACGGCTCGCGCCGCCAGTCGGGCCGGCTGGAGGCGTTCGCGGCGCAGCTCGTCGGCGACGAGGTCGAGGCCGGCGTCGAGGCCGCCGAGCGGATCGCGGCCGTCATGCGCGAGGACCGGCGCGGGGCCGTGCCCGCGCACCGGCTCGTGGTCGGCGTCAAGTGCGGCGGGTCGGACGGGTTCTCGGGCGTGACGGCGAACCCGCTCGTCGGCCGGCTGGTGGACCGGCTCGCCGCGTGGGGCGCCCGCGTGCTCCAGACCGAGGTGCCCGAGATGTTCGGCGCCGAGCCGGTCCTTCTGGAGCGCACCGTCTCGGACGCCGTCTTCGGCGACGTCGAGGCGCTGGTCCAGCGCTTCCGCGACTACTTCGTCGCCCACGGCCAGCCGGTCTACGAGAACCCCAGCCCCGGCAACAAGGACGGCGGGCTGACCACGCTGGAGGAGAAGTCGCTCGGCGCGGTCCAGAAGGGCGGGCGGGCGCCGGTCGCCGAGGTCCTGGGCTACGCCGAGGCCGCGTCCGTCGCGGGCACGCCCGGCTTCGTGCCCGGGCTCGGGCTGGTCGAAGCGCCCGGCAACGACGGCGTGTCCTCGACGGCGCTCGTCGCCAGCGGGGCCGGCGTCGTCCTGTTCACGACCGGCCGCGGGACCCCGCTCGGCTTCCCCGCGCCGACGGTCAAGCTGGCGACGAACCCCGCCATTGCGGCCCAGAAGCCGCACTGGATCGATTTCGGCGCGGGCGACCTCTTGACCGGTGACGCCGACCTCGACCGGCTGGCGGATCGCCTGACCGCGTACGTCCTCGACGTGGCGAGCGGGCGGCGCACCAACAACGAGACCAACGAAACCCGCGAGATCGCCATCTGGAAAGGCGGCGTGACGCTCTGAGCCCATGACCGACGACCTCCCCCGGCTCTCCGCCGCCCTCGTCGCCCGCGAGGCCCTGCCCGAGCGGCCCGTCCGCGCCGTCCAGTTCGGCACGGGCGCCCTCCTCCGCGGGCTCGTGGACGACGCGCTCGACCGGGCCAACCGAGCCGGAGACTGGGACGGCCGCGTCGTCGTGGTGAGCCAGACCGGGAGCGGGCGTGGGGCCGCGTTCAACGACCAGGACGGCCTGTTCACGCTCCGCGTGCGCGGCATTGAGGACGGGCAGACCGTCGGCGACACGCGCGTTGTCGCGTCGGTCGCCCGGGCGCTCTCGGCGCAGGACGACTGGGGCGCCGTCCTGGCCCTCGCCCGCGACCCGGCCGTGGGCCTGGTGGTCTCGAACACGACCGAGGCCGGGCTGGCGTGGGACGACGGCGACGACCCCGAGGCGGGCCCGCCCGCGTCGTTCCCCGCCAAGCTGGCGGCCTGGCTGAGGGCGCGGCACGAGGCGGGCGGGGGCGGCGTGACGGTGCTCCCGACCGAGCTCGTCGAAGGCAACGGGGCCGTCCTGCGCGGCCTCGTCCTGCGCTGGGGCGGGCGCTGGGGCGACGACTTCGAGCGGTTCGTCCGCGAGGACTGCGCCTTCTGCACCACGCTCGTCGACCGGATCGTGACCGGGACGCCGCCGGACCTGGGCGCGGCCGAGGTCGAGGTCGGCTGGCGCGACCCGCTCCTCACCGACACCGAGCCGTACCGGCTCTGGGCCATCGAGGCCCCCAGCGGCACCTCCGCCGACGCGCTCCGCCAGCGGCTCGGGTTCGCCACCGACGACCCGGCCGCGGGCGCCGGCGTCGTGGTCGCGCCGAGCGTCGAGCCGTTCCGGCTGCGGAAGGTCCGGCTCCTCAACGCCGCCCACACGCTGCTCGTCCCGGTCGGGCTCGGGTGCGGGGTCGAGACCGTCCGCCGGTCGGTCGAGGACGACCGCGTGGGCGCCTTCGTCCGGCGGCTCCTGTTCGACGAGCTGGTGCCGGCCGTGGCCGCCGACCTGGAGGCGGCGGGCGAGGACCCCGCCACAGCCGGGCCCTTCGCGCGGGCCGTGCTCGACCGGTTCGCGAACCCGTTCATCCGCCACGAGCTCCGGGCGATCACGCTCCAGCAGACGACGAAGCTGGCCGTCCGCGTGCTCCCGAGCGTGCTCGCGCTCGACCGGACGGGCCGCGCGCCCGACGCCACAGCGCTCGGGGTCGCCGCGTTCCTCCTCCTCCACCGCCAGGCCGAGGGGATCGGCTCCGACAGCCCGCTCGCGTTCGCCACGACCCGTCTGTTGCAGGACGACCGGGCCGAGGCCGTCCGCCGCCGCTGGCGCGACCGCCCCGACGCCGCCGAGGCCGTCGCCCTCGACGTGCTCGCCGATACCGAGCTCTGGGACCGCGACCTCACCGAGCTCCCCGAGACCGGCCCCGCCTTCGGGCGCGAGGTCGCTCGGCTCACGGCCCGCGCGCTCGACGACGGCCTCCCGCAGGTCCTCGCCGCCCACCTCGCCCTCACCGGGGGCGGTCCGTCATGACGCTCTCGTTCCGCTGGTACGGCGAGTCCGACCCCGTGACGCTGGAGGCGGTCCGCCAGATCCCCGGCGTCCGCGGCGTCGTGAGCGCGCTCCACGACGTGCCCCCGGGCGAGGCGTGGACCGAGGAGGCCGTGGTCGCGCTCCGCCAGCGCGTCGAGGCCGCCGGGCTGGCGGTGAGCTGCATCGAGTCGATCCCCGTCCCGGAGGGGATCAAGCTCGGAGCCCCAGCCCGCGAGCGGCTGGCGGACAACTGGTGCGCGAGCGTCGAGGCCGTCGGCAAGGCGCTCGCGGGCGGGCCGTTCGCGCCCGTCGTGTGCTACAACTTCATGCCCGTCTTCGACTGGACGCGGACGAGCCTCGCGCGGCCGATGCCCGACGGCTCGGAGGCCCTGGCCTACGTCGAGGGCGAGCTCTCGGCCGTCGAGGAGGCGCTGGCGTCGGGCGGCCTCCCCGGCTGGATGGACGCGCACGGCCCGGACGACCTCCGGAGGCTCTTCGCCGCCTACGCCGGCGTCTCGCAAGACCAGATGTGGGACCACCTCGGGTGGTTCCTGGAGCGGGCCGTGCCCGTCGCCGAGGCCGCCGGCGTCCGGCTCGCGGTCCACCCCGACGACCCGCCGTGGCCGTTGTTCGGCCTCCCGCGCGTGGTCACGTCGGCCGAGGCGCTGGGCCGCGTCTGCGACCTCGTGGACTCGCCCGCGAACGGGGTCACGTTCTGCACCGGCTCGCTCGGGGCCGACCCCGGGCAGGTCGGCGGGCTGGCCGAGGCCGCCGGACGGCTGGCGGCGCGCGGGCGCGTCCACTTTGCCCACCTCCGCAACGTCCGCCAGCTCGGCACCGGCGACGGAGCGCCCTCGCGCGACTTTACCGAGACGGCCCACTCGCCCCACGTCGCGGGCGGCGGCGACGTCGACCTGCCCGGCGTGGTCGCGGCGCTCAAGGGCGCCGGCTTT
>CAZDFV010000201.1:5533-6381 GCA_964504495.1 uncultured Rhodothermales bacterium
CGCTCCGCCCCGACCACGGCCGCCAGATCTGGTCCGAGCGGGGCGACGCCGCGATCCGCCCGGGCTACGGGCTCTTCGACCGCGCGCTCGGCGCGGCCTACCTCCAAGGTCTCTGGGAGGCCTCCCAACCGGCGACCACCGCCTGACCCGAAGGGTCCGCGCCCATGCCCCTCCACCCCGCCCTCGACCGCCCAACCGCCGCTGACGGCGGCCCGCCGTCCCGCGCCGACGTCGTCCGCTGGATCGAGCGCGACCGGGCCGTCGCCGTCGTCCGCACTGACGAGCCCGACAAGCTCGTCCAGATCGCCCAGGCCCTCCAGGTCGGCGGCGTCGTCTGCTTCGAGGTCACGATGACCGTCCCGAACGCGCTCGACGGCATCCGGGCCGTCGTGGACGCCATGCGCGGGAGCGTGCTCGTCGGGGCCGGGTCCGTAACGGACGCCGAGACGGCCCGGGCCGCCGTCGAGGCCGGCGCGCGCTACGTCGTCTCGCCGGTGTTCAAGCGCGAGGTCGTCGAGGCCGCCCACGAGGCCGGCGCCGCGGCCATGCCCGGGTGCTTCACGCCGACCGAGATCCTGGCGGCCTGGGAGGCCGGCGCCGACGTGGTCAAGGTGTTCCCGGCCGGGGCCCTCGGGCCGGGGTTCGTCAAGGGCGTCCTCGCGCCGCTCCCGCGCCTCAAGCTCATGCCGACCGGCGGCGTCACGCTCGACAACGCGGCCGAGTGGCTGAGGGCGGGGGCCGTCGCCGTCGGGGCCGGCTCGGCGCTCGTCGAGGCCGAGGCCGTCGCCGCCGGCGACTGGGCGCGGCTGACCGACAACGCCCGCCGCCTCCGCCAGTCCGTCGACGCC
>CAZDFV010000202.1:0-2046 GCA_964504495.1 uncultured Rhodothermales bacterium
CGGCCCGCTGGCGGTCGTCGAGGGCTCGGCGGGCCGCGTCGAGGTCGTCCGCGTCGAGCGCGTCGGCCAGCCGGTCGCCGGCGTCGAGGATGGGGAGGAGGGGGTGCGACATCGGGCGGGCGGCGGCGGTCGCCGGCGGAGCGGGGCGGGCCGCCTAGAAGAAGAACAGCGAGGCGATGGAGGCCTGCTGCGACTGGGCCTGCAGGGAGAGCTCCTCGAGCTGGGCGAACTGGCTGCGGAGCGCCTCCTCGCGCCGGGCCAGCCGGGTGTCCCACCGCTCGATCTGGGCGTCGAGCCGCCGGACGCGGGCGTCGACGCCCTCCTTCCGGCGGGCGATCGTCCCGTCGCTCCCGAGGAGCCCGTCGATCCGCGACGCCAGCCGCTCGGCGAGCCCGTCGGCGCCGCCGAGGAGGGCGCCGACCGACTCCGGCCGGGCCGCGAGCGCCTCGCTGAGGGCCGCCCCGTCGGTGATCTTGAGCGTCCCGGTCCGCTCGGTCGTCACGCCGATCTGGGCCAGCGTCGGGAGGCCCTCGGCCACGTCGCGGACGAGGTCGGCGCGCATCCCGAACCGGAGCCCGCTGAGGCCGGCGTCGCCGGCGAGCGGGCCGCGCGTGCCGGCCTCGCCGTCCACCTTCTGCTTGTTGGAGAGGAACTCGACGACGCCGTTGTAGGCCTCGACGAACGCCTCGACCTCGCCGCGCATGGCCTCCGCGTCCGGCCCGACCTCCAGGGCCTCGACCTCGTCGGTGACGGCCTCGAGCGTGAGCGTGAGCCCGTCGACGAGGTCGTCGACGGTGTTCGAGTTGCGGTAGACGGTCAGCCCGTCGAACGTGAGGGCGGCGCTGAGATCGGAGTTCTCTGGGCCGGTCCCGACGGCGTGGACGGCCCCGCCGCCCGCGCCCGAGCGCACGGCCGTCCGGTCGACCTCGAGCGCGGCGGCGATCCCGTCGGGGTCGTCGGAGACCGCGATCCGGTTGTCGTAGCCGGTCGCGAGCCCCCGCAGCGAGAGCCGGCTCGTCCCGTCGGTCTCGCGGATGACGGAGGCGGCGACGCCGGTGCCCTCCGCCAGCGTCCCGTCGGCCCGGGCGGCCTCGACGGCGCCGTTGACGGCCGCCGCGATCCCCTTCACGACGTCGCCGTCGGTCGCCCCCTCGTCCGGGGTGTAGGCCACGACGAGGTCGACGGGGTCGGCCCCGTCGGGCTGGGCGATCTGGACCGTGAACTGGCGCTCGACGATCCGGTCGGGCGTGGGCGGGGTCGGCGGCCTGAAGATGGTGCCGGGGTCGCCCGGCTCGCCGGGCTCGACGAACAGGTCGGCGATCTCGGCCCCGCCGTCGGCGAGCTGCTTCGAGAGCCGGGCGTCGGCCCGGGCGAGGCGGTCGACGCGGACGTCGTGCTGGCCGAGCGCGGCCTCGTCGCTCGCCGTGGCCGTGAACCCGGCGCCCTCGGGCGTCGTCGTGGCCCGGGCCGAGAACGGGGAGCGGAACGGGTCCTGGAGCTTGTCGAGCGCGGCGTCGAGGGCCGAGACCTTGCTCTGGAAGTCCGAGAGGACGCCCTTGTAGACGCCCTGCTCGGTCTGCTCGGCCCGCAGCTTCAGCCGCGGCTGCGACTCGATGGCGAGGACCTGGCCGATGAGCTGCTCGTAGAGCGAGCCCGAGTTGGCGATCGAGGCGACGTTGGCGAGCATGGACTAGGCGGCGGCGGGCTCGGGGGCGGGCGCGTCGGGGGCGAGGGCGGCCCGGCGCCAGGCGTCGCGGAGCCCGTCGAGGACCTCGGCGACCGGGCCGAGGTCGCCCTCGGTGGTGGCCCGGATGCCCCAGTCGTAGAGGGCGCCGAGGCTGGCGGCGACGTCGCCGCCCCGGTCGTGGTCGAGCGCGGCCGAGAGCTCGACGAGCGCCCGGCGCGTCCGGGCCGCGTCGCCGGCGTGGGCGGCGGCCACGCCGATGGCGTAGAGCTTGTCGACGAGCTCGTAGGTGGGCCAGAGGAACTCGCCGACGACGTCCTCGGCCGGTTCGCCCGTGTCGAACATCTGCTGGACCAGCAGGC
>CAZDFV010000202.1:2075-6370 GCA_964504495.1 uncultured Rhodothermales bacterium
GGGGGGCATGGCGAGCAAGGGGCGTTCCGGGGGCGGGGCGGGGCGAGGGGCGTCCTCTCCCCCGCTTATCGATGGGGCGGCGGCGCCCTTTACCCGGCCGCGAGGAAAAACCGGGCCGCCCGCTCGGCCGCCCGCTCGGCCCGGCGCGCGGCCCCAAACGGGACCGGCCCGCCGGCGACGAGCGCCAGCGGGCCGGGGACGGGGGCCGGGAGGGCCGCCAGAACGCGGGGGCTACGGGGCCCCTGTCCCGGGCGTCTCGTCTAGAAGAACGAGAGGACCGACTGCCCGGAGGCGTTCGACTGGGCGAACATGGCCGAGCCCGTCTGCTGGAGGATCTGGAGCTTGACGATCTCCATCTGCTCCTTGGCGAAGTCGGCGTCGGCGATCCGGCTGTTGGCCGCCTCGTAGTTCGTCTTCGACGTCTCGAGGTTCTGGGCCTTGAAGTCCAGGCGGTTCTGGACGTCGCCGAGCCCGGAGGCCGTCTCGTTGACCTTCGAGATGGCGCTGTCGATCGTCGAGAGCGCGTTCGCCACGCCGGAGTCCGTCGTGAGGTCGAGGTCGGCCGTCACGTCGCCCACACTGACGGCGTCCACGGCCGCCACCGCGGCGAGGGTGAACGTATCGGCCGCCTCGAGGTCACCGTTGAACGAGAGCTGAATCCCGTCGATGTTGACCGCGTCGCTCGCCGAGAGGTTGTCGATGGTCTGCTCGTTGTTCTGGGAGTCGGTGTAAGTGAGCGCGAGGGTACCCGCGTTCGTCCCCGCCGAGGCCGTGACGACGATGTTCCGGTCGGCAGAGCCGACGTATCCGGTCCCGTCCGAGATCGTGATGTCACTGGCGGCGAGGTCCGAGCCGGTGTCCTCGGACACGGCCGAGACCGAGGCGGAGGCGTCGGCAGCGGTCGTGACGTCGCCGACCCCCGCGACCGTGCCGATCCCGAGCGTGTCGATGCCCAGCTGGCCGATGGACGCGCCGAACGTGTCGCCGGCCTTGTCGCCGACCTGGAACGAGAGGCTCGTCTCGGCCGTGTCGTCGAACAGCTGAGTGCCGTTGAAGTTGGCCCCGCCGAGGATGTCGTTGACCTCGGCGGCGAGCGCGTCGACCTGGCTCTGGATCGCGGCGCGCTCCTCGGTGCCCATCGACGAGTTGCCGGCCTGGACGGCCTTCTCCTTCATCGTCTGGAGGATGTCCATCGTCGAGCTGAGGGCGCCCTCGGCGACGGTCAGCATGGACTTGGCGTCGCCGATGTTCGAGAGGGCCTGGGCCTGGCCGCGCGTCGTGGCCTGGAGCTTGTTCGAGATCGTGAACCCGGCCGAGTCGTCGGCGGCCGAGTTGATCTTGCTGCCGGAGGCGAGCCGGAGCTGGCGCTGGCCGATCTCGTTGGTGGTCTGGCTCAGCTGGTTGAGCGCGAGCGCCGACTGGGTGTTGGTGTTGATGCGGAACGACATGGGGGGTGCCCTGCGGGCGGTTGGGTTCTGGCGGTCCGGGGGGTTCCGGCCTGTGACCCGCTTATCGAGGCGGCCCCCCGGCCCTTTACCCCGGAGGCCCGCGCGTGCCCGTTTTCGCGTTCACGTGCCCGGCGCGGAACGCCCCCGTTCCGAACGGCGCGCGAGCGCCCCGCTGGCGGGCCGCGAGCGCCGCCCGGCCCGCCCCCGCCAACGAGACCGCCCCCGTCAACGAGGCCGGCCCCGCCGGCGGACGTCGCCAGCGGGGCCGGGGCCTCCGACGAGCGGGCGGCTAGCGGAGGTAGTCGAGGAGCGTCGTCTGGACCTGCGAGGCCGTCGCGCGGAGCGCCGCCTCGAGCGCCGTCTGCTGGCGCTGCATGGACCCGAGCGTCTCGGCCAGGTCGATCTCCTCGATCTCGGCCCGGTCGTCCTCGGCCGCGATCCGCTCGGCCTCGGCGGCGTCGCGGGCGTCGCCGAGCTGGCGGGCCACGGTGCCGGTCCGCCCGCCCAGCTCGATGTAGTGGTCGCGCCCCCCGCCCACGCCTTCGAGCGCGGCCGTGAGCGCGTCGCGGTCGTCCCCGCGGATGGCGTCGGCGAGGGCCTGGAGCCGGTCCGGCGCCGCCACGCCGTCGACGTAGAGGGCGTCCGTGCCGGGCACGTTCACGGCGAGCGCCACGCCCGGCGCGACCTCGCGCGTCCGGCGCCCCGAGAAGTCGCCCGGGACGACGGCGCCCGTGTCGTCGAGCGGGGCCGTCGTCGTCTCGTTCCCCGCGAACAGGTACTCGCCGGCGCTCTGGGCGTTCAGCCGCGTCACGGCCTCGCCGCGGAGCGCGTCGATCTCGCGGGCGAGGTCCTCCGGGTCGTAGACCCCGTTCGCCGCGCGGAGGCCGACGTCGTACGCCTCGGCGAACACCTCGGAGAGGGCCCCGAGCTCGGCCTCGGTCCGGTCGGACCACATCTGGGCCGCCCCGATCCCGCGCCCGACCTGGGCCAGCCGGCTCGAGGTCCGGTCGAGGTCGCGGGCCCGGGCGTACCCCGTCGGGTCGTCGGACGGCCGCTGGATGCGGAGGCCGGTCGCGAGCTGGCTCCCCAGCCGGTCGAGCTCGGCGCGCGCGCGGGGCACGGCCCGGCCGGTGTTGGACTGCGCGAGCGCTCGGTGGACGGCGGAGTGGACGGGGCGCATGGGCGGGGAGGGATAGAGGGATCGGGGATGGAGGGGTGCGGGCAGGCGTCATGGCCTATCCCGTATCCCTCCGTCCCTCTGCCCTAGAGCGTCAGGAGCGTGTCGAACAGGGACGTCGCCGTGTTGAGCACGCGGGCGGAGGCGGCGTAGGCCTGCTGGTGGCGGATGAGGTTCGTCATCTCCTCGTCGAGCGAGACCGAGGAGACGCCGTCACGGAGGGCCTGGGCGTGGGCCGCGAGCGCGCCGTTCGCCTCGGCCGCCGTCGTCGCCGTGCGGACTTGGGCGCCCAGGCGCGTGAGCACGCGCGAGGCCGCCCCCTGCACGTCGTCGGCGACGCCGGCGATCTGGGCGGCCGCCTCGGCGTCGCCCGGGGCCCCGCTCTGGCTGGCGGCGACGGCGTCCGGGCCGGTCAGGTCGGGGCCGAGGGCGAGCGTGGCGGCGGTCGTCCCGGTGGGGTCGAAAAAGGACCGGCCGGTCGCGCCGTCGAGCCCGGTCGCGGCCTCGTGCGCGCCGTTTACACGCGCGACGAGGTCGGCCGCCAGCCCGTCGAGCGCGGCGCGCGTCCCGGGCACGGTGTCGACGAGGGTGCCGAGCTGGGCGCCCAGCTTGCCGCCTTCGGTCGAGCCGAGGCGGAGCGGGCGGGAGGCGCCGTGGGCGTAGAGGGTCGGCTCGGCCGAGGCGGGCGGGAGCTCGAGCCGGAGCGGCCGGGCCTCCCCGTCCTGCACGCCCACCATCCCGTCGATCGTGACCGTGACCGAGCCGTCGTCCTGCGGGCGGACGGCGATCGGCGCGAGGCCGGCCAGCTCGTCGAGGAGGACGTCGCGGCGGTCGAGCGCGTCGTGGTCGTCGGCGCCCTGGGCGCGGGCGCTCCGGGCCGTCTTGTTCAGCTCGGCGATCTCGACCATCAGCCCGTTCGCCCGGTCGACGGTCGAGACGAGGTCGGACCGGACGCCGTCGGCGTAGCTCTGGAGCCGGGCGTCGGCGTCGCGGACGGTCTGGACGAGGGTGCCGGCCCGGCCGAGGAGGGCGTCGCGGGCGCCCCGCTCGGTCGGCGCGGCGGCCACGTCGGCCCAGGCGTCGGAGAAGTCGCCGAGGGCGTCGAGCACGCCGCCCCCGCCGTCGGGCGCGACGAGCGACTCGACGCCCGAGAGGAGCCGGGCGCTCTCGTCGGCCCCGTCGCCGCCGGTCCGGCCGCGGCGGGCGGCCCCGTCGAGGATGCCGCTCCGCACCCGCTCGTAGCGGTCGACGCCCACGCCGCCCCCGCCGGCCGGCCCCTGGAACACGACGCCGCCCCGGAGGATGGGGTCGGCCCGGAAGCTGACGGTCCGGCGCGTGAACCCGGGCGTCTCGGCGTTCGCGATGTTGTTGCCGGCCGCGTTCGTGGCCGCCTGGTGGGCCTGGAGCGCGCGGCTGGCGGTGGCGTAGAGGCTCTGGAGGCTCATGGGCGGGCTCAGCCGGTCTGGTGGAGGCGGGCGTGGCCGGCCGGGGCGAGCCGCCCGCTCGCGGTGTAGGTCTGGCTACTGGCCGGGGCCGTCGCGTGGTGCATGGCCCCGAGCAGGTCGCGCCCCAGCGCTACGGCCTGCTCGAGCGCGGCCTCCAGCTCGTCGCACGCCCGGCGGGCCTCGGCGGCCGCCGCTTCGAGGGCGACCCGGGCGTCGGGGCCGGCG
>CAZDFV010000203.1:0-6365 GCA_964504495.1 uncultured Rhodothermales bacterium
CGCCGTGGCGTACCGGCTGAGCCCGCGGGGCCGCGACCTCGTCCCCCTCCTCGACGCCCTCGCCGAGTGGGCCGCGGGCGCGGCCGGCCGGGCGCCGTCCTAGCCCACCGCTGTCGCCGCCGCCGTTGAGGGTTACCGTTGCGTAGCGGGGAACCGGCCACACGGGCGGGGCCGTTACCTTCCGGTCACGCGGGAGCCCGCGCCCGTCCCCCATCCCCCCTCCGTCGTGTTCCTCCACGAGCTGAGCTCCGAGCAGCGCCGCGCGTTCCTCGTCCTGGCCCGCCAGGTGATCGACGCCGACCACCGGCTGGCGATCCAGGAGGTCGAGCGGCTCGACCGGCTCTACCTCGAGGCCGGGCTCGAGGCCGAGCACGCCGACGCCCCGAGCGGCGCGGGCGACCTGGCCCTCCTGTTCCAGACCGACCGGGCGCGCCTCGTCGTTCTCCTCGACCTCCTCCTCGTGGCCTACGCCGACGGCCGGCTCCACCCGCGCGAGACCGAGGCCATCCGGCGCGTCGCCGCCCAGCTCGAGATCGACGCCGGGACGTGGGAGGCCGCCCTCGACTGGGCCCGCCGCTACGAGGACCTCGTCGAGGAGGCCGCCGTCATGGGGACCAAGCAGGCCGTCGGCGCCCCGTAGCAACAGCCACGAGCCGGGCGCCCCGCTGGCGGACGGCCCCGCCAGTCGGGCAGAAGCGGACCGGCGGAGGTGAACGAGCTTGCGTCCGCGAGGTGTGTCCACGGGTTATCCACCCTGTGGAGAACGCCGCCCGTCTAGCTTCGACGGCACACCCTCCGCGCGACCGTGAGCGACCAGAAAATCATCTTCTCCATGCTCGGCGTCGGCAAGACCCTGCCGACGGGCAAGAAGATCCTCGACAACATCTACCTCTCGTTCTACTACGGCGCCAAGATCGGCGTGCTCGGGCTGAACGGGGCCGGCAAGTCCACGCTCCTGCGCATCATCGCGGGCAAGGACCCGAACCACGACGGCGAGATCCAGAAGCAGCCCGGCCTGACGATCGGGCTCTTGGAGCAGGAGCCGGACCTGGGCGACCCGTCGCGGACGGTGAAGGAGGTCGTCGAGGAGGGGATGGCCGAGGCCGTCGGGCTCCTCAAGCGCTACGAGGAGATCTCGGCCGGCTTCGCCGAGCCCGACGCCGACTTCGACAAGCTGATCGCGGAGCAGGGGAAGGTGCAGGAGGAGATCGACCGGCTCGGCGCGTGGGACGTGGACGCCCGGCTCCAGCAGGCGATGGACGCCCTCCACTGCCCGCCCGGCGACAGTCCGATCGGTCCCCTCAGCGGCGGGGAGAAGCGGCGCGTGGCGCTCGTCCGCCTGCTCCTCCAGGCGCCCGACGTGTTGCTGCTGGATGAGCCGACGAACCACCTCGACGCCGCCTCCGTCGCGTGGCTCGAGCAGCACCTCGCCCAGTACCCGGGCACGGTCATCGCCGTGACCCACGACCGCTACTTCCTCGACAACGTCGCCGGGTGGATCCTGGAGCTCGACCGCGGCAAGGGGATCCCGTTCGAGGGGAACTACACGTCGTGGCTGGAGCAGAAGGAGGCCCGGCTCGCGCAAGAGGAGAAGCAGGCGTCGAAGCGGCAGAAGACGATCCACCAGGAGCTCGAGTGGGTCCGCCAGAACGCGAAGGGCCAGCGGACGAAGTCGAAGGCCCGGCTCGCGCGCTACGAGGAGCTCCAGGCCGGGCTCCCGGAGGAGCGCCGCGAGGACCTCGAGATCTACATCCCGCCGGGGCCGCGCCTCGGCCGCGTCGTCGTGCAGGCCCAGGGCGTGACGAAGGGGTACGACGGGCGGACGCTCGTCCAGGACCTCACGTTCGACCTCCCGCCGGGCGGGATCGTCGGCGTCGTCGGGCCGAACGGGGCGGGCAAGACGACGCTCTTCCGGATGATCACGGAGCAGGAGGCCCCCGACGTCGGCGAGTTCAACGTCGGCGACACGGTCCAGATCGGGTACGTCAACCAGGAGCGCGACTTCGACCCGGACAAGACGGTCTGGGAGGTCGTCTCCGGCGGGGCCGACGTGATCCGGCTGGGCAACCGCGAGGTCAACTCTCGTGCCTACGTCGGGCGGTTCAACTTCGGCGGGCAGGACCAGCAGAAAAAGGTGGGCACGCTCTCGGGCGGCGAGCGCGGCCGGCTCCAGCTGGCGGTGACGCTGAAGGAGGGCGCGAACGTCCTCTTGCTCGACGAGCCGACCAACGACCTCGACGTGAACACGCTCCGGGCGCTCGAGGAGGCGCTCCTCGCCTTCGGCGGGTGTGCCGTCGTGATCTCGCACGACCGGTGGTTCCTCGACCGGGTCGCGACCCACATCCTGGCCTTCGAGGGCGACGGCGAGGTCGTGTTCTACCCCGGCAACTACGCCGAGTACGACGAGGACCGCCGCCAGCGGCTCGGGATCACCGACGACGAGCCGACCGGCCCACACCGCCGCCTGACGCGCGTCTAGCCGGCTGGTCGGCCGGCGGCGCCGTCTCGCTGGCGACGCGCTCCGCCAGCCGCCGGGGCCGACGTCGGGTGCCCCCTGACACGGCGGGGGCACGGCGGCGTCAGAGATTTCCCCCGCGTCCGGGCACGGGCCGGGGCCGTAGCTTTTCACCCGGCGGCGTCGCGCCGCCGGCTCACACCCGCCCTCACTATGAGCGAGATCAAGTTCGGCACCGACGGCTGGCGAGCCGTCATCGCCGACGGCTACACCTACGCGAACCTCGAGACCGTCGCCCGCGCCACCGCCGCCTGGGTGCAGAAGCAGTCCGACGGCGACGGTTCGGTCGTCCTCTCCCACGACACCCGGTTCCAGGGCGACGCCTTCGCCCGGTTCGTCGCGCGCGTGTTCGCCTCGTCCGGCGTCCGCGTGCAGCTCTCGGAGGGGTTCGCCACGACGCCGGCCGTCTCGTGGGCGACCGGCGACCGCGGCGCTACGGCCGGCGTCGTCATCACTGCCAGCCACAACCCGCCCGAGTACAACGGGTTCAAGATCAAGGCCCACTTCGGGGGTCCGGCCACGCCGGCCATGATCGCCGAGGTCGAGGCCGAGATGGACGGCCTGAGCGACACGTTCGAGGTCCGGGACTATGGCGACCTCGCGGACGAGGGGCTGATCGAGACGTTCAGTCTCCAGGCGGCCTACGTCGACCTCCTCCGCGAGCGGATCGACATCGAGGCGATCAAGGAGGGCGGCGTGAAGGTGGCCTACGACGCGATGTTCGGGGCCGGCCAGGGCGTCGTGACCGAGCTCCTGGGCCGGCCCCGCGTGGTCGAGTGCGGCCACGAGCTCAACCCGGGGATGCACGGGCAGGCGCCCGAGCCCATCGAGCGGAACCTCGGCGGGCTCCTCAAGGCCGTCGTGGACGAGAACTGCGCCGTCGGGCTGGCGACGGACGGCGACGCCGACCGGATCGGCCTCGTCGACGAGGAGGGCACGTTCGTCGACTCCCACTCGATCCTCGCCCTCCTCGTCAAGTACCTCCACGAGGAGAAGGGGCTCCGGGGCGACGTCGTCAAGACGTTCTCGACGACGGACATGCTCGACAAGATGGGCGAGGCGTACGGGGTCGACGTCCACACGACGCCCATCGGGTTCAAGTACGTCGGCCCGAAGATCATCGAGGGCGACGTCCTCGTCGGCGGCGAGGAGTCGGGCGGGATGGCCGTCAAAGGGCACATCCCCGAGCGCGACGGGCTCTTCATCGGGCTGACCGTCGTCGAGATGATGGTCAAGCGCGAGCGGACGCTCTCGGGCCTCGTCCGCGAGCTGGCCGACGAGTTCGGCCCGCACCACCAGTCGCGCGACGACCTCCACACGACCGACGAGCGGAAGCGGGCGGTCCTCGACGAGCTCGAGACCGACGGGCTGGCGGAGATCGACGGCAAGCGGGTCGTCCAGACCGAGACGCTCGACGGGTTCAAGTTCCGGGTCGAGGGCGGCGGCTGGCTCATGTTCCGGCCGTCCGGCACCGAGCCCGTGCTCCGCGTCTACTCCGAGGCCGAGAGCCCGGAGGCCGCCGACGCGCTCGTGGCCTGGGGCGTCGAGTTCGTCCACGGCCAGCCCGTCGGCGCGTAGCGGGAGGATGGGGGGTGGGCGTGTGGGAGGCTCTGCCTAGCGCCTCCGTGCTCGACCTCGCTTCCAGCTGGCGGCGCGTCTGGCCGTCGCACCCCTCCCACACCCCCACCCTCATCCGCCCTCACCCTCCAAAGAATCGGGGGCGAGGGCCTCGGCCCGGCGGTCGAGGCCGAGGAGCGCGTCGGTCACGGACCGCCGGAACGGGGGGAACTGGGCGTCGGAGGTGTCCGGGTAGGCCCCGATCCGGGCCGAGAGCCGGGCCCGGTCGGCGGCGAGCGAGTCGAGCCCGCGGCGGAGGCGGCCCGTCGTGTCGGCGTCGGCGACGGCGCGGAGCCGGGCGAGGCGGGCGTCGAGCGCCCCCAGGTCGCGGACGGCGACGGCCTGGAGGGCGGCGTAGCTCGGGGCCCCCTCGACGCGCCCGCGCCGGACCTCCTGGCGGAGCGCTCCGACGTCGTCGAGGAGCGCCGTCGAGAGGCTGTCGAACACGGGCCGGGGCGCCGGCCGGAGCGTGTCGATCCGGGCCTGAAGGCTCTGGCGCCGCGTCAGCAGCCGGTCGAGGACGGGGGCGTAGCCGGCCGCCGTGACCGAGTCGGCGGCGGCCACCTCGGCCTCGAACCCGGCGAGGTCGGCGTCGAGGTCGATCGTCTCGCGGAACGCCTCGGCCCGGAGCCGCTCGACGTCGGCCTCGGGGACGAGCGCGGTCTGGACCGGGTCGGCCGGCTCGTCGTCGCAGGCCGGCAGGGCGACGGCGACGAGCGCCAGCAGGGCGAGGACGTGTCGGGGCACGGACGGGGGGGAACGGCGAGCGGGCGGCCCGGCCCGGGCAGTGCCGAGCGGGCCGCCCGCACGGGCGACGGTACGGGGCCCGAAGCTACGCGGCCGAGCGCTCGCGGAACTTGTTGACGGCCCAGAGCAGGAGGACCGCCCCGAGCGTGGCGACGAGGATGCTCCAGATGAACCCGCCGTCGTCGTCGACGAACGGGAGGACGTTCATGATGAACCCGCCGATCAGGGCGCCGAGGATGCCGACGACGATGTTCATGCCGAGCCCCATGTCGGCCTTCATGATCTTCTCCGCGAGCCAGCCGGCGATCGCGCCGACGACGATCCAAAAAATGAGGCCAGTAATCATGTCGAGGGGGGTCAGGTGAGGGAGGGGGCACGCGGCCCGTCGCCTTTGACGGTTCCTTCACCAAAAAAGTTGCGGGGACCGCGTCCCCCTACCCCCGGTCCACGACCTCAACGGCGGGCCACCGCTCGGTGATGAGGCCGCCGAGACGCCGGAGCCCCCACCGCTCGCCCCGCTCCTGGCCGACCGCTACGACGCGGACGCCCCGCTCGCCGGCCGCCGCCACGGCCGGCTGGCGGACCTGCCCGGTGACGTAGACCGCCGCCCCGCGCCCGGCCGCGTCCTCCACGAGCGCCTCGGTCATCGCGCCGACGAGGGCGAACCGCTCGACGGGCGCCGCGGGCGCCGGCCCAGCCTCGGCCTCGACCCCGCCCAGCACGTCTGCCAGTCGGTCGAGGAGGGCGGCGTAGGGCGTCGGTGCGAGCGCCCCGACGAGGCCGACCGTCTTCCCGCCGCGCCGGAGCGGCTCGGCCTCGGGCTCAGCGCCCAGCGCGTTTGCGAGCGCCGGGTTGTGGCCGACCGACAGCCGCTCGTCGAGCGCTCGGTGGTAGGCGAGCACGCCCACGCCGTCGGGGAACCGGGCCGGCCACAGGCCGAACGGCCGGTGGAGGAGGACGGCGTCCAGGCCCTCGGCCCAGTCGTACGGCGCCCGCCCCGCCTCCAACCGCAGCCCGAGGCGCCGGACCGGCCTCTCGGACTCGATCCAAACGCCGGCCGGGTCGCCCTCGCGGGCGTAGCGGTCGGCGTCGAGCGCGTCCGCGAGGGAGGCGGCGATCTGGGCGACGGTCGGGACCTCAGGCATCGTCGAACGGGAGGGCGAGCTGGCGGGCGTGGCCGACGAGGCCGGAGACGGTCAGGCCGAGGAGGCGGATCGGAGTCGTGGGCGGCGCGGGCCGGTCGAGGAGGGCGGCCCCGAGGCAGAGGAGGTCGGCCTCGGCCCAGAGGGGCGCGGCGACCGTGGCCGAGCGCGAGGTGGTCTCGAAGTCGGCGCTCTTGAGCTTGAGCGTGAGCGTCCGCCCGGCCGTCCCGTGGCGGTCGAGCCGGCGGGCCAGCTCGGCGGCGAGGGGCGCCAGCCGCTCGACGAGCGCGTCGGCGCCGGTCACGTCGTGGGCGAACGTCCGCTCGACGCCGACCGACTTCCGC
>CAZDFV010000204.1:0-6259 GCA_964504495.1 uncultured Rhodothermales bacterium
CGCCCCCCGGGCAGCGCCCGCCCCGAACCCGCCGTCCGTCGACTGGCCGGCCGTGGACCGGGCCCGGCGCGCGGCGTCCGGCGGCACGAGTGCGACGGCGTACCTCCCGAGCGCCCCCGCCCCGAGCGCCGTCGGAGACTGCGGCTAGTCCGCCGTCCGTCCCCCACCCTGTCCCTCTCGCGGAGGGCCGGGCACGCCTGCGTCGCTGCCCGGCCTCGAACGCCAGCCTAACCCGCCGATACTCCCCGTCACACCCATGCGCAGTCGCCTCCCCCTCCTCGCCCTCCCCCTCGCGCTGGCGGCGTGCGCCAGCGCCCAGACCGGCCCCGTCGGCGTGCGGACGCTCGCGGACGACGACTGGTGCGCCGAGGCCGGCCGGTCCGCCGGGTACGGCTCGCAGCCGGCCGTCGCCTGCGAGGTCCGCGAGGTGCTCTTGCCGGCCGGCCGGCTCGGCGTGACGGGGACGAACGGCGGCATCAAGGTCCGCCAGTGGGACCGCCCCGACGTCCTCGTCCGCGCCCGCGTTGTCGGCCGGGCGCAGAGCGAGGGCGCGGCCGAGCGGCTCGTCGGTCAGACCCGGGTCGAGGTGGACGACCGGGACGTCCGGGCCGTCGCGCCGCGCACCCGCGACGGCTCGGTGTCGGTGGGCTACGAGGTGTTCGCCCCGCGCCGGACGGACCTCGCGCTCCGCACCCAGAACGGCGGGCTCTCGGTCGAGGGCATCGAGGGCACGCTCGTCGCCCGGACCCAGAACGGCGGCATCGTCCTCCGCGACGTGGCCGGCGACGTCGTCGCGCGGACGACGAACGGGGGCGTCCAGGTCGGGCTCGGCGGGAGCGGCTGGCGGGGCTCCGGCCTCGACGCCGAGACGACGAACGGGGGCATCCAGATCACCGTCCCCCGCGGCTACTCGGCCGACCTCGAGGCCTCGACAGAGACCGGGCGGATCGCAACCTCGGGCCTCGACCTCCGGGGCACCGAGCGCGAGCGTGGACGGTACGTCGGCGACCGGGTCGAGGGCCGGATCGGCGAGGGCGGGCCCCGGCTCTCGGCCAGGACCACGAACGGCGGCATCACGATCCGACGCGCCCGCTAGCGGCCCCCCGTCCGCCGCCGCCAGCGGGCCGGGGCCCCCGGCTTGGTCTGTGCGGGGGGGGTGTGCTCTCACCGTGTTAAAAAAATGGCACGCCTGTAACCCCCGGCCCGGCCGGCCCGTCTGGCCCGCACCCCCCCCGCGCGCCCCCCCCCCCTCCCCTCATGCGCTGGCTCCCGCTCGCCCTCCTCCTCGCCGCCGCCCCCGCCGGCGCTCAGACGACGCGCCAGCCGGCCCTCACTGCCGACCTGGCGGACGCCCCGCGCCTGATCGGCGCCGCCGAGGTCGACGCCGGGGTGGTCCAGCTCGACGGCGTGCTCGACGAGGCCGCCTGGGCCGGGGCCGAGGTCGCGACCGGGTTCGTCCAGAACCGACCGGCCGCCGGCGAGGCCGCGACGGAGGTGACCGAGGCCCGCGTGCTCTACGACGGCGGCGCCGTCTACGTCGGGATGCGGATGCGCGACACCCGGCCGGACGCCATCGAGGCCCCGCTCGGCCGCCGCGACGCCGACCTCGAGGGCGACTGGGCCCTCGTCGCCTTCGACTCGTACGACGACGACCGGACGGCCTTCGCGTTCGCGCTCAACCCGGCCGGCGTCCAGCAGGACTTCCTCCTCTACGACGACGTCAACGAGGACATGTCGTGGGACGCCGTCTGGGCCGGGGCCGCCGCCCGCGAGGGCGACGGGTGGACGGCCGAGTTCCGGATCCCGCTCTCGCAGCTCCGCTACGCCGCCAGCGAGGGCGTCCAGGAGTGGGGCGTCCAGTTCCTCCGCAAGCACCACCGGACGGGCGAGCAGACGTTCTGGTCCCCGACGCTCCCCGAGGACAACGGGATGGTGAGCCTGTTCGGGACGCTCGGCGGGCTCCGCGGGCTCCAGGCGCCCCGCCAGCTCGAGGTCATGCCCTACCTCGCCTCGGCGCTCACGCGGGCCCCGGGCGACGCCGCCGACCCGTTCTACGCCGAGAACGACGTCGAGCCGCGCGTCGGGCTCGACCTCAAGTACGGGATCACGAGCGACCTCACGGTCACGGCGACCGTCAACCCCGACTTCGGCCAGGTCGAGGCCGACCCGGCCCAGGTCAACCTCGGCGGGTTCGAGCTCTTTTTCGAGGAGCGCCGCCCGTTCTTCGTCGAGGGCACCGACGTGTTCTCGATGCAGCCCCGGCGCTTTTTCGGGATGAACCGCCCGGACCTCCTCTACACCCGGCGGATCGGGCGGACGCCCCAGCGTCGGTCGTTCGTCCCCGACGCCGCCCGAGACGCCGCCGGCCACGACGACGGCGTCGTCTACACCGACGCGCCCCAGCAGTCGACGATCTTGGGGGCGGCCAAGCTCTCCGGCCGCGTCGGGCGGTTCTCGGTCGGCGTCCTCAACGCCGTGACCGGCCCGGAGTACGGCCGCTTCCGCGCGTTCGACGGCGCGGGCAACGAGGTCACGACCGACCGGGCCCTCGTCGAGCCGACGACGAACTACGCCGCCGCCCGAGCGCGCGGCACGTTCGGCCGGACGATCGTCGGCGCGCTCGGGACGTCGGTCCTGCGGAGCACGGCCGACGAGGCGATCGCCGGCCTCCTCCCGTCCCAGGCGACCGTCCTCGGCCTCGACGTGGAGCACCCGATCGGCGACGAGTGGATCGTCAACGGACAAGTCGCGGGGAGCTACGTCTCCGGCAGCGCCGACGCCATCGAGCGGCTCCAGCGCGCGTTCCCCCGGCTCTACCAGCGCCCCGACGCCGACCACATCGACCTCGACCCAACGCGGACGTCGCTGGCGGGCCTCACGGCCGAGGCCAACGTCCTGAAGTCGGGCGGCGAGCACTGGCTGGGCTCGGTCCACGCCGGGTACACCTCGCCCGGGTTCGACGCCAACGAGCTCGGGTTCCAGAGCCGGGCCGACCAACTCGGGCTGGGGACGGTCGTGGTGTACCAGCAGAACGAGGCGCAGGGGCCGTTCCAGAGCTGGAGCGCGAACGGGTTCGTCGGGTCGCGCTGGAATCTCGGCGGCGTCCACGAGGTCGTGTTCCTTGGCGGCAACGCGAACGGGCGGTTCAAGAACTTCTGGGGCGTCAACGCCAACGGCGAGGTCTACTCGCGCGGGCAGAGCGACCGGCTCACGCGCGGCGGCCCGCTCGCCGGCCGGCCGGCCGGGTTCGGGCTCAACGGGAACGTCTGGAGCGACGACCGGAAGCCGGTCTCGGGCTACGCCTGGACCGGGGTCGGGCGGGACGAGATCGGGAGCCGGTTCAACGGGTTCGAGGTGGGCGTCGAGGCCCGGCCGAGCGCGTCGGTCTCGGTCCGCATGGGCCCCGAGCTCTACCTCGAGCACGAGCCCCGCCAGTACGTCGGGGCGTTCGAGGCGCCCGGGCTCGACGCCACGTTCGGGCAGCGCTACGTGTTCGGCCAGATCGACCAGACGACGCTGTCGCTCGCGACGCGCCTGAACTGGACGTTCACGCCGACGCTCTCGCTCCAGACCTTCGTCCGCCCGTTCGTCTCGCGCGGCCGGTACGCCGCGTTCCGCCAGATGACCGCGCCCGGCCAGACCGACTTCCCCGTCTACGGCGACGGGTTCGGCGCGGTCGAAGCCGGCCGGTTCGAGGAGGACGCCGACGGCGAGGCCGTCTTCGTCCCCGACCCGGACGCCACGGAGGCGTACCGCGTGACCGGGGCGGACGGCGGCCAGGCGACGTTCTCGAACCCGAACTTTACGGTCCGCGCGCTCCAGGGCAACGCGGTCCTCCGGTGGGAGTACCGGCCGGGCTCGGCCCTCTTCCTCGTGTGGCAGCAGCAGCGGAGCGGCCGCGCTGGGGACGGGGCGTTCGAGTTCGACCGCGACCTGACGGGGCTCTTCACCGACCCCGTGACGAACGTGTTCCTCGTCAAGCTGAGCTACTGGCTCGGCTAGACGCGGGCGCCGCCCGGCTGGCGGGCGCCGCCGCCAACTGGGCCCAGCGGGGCGCGGGGAAGGAGAGAGCCCCGCGCCCCGCTCATGCGGAGCCCCCAACCACCGGGTCCGGTCGGCGCGTCCGCCAGCGGGGTGGGGAACGTCGGACGGGGAACGCCGGGCGGGGGCCGCGCGAACACCGCCCGTGCCCTCCGACCTCGCCCTCCGCCGGACGCTCACGTTCCGGGCCCACGACGGGGCCGAGCGCCGAACGCTGGTCCTCGTCAAAAAGCGCGGGGAGTCGATCGAGCACGTCCTGATGAAGGCCGTCCTGTGGGCGCTCTACCTCCCCGACTACCCGGCGATGCAGGTCGAGGTGCCGATCGGGGACACCTACAAGCCGGACCTCGTGCACCTCGCGCCGCCGCCGGGCGGACCTGCCTACGGCGACCCGGAGCCGGTCTTCTGGGGCGAGGCTGGGAAGGTCTCGGCGGCCAAGTGGCGCTCGCTCCTCAAGCGGTTCCCCGACACGCACTTCGCGCTCGCCCGGTGGGCCGAGCGGCTGGGCCCGCACGAGGCGATTGTGCAGAGGGCCCTGGACGGACGGGCGCGCCGCGCCCCGCTCGACCTCATCTCGGTCCCGCCCGACGCCGAGGCCCGGTTCGTCGCGGCGGACGGGACGGTCGCGGTGGCCCTTTCCGACGTCGAGCACGTGCGGCTCGGGCCCTCAGGGCGTTCCTGACTCCCCCCGCGTCCCGGCCGCCGGCAGCCACGGTGGGCCCGTCCGTCGCTAGCCTACGGCCCCCCCCTCCCCCCATGCCCGCCACCCACGTCGTCCTCGTCGACCCCGCCGACCGCGAGATCGGGACGGCCGACAAGCTCGAAGTCCACCGCGACGGGCGGCTGCACCGGGCCGTCTCGGTGTTCCTGTTCGACGGGGCGGGCCGCTGGCTCCTCCAGCGCCGGGCGGACGGGAAGTACCACTCGCCGGGGCAGTGGTCGAACACGGCGTGCACGCACCCGCTCCCGGGCGAGGCCCCGGCGGCGGCGGCGGCGCGGCGGCTGGAGGAGGAGATGGGCGTCCGGTGCGCGCTCCGGCCGGCGTTCCGGCGGGTCTACCGGGCCGAGCTGGCGGGCGTCGAGCGGCTCGTCGAGCACGAGCTGGACCACGTGTTCGTCGGCCGGTTCGACGGGGCCCCGCGCCCGGCCGCGGCCGAGGTCTCGGGCTGGGACTGGGTCGAGGGCGACGTCCTCCGCGCCGACATGAGCGCCCGGCCGGCGCGCTACACCCCGTGGTTCCACCTGCTCTCGGCCGACGCCCGGCTCGGGGCGCCGCTAGCCTCGCAGGCGGCATAACGTCGGGCTCGACCGGCGCCGTCAGGGGGCTCACGGCGCAGCGTCCGCGATGACGAGGTCGACCGTCTGGACGCCGTCCGCGCAGTCGACGGGCTCGCCCGCCCGCGTGGTGTCGGCTCCGACGACGCGCTCGGCGACGACGGAGAAGTGGTCGAACAGCCCCGAGCACCCGTCGAGCCAATACGTCAGCCGGTATGCCCCGGAGGCGTCGGTCTCCGTCTCCGCCAGCGGGGTGTCGTAGAGGAGGCGGGAGCGGCGGAAGGAGACGAGCGCGCCCTCGACCGTTGTTCCGGCCTCGTCGCGGACGGTGCCCTCGACCTCGACCTGGTGGTTGGGGAAGTAGAGGTCGCAGGCCGGGAAAGCGACGAGCGCGACGACGAAGAGCAGGGAGCGCATGGCGTGGAGGGAGACCGCGGGGGGGACGCTACGTGCCGCCCGCACGGTGCGCGCAGTCGGGACCGACTACTCGGTCCGTGACAGACGGACTAGCGGCCTCACGGGCGCCGTAACACCCGGACGGGCACGACGTAGGGCACCCTCCCTTCTGCCTTCCGCCGTGTCCCGCTCCTCCCTCCTCGCCGACGTCATTACGTACAACCTGAAGGTGTGGGCCGCCGGGCTGGCGGCCGCCGTGTTCGTCCCGCTCTCGCTCGCCGGGCTCGTCGTCGACCTCGTGTTCGGGACGACGGACGCGCCGGAGAGCCTGGCGCGGCGCGTGCTCGCCGCCAGCGCCCGGTTCGAGGCCGCCCTCGACGTCCACGGTGACCTCACCGACGTCCGCGTGACGGGCGATGCCGACGCGCACCTCGCGGCGGCGTAGAACCGCCGCCGGGCGCCGTCGTTGACGGCCCGTGGAGATTTCCGCCCCGCCGGTCGCTGTTCCGCCGCGCGCGCGCCGGGCGCCGTGGCCGCGCGCACGGGC
>CAZDFV010000205.1:0-6227 GCA_964504495.1 uncultured Rhodothermales bacterium
GGTGGTCGACGTGGGCGAGCACCGGCGGCAGATCGTCGGGAGCCTTCGGGTCCGGCTGCTCCGGGTCGAGGACGGGCGGCTGATCCGGGCCCGCCGGGTCGTCGTCCGCGTGCCGCGCCCCGCGCTCCGGGCGTCGCTGGCGGCCCCGGCCGACCGGAACGCGCACCTCGCCGTCGACCGGAGCGCCCTCGCCGACGGGCGGTGGTACAGGGTCGAGGTTCCGGCGTCGGGCGTCTACCGGATCACGGCCGCCTGGCTCCGCGACTCGCTCGGCGTCGAGGGCCCGGACCTCGGGCGCGTCCAGGTGTACGGGAACGGCGGGCGCATCCTCCCCGCCCTCAACGCCGCCCCGCGCCCGGCCGACCTCAAGAAGGTGCCTGTCCTGGCCCGCGACGGCGAGCTCCTGTTCTGGGCCGAGGGCCCGTCGTGGTGGGACTGGGTGCCCGGAGAGCGCGGGGAGCCGGGTCATTGGGCGCACAGCATCAGCCCGTTCTACCGGGCCGCCCGCTACTTCGTCCGCGTGGACGAGCCGACGCCGCTCCGCCTCGGCGCCGGCGCCTTCCCCGACTGGCCCGACGCCGAGCGGCTGGCGGCGGTCGAGGACCGGCACTTCTACGAGGAGGACTTCTACAACATCGAGCGCGACGACAGCGGCTCCGGGCTCCAGTGGCTCGGGCCGCTCCTCGGGTCGGGGGGCGTCACCGAGCTCGACACGGTCCCGCCGGGGCTGGCCGCCGCCAGCGGCGTGCGCTACCGGGCGCGCGTGGCGGCCCGGTCCAACCCGCGCGCGACGATCACGATGGCGCGCGGCGCCGAGGTCCTGGACACGGCCCGGCCCTCGGCCGTCAACCTGTCGTCGGGGAACTTTGGCAACCTCGCCAGCGACGCCGTCTTGAGCGCCGAGACGGGGCCGGGCGCGAGCCTCGCCGTCACGTTCCGCTCGTCGGGCGGGGGCGGCAGCTCGCAGTCGTGGCTCGACTGGGTCGAGGCCGTGGCCCTGCGGCCGGCCGTGGGCGGGGCGGCGGGGTACCTCCCGTTCCCGACGCCGGGCGGGCGGGCGGGCCGGTTCGAGGTAGCCCTCGACGGGTTTGGTGGGGCGCCCGAGGTGTGGGACGTGACCGTTCCCTGGGAGGTCCGCCGGCTGGGCGTCCGTGTGGAGGGCGGGGCGGCGCGCGTCCAGGTCGAGGCCGTCGACACGCTCCGGGCCCGCGAGCTCGTCGCGTTCGACCCGTCCGGGCCCTCGGTCCGCGACTTGGGGGCCGGGGTCGAGGTCCCGAACCAGAACCTCCACGGGCTGGCGGACCACCCCGACTACGTCGTCGTCACGCACCGGGCGTTCGAGGCCCAGGCCCGCCGGCTGGCGGAGCACCGGGCCGCGACCGACGGGCTCCGCCCGCTCGTGGTCACGACCGAGCAGGTCTACAACGAGTTCGCGTCCGGGAACCCCGACATGCGGGCCGTCCGGGACTTCATGAAGTTCCTCTACGACCGGGCCCCGACCGCCGCCGAGCTCCCGCGCTACCTCCTCCTGTTCGGCGACGGGCACTTCAACTACCGGCTCCTCCCGAACCTGGCCGCCCGCGACCCCGGCCCGCCCGACCCGTGGTTCGTGACCACGTACCAGACCGAGAACATGGTGAGCCGGACGTTCTCGTACACCTCCGACGACTACTACGGCCTCATGGGTGACAGCGAGGGCCGGTGGGAGGAGGACCGGTCGGGGGGCCAGCGGGTCGACCTCGCGGTCGGGCGGTTCCCCGTGCGGACGCCGCAGGAGGCCGCCACGGTCGTCGACAAGGTGCTCCGCTACGAGGGCCCCGAGACGCGCGGCGACTGGCGGACCCGGTTCACGTTCGTCGGCGACGACCAATTCCCGAACGCGTGGGACGACGACCTCCACGTGTTCAACGCCGACGTCCCGGCCCAGCTCGCGCAGGCCGTGGACCCGACCGTCACGCTCGACAAGATCTACGGGCCGGCCTACCCGCTCGTCGTCGGCGCGCGGGGCCGCCAGCGGCCGCAGATGACCCAGGCCATCCGCGAGGGGATCGAGCGGGGCACGCTCGTCTGGAACTACAGCGGCCACGGCAGCCCGACCCGGCTCGGCGACGAGGACTACGTCACCGACGACCTCGTCGCCTCGCTCGACAACCCCGACCGGCTCTCGGTCTGGGTCACGGCCACGTGCTCGTTCGGGAAGTTCGACATGGACCACGAGCAGAGCCTGGCCGAGCGGGTCCTGCTCCGGGCCGGGGGCGGGAGCGTGGCGATGCTCACGACGGTCCGCCTCGTCTACACCGGGAGCAACCCGGACGGGGGGAACAACTTCGGGCTCAACCTCGAGCTCACCGAGCAGATGCTGACGCGGGACGCCGACGGCCTCCCGCCCCGGCTCGGCGACGCCCTCCTCCGGACGAAGAACACGACGCGCGGGGCGTCGCTGAACAACCGGAAGTTCAACCTCCTCGGCGACCCGGGCATGCGGCTCGGGCTCCCGCGGCGCGACGTCGCCGTCGAGGCCCCGCCAGCGCTGCGGGCGTTCGAGGAGGCCACGGTCGCGGGCCAGGTCCTCGGCCCGGACGGCGCGCCGGACGTGACCTACCGCGGCACGGTCGACGTGACCGTCTTCGACGCCCAGCGCGTGGTCGGGCTGGCGGAGGGGGCCTGCTGCTTTACCGACGACGACGACGACGGCCGGGGCGAGTACGCCGACCGGACCGACCGGATCTACGCCGGCCGGGCGTCGGTCGAGGGCGGCCGGTTCGAGACCACGTTCCTCGTCCCGCAGGACGTGTCGTACTCGGGCGAGCGGGCCCGCGTCGTGGCCTACGCGGTCGGCGAGGACGGGTCCGACGGGGCCGGCCAGTCGACCGAGCCGGTCGTCTCGCCCGAGGCCGGCGTGCGGCCCGACGACGGGGCGGGGCCCGAGATCCGCCTGTTCGTCAACGACACGACGTTCGTCGAGGGCGGGACCGTCGGGCGGAGCCCGGTGCTCGTCGCCCGGCTGAGCGACCCGAGCGGGATCAACACGGTCGGGGCCGGGGTCGGCCACGAGCTCCTGCTCACGATCGACGGGGATGAGGCGAACGCGACCGACGTGGGCCGGTTCTACACGGGCGACGTGGACACGTACCGCTCGGGCCGCCTCCGCGTCCCGCTCCCCGACCTCGCCCCGGGCGAGCACACGGCCACGCTGACGGCGTGGGACGCCCTGAACAACTCGTCGACGGCGACCGTCACGTTCGTCGTCGTCGACGAGGGGCTCGCGGTCGAGGACGTGCTGCCGTACCCGAACCCGACGGCCGGGCCCACGCGGTTCACGTTCAACCACAACCAGCCGCCCGGGACCGAGGCCCGGCTCCAGCTCCGCGTCTACACCGTGGCCGGCCGGCCCGTCCGCACGATCGCGGGCGAGGAGGCCCTGCCCGGCGGGACGCTCGCCACGCGGACGGTCCAGATCCCGTGGGACGGCCGCGACGACGACGGCGACCGGCTGGCGACGGGCGTCTACCTGTTCCACCTCCGCGTCGACGTGCCGAACCGGGCCGGCGGCCGGGAGGTCGTCGAGCGCGTCGAGCGCCTCGCCATCATCCGCTAGCACCGGCTGGCGGTCGCCGCCAGCCCCCAGACCGACAGACCCCTTCCCCCTATGAACACGCTCCGCCTCCCGCTCGCCCTCGCCGCCGGGGCGCTCCTCGCTGGGGCCGTGGCCCCGGCCTCGGCCCAAGACAACGTCGTGCTCACGACGGCCGTCCCGTTCCTCCAGATCGAGCCCGACAGCCGGGCGGCCGGGATGGGGATGACCGGCGTGGCCCTGGCCGACAATGCCTACGCGCCCTACTGGAACCCGGCCGGGCTGGCCGGCCAGGACGGCGCCGAGGTCTCGTTCACCTACGCCCCCTGGCTCCCGGCGCTCGGCGCGGACCTCTCGTACAACCACCTCAGCGGGAAGTACGGGCTGGGCGAGGCCGGGACGCTCGGCGGCCACTTCACGTTCTTCGACCTCGGCGAGCAGGTGGCGACCGACGACCAGGGCAACTCGCTGGGCAACTTCTCCTCGTACGAGATCTCGGCCGGGCTCTCCTACGGGTACCCCGTGACCGAGAACCTCAAGGTGGGGACGGGCGCCCGCGTGATCTACTCCAACCTGACCGGCGGCGTCGACGTCCTCGACGCCGAGACGAACCCCGGCGTCTCGTTCGGGGTCGACCTCGGCGTCCAGTACACGGGCCCGGACCTCGGGCTCGGCCAGTCGTCCCGGCCGACGGTCGCGTTCAACCTCGCCAACATGGGCCCGGGCATCTCCTACACCCAGGACACCCCGTTCCCCGACGCCATCCCGACGACGCTCCGGTTCGGGGGCGCGCTCGAGACCGAGCTCGACGAGTTCAACACGGTCACGCTCGCGCTCGACCTCAACAAGGTCATCGTCAACCGCGACTCGAGCGGGTACGACCCGTTCTACCAGGCCCTGTTCTCGGCGTGGGAGACCCGGACGGTCAAGACCAACCCGGGCATCGAGGGGACGTGCGCCGAGCTGGCTGAGGACGAGGACGCAAACAACGACTGCCGCGAGGTCTCGGCCCTCCGCTCGCTGACCCTCGGGGCCGGGGCCGAGTACTGGTACAACGACCTCATCGCCTTCCGCGGCGGCTACTTCTACGAGGACCCGGCTAACGGGAACCGCCAGTTCCTCACGTTCGGGACCGGCATCCGCTACAGCCTCGTCGGCGTGGACATCTCGTACATCTACGCCCTCGAGGAGGACTCGCCGCTCGCCGACCAGCTCCGGTTCTCGCTCCTCCTCAACATCCCGCGCTAGCGCAGGGGAGGGCGTCGTACGTGGAGCGTGGGCCACTGGCGGGAGACGTCGCCAGTCGGCCTACCGTGTCTCTCCCGTGTCATCCTGAGCGTCAGCGAAGGATCTCAGCGCCAGCGGCCCGCGCTGTTGGCGCCGGTGCCTACGACCGCGGCACCGCGTCGAGATCCTTCGCTGACGCTCAGGATGACACGTCAGGGACGACGCCGGGCACGCTGGCGAGAGACGCCGCCGGCCGGGGCGCCAGGACTGGCAGCGCGCACCGCCAGCGGCTCGGCGCGCGGCGCCCCACGCCCTAGATCCACCCTTTCCGACGGAAAAAGATGAGCGTCCCGGCCGCGACGGCGAGCATGACGGCCCACAGCACGAAGTACCCGTACGGGATGCCGAGCTCGGGGATGTAGGCGAAGTTCATCCCGTAGAGCCCGGTCAGGAAGCCGAGCGGGAGGAAGAGCGTGCCGACGACCGTCAGAACCTTCATCACCTCGTTCTGGCGCATCCCGAGCGCCGAGAGGTAGAGGTCGTTGACGGAGGCGAGCACCTCGCGGAGCGACTCGATGATCTCGACGGCCTGGACGAGGTGGTCGTAGGCGTCGCGGAGGTACGGCCGCGTCCGGGCCTCGACGTAGGGGGCATCCTCGCGCTGGAGCGCGGCGAGGACCTCGCGGAGCGGCCACACGGCCCGCCGGAGGACGACGACCTCGCGGCGGAGCCCCGAGATGGCCGCCTGGACCGTCGGCGTCGGGTCGTCGAGGGCCCGCTGCTCGAGGGCCTCGGCCGCGTCACCGATCCGCTCGAGCGTGACGAACACGTGGTCCACGACGAGGTCGAGGAGGGCGTAGAGGAGGTAGTCGGGCCCGGCCGCCCGGATCCGCCCGACGCTCCGCCGGGCCCGGTCGCGGACGGCGTCGAACACGTCGCCGGCCTCCTCCTGGAACGAGAGGACGTAGCCGGGCCCGAGGACGAGCCCGACCTGCTCGATGACGTGCCCGACCGTCGTCGGGTCGCCGTCGCAGTAGACCTCCTCGGGGGGCGCGTCGGTCGCCCGGACCATCCGCGCGACGACGAACACGTGCGGCTGGCCGTCCGGCCCGTCGTAGACCTCGAGCTTCGGCCGCTGCGTGGCGTTGACGAGGTCCTCGACGAGGAGGGGGTGGAGCCCGAACGCCTCGCCGAGCGCGGCGACGGTGTCCGTGTCGGCCACGCCGTCCACGTTCACCCACGTCACGCCCGTCCCGTCCGCCAGCGCCCGGGCGGCGGCGGGGTCGAGGTCGGCGTGCTCCTCGACGGCGTCCTCGGCGTAGCGGAAGGCCGTGACGCGGGCCGGCGCCACGCCCTCGGCCGGGGCGGCCAGGACGCCCGGGGCCTGGCCGAGCGTGTGGGACCGGCGCTCGACGAGCCGCGGCGG
>CAZDFV010000206.1:0-6203 GCA_964504495.1 uncultured Rhodothermales bacterium
CGCTGGCGCCGCTCGCGGCCGGGCCCGGCGGGCTCGTCGTGAGCGACCCGCTCGTCCACCTCGTGCCGGCCGAGGCCGTCCGGGCGCTGGGGACGGCGGAGGCGGCCCGGGCCCGCGAGCGGTGGCGGTACCCGTACGGCGTGGTCGCCCCGGGCGCGACGGTCGGCGTCTACGTCGAGGCGTACGACCTGACGGTCCGTGGGGACCGGTCGCGGTACGAGGTCGAGCGGTCAGTCCACGTCGTCCGCGGCGGCCGGCGGGAGCTGGTGAGCGCGAGCGCGACCGAGTCGGGCGCACCCGCGGCGACCGCCCGCGAGTTCATCGTCCTCCCCGTTCCCGAGGACGTCGGGCCGGGGGACCGGGTCGAGCTGAGGGGGACGCTCCGCGACCTTGTAACGGGGCAGACGGGCACGTGGTCGGTCGCGTTCGGAGTCGTCGGCTAGGGTCGGCCGGGGGCGCAGCCAGCGGGCCGGGTAGTCCGGGCGGACTACGGCGGGGCGGCCGGGCGGCCGTATCGTCGGCGCGGACCTGCCGCGGCCTCCGCCGCCTGACCATGCGCCTCCCGCTCCTCGCCCTGTCTGCGCTGGCGGCGCTCGTCGGGTGCAGCCTGACCGACGACGAGCCGCTCGCCCCGGGCACGTTCGAGGTCTCCGTCACCGGCGACGTCGAGGTTGAGCACGCCGGCGGGCCGGTCTGGGTGGCCGCCCCCGACTCCGGGCTCAACGTGACGACGGGGGAGTGGAGGGTTTACATCCCCGTCGTGTTCGAGTCCGACCTCGACGACGGCGACGGCGCCGAGGTCCGGCTCTCTGTGTACGAACCGCATGAGCCGGACGGGCCCTTCCTCGGGCTCCCTGACGGGACGTTCATGGTCAGTGCGACGGGCGAGTTCGACCCGACTGAGCCGTCCGTCCTCGGGACCGTCCGGACCGAGCGGGTCGACGTCTCCCCGACCGACGGGACGCTCCGGCTCCGGCGGACGGCCGGCGGCGTTGAGGGGGAGATGGAGGCCCGGTACGCCGCGGCCCAGTTCAATGGGGAGGTCTTCCGCGGCCGGATCCGGCTCCGGTTCCACGCGCTCGCTGAGCGGCCGGAGGGGGCCGACGAGCGGTAGGCGGTCCGCCGGTGGAGGGCCCCGCCAGCGGGCGGCACCGCTCGTGGGACGACGGCGTAGGGGTGGCCCCACGCCCGCCCATGCTCGACCTCCGCGACCGCTTCGTCCACCCCCCGCCGCCGGCCGTCGAGCTGCGCGCGTTCACGCACGGGCTCATGCCGCGGACCGTTCCGGCCCTGATGCAGGCGTTCTGCGACGACTGGGCCGCGCGCGGCGTCGACGCCTGGAACCGCGTGCCCGACCGGTGGGACCTCGGCCACGAGCCCGGCTGGTGGTCGCTCCCGGAGGACTTGGGGGACCGGTGGATCGCCCCACTCCTGGGCGCCGGGCCGGGGACGTGCATCCTCCAACCCAACGTCCACTGGACGGTCCAGGCACTCCTCTCGTGCGACGGGCCGTTCGCGGCTGGCCGAAATGAGGTGGTGCTGACCGAGGCCGAGTTCCCGTCCGTCCGCCACTCGGTCCAGCGCTGGCGGGGCCTCCGCGACCTCCGCCCGGTCGAGGTGGCCGCGGGCCCGGACGGGTTCGTGGACGTGGACGCTGTTTGTGCTGCAATAACAGACCGCACGGCCTGGGTCGTCCTCTCCCACGTCGGCTTCGCGACGGGCGAGACGCTCACCGACGACGCCCTCCGCGCGGTCGCCGAGGCGGCCCGCCAGCACGGCGCGCTCCTCGCCGTCGACGGGTACCACGCGACGGCGTCGGTCGCCGTCGAGGCCGAGGCGCTCGGGGCCGACGTCTACTTCGGCGGGCTCCTGAAGGAGGCGTGCGGGTCGAGCGGGAACGCCTACCTCTGGGTGAGGCCGGGCCTCGACCTCCGCCCCCGGCTGGCGGGGTGGTTCGCCGACGCCGACCCGTTCGGGTTCGCGCCCGCGCCCGCCGACCACCCCGACGTCCGCCGCCGGTTTTTGGCCGGGACGACGGCCGTGGCCTCGATGTACCACGCCGTCGAGGGCCTCCGCGTGCTCCTCGACGTGGGGATCGACGCCGTCCGCGCGGACACGCTCGGAAAGGGCGACCGCGCGGTCGCCCGGGCCGACGCGCTCGGCCTCCCGCTCCGCTCGCCCCGCCAGCCCGAGCGGCGCGGGGCCATGCTCGTGGTCGAGGTGGAGGGCGCCGACCGGCTGGCGGCCTGGCTCAAGACGCAAGGCGTCTTCGTGGACAGCCGGCGCGGGCGGCTCCTCCGCCTCGCCCCGTTCGTCTGGAACACGACGGCCGACGTGGACCGGCTGTTCGACGCGGTCGAGGAGGCGCTCCGGTCCGGGGCCCACCTCGAGCACGGGGCGGTCGCCGAGGGCGGGCCCGTTACCTAGGCCGAGGGCGGGTGTTTCGGAAACGCCGCCCGCCCGATTCTACCGGGCCGGCACGTCCGCGTACCCGCCGGGCCGGGTTGATTGGGTCCGACCCGGAACCGGCCGATGGGGGCCTGTGGAAGACCGCCCGCCCTTCTGTACGGCCCCCGCGGCTCACGTCCGTTCCAGACCGGGCGGGTAGACGGGGGCGCGGCGGGGCGCCGGGGGCCGTCGGGCGCAGACTGGCACGGGCCGTGCAGATGGGCTCGGCGAACCCGCACCGCCGCCGTGACCGCCACCGCCCTCCGCCTCGCCCCCACCGGCCCGTCCGTCGAGACGGCCCCCCGCCCGGCGCCGCGTCCGGCCCCGCCCCGCACGGCGACCTCGTCGCTCCAGGCCGCCGTCGAGCGGTACGCCGCGGAGCGGGACGCCGAGGGCCCGGACCTCGACGAGTACGGCCGGGCCGTGGCCGTGGCCGCGCTCCCGCTCGTCCGGTCGCTCGCCCGGCGGATCACACTCCCCGACCACCCGCTCGCGACGTACCGCGACCTCGAGAACGCGGGGATGCTCGGGATGCTCCAGGCCCTCGGGTCGTACGACCCGGAGCGCGGGACGCCGTTCGCCTCGTTCGCCTTCGGCCGGATCCGGGGCGCCCTCGTCGACTTCCTCCGCACGATCGACTGCCTGTCCCGCGACCGCCGGCGGCGCGTGGCCGAGGCGACGCGGACGGCCGAGACGCTCCAGCAGGAGCTCGGCCACGAGCCCCGGGCCGCCCAGGTGGCCGAGCGGCTCGGCGTGAGCGTCCGGTCGTACAGCCGGCTCCTCGGCGATGCCCAGCAGCGGTTCGCCATGTCGCTCTTCGACGGGCGCGGGGGCGACGGGCCCACGCCGCTCGACGTCCTCCCCGCGCCCGACGTCGAGCCGGCCGACGCCGACGCCGAGCGCCGGTCGCTCTACGCCTTCGTCGGCGCGCTCGTCGAGCGGCTCCCCGAGCGCGAGCAGCGGATCGTCGGGCTCTACTTCTTCGACGGCCTCACGCTCCGCGAGATCGCCGGCGAGTTCAACCTGACCGAGGCCCGGATCTCGCAGATCCTCTCGAAGACGCTCCGGGCGCTCCGGGCCCAGATGCAGGAGCACGCCGTGGCCGCCTAACCCATCCGCCGGCCGCGCGAGTCGCCGCCGGCACCGAGTCCCCCAGAGGGAGAGAGGGAGACGGGCCGAGGCCCCGGGTTCGCCCGGCCTCGGCCCGTCTTTTTTGGGCGAGGGGCAGGGTGCCCGGCTGGCGACGGCCGCCGCCAGCCCGCCGGCCCCGCGTTGCCCGGACCCTCCCCCCTTCCCCGCTCGCGCAGCGAGCGTCCCTCACCCACTCTTCGGCCGGGGCCGCGTACGGTCCGGCGTATCTTCGCGTTCGTGTCCGGGCCGGCGCCCGTCGCGCGCCGGCCCGATCGCGTCTGGCGCCGCCGCGCCGGGCGCGCCGCAGCAACCACTGGCAGACCCCGCGGAGGCGGAACGAGACGATGGGTGTGATGACCGAGATCCGGCAGCGGGCCGGGGGCGCCATGATCGGCGTCCTCGTCGTCGCCTTCGGGGGCCTCTGGGCGCTCCAGGACTCCGGCGCGTTCGACAACGTCGGGATGGGCCCGAACCCCCGCGTGATCGGGACGGTCGACGGGGCCGACATCGACGGCGAGACGTACAGCCGGGCCCTCGAGCAGCGGCTCCAGGCGTACCAGCAGCAGGGCGTCCCGGTCTCGGCCGCCCTCCAGCGCCAGATCGAGGACGGCCTGTTCGACGAGTTCGTCGCCAACGCCATCGTCGAGCGCGAGATGGACCGGCTGGGCGTCGAGGTCACCGACGACGAGGTGTTCGCCCTCATCACCGGGCCGCGGCCGGACCCCGTCATCGCCCAGATCTTCCCCGACGGCCAGGGCGGCGTGGACCGGGCCGCGCTCCAGCAGGTCGTCGAGGACCCCCAGTACGCCGAGCAGCTCCGGGCCGTCGAGGAGCAGGTCCGCCGGAACCGCCGGCAGGCCAAGCTGGCGGCGCTCCTGGGCGCGACCGCGCGCGTGACCGACGCCGAGGTCGAGGCCGCGTTCGTCCGCCAGCGGCGCCGGGCCGCGGCCGAGCTCGTCGGCCTCCGCTACGCCGACGTCCCCGACGCGGACGTCGAGGTGAGCGACGGCGACCTCCGCGACTACTACCGCGAGAACGAGGCGCTCTACGAGCGGCCCGGGCTCTACACCGTCGAGTACGTCGCCTTCGACAAGGGGGCCACGGCCGCCGACTCGGCCCGGGCCCTCGACGAGCTCCGCGGGCTGGCGGACGGGTTCCGCGAGGCGCCGGACGCCGTCGCCTTCGCCCGCCGGAACGCCTTCACCTCCGTCGAGCCCCGGTACGTCTCGGCCGGCGACGTCCGGCCGGACCTGGCGACGGCCCTCTTTAGCGACACCGAGCCGGGCCGCGTGGTCGGCCCGGTCGTGGCCGGCGACCAGGCCGTCCTCGCCCGGATCACCGGCGTCCGCGAGGCCGAGGAGCCGTCGGTCTTCGCCCGGCACGTCTTGTTCCCGGAGGGCCAGGAGGACCGGGCGCGCGAGGTGGCCGCCCAGATCCGCGCCGGCGACCTCACGTTCGAGGAGGCCGCCCAGCGGTACTCGATCGACGAGAGCAACCGGGCCCGCGGCGGCGAGCTCGGGTGGTTCTCGCGCGGCCGGATGGTCGGGGCGTTCGAGGACGCCGCCTTCGGGGCCCCGACCGGCCAGGTGATCGGCCCGGTCGAGACCGAGTTCGGGCTCCACCTCATCCGCGTCGAGGACCGGGCGACGGAGGAGGTCGAGATCGTCCAGGTCACGCGGCCCGTCGAGGGCGACTTCCAGCGCGTGGTCGAGCAGGCCCAGGACTTCCAGGCGTTTATCGAGCTGGAGGGCCAGGCGTTCGCCGAGGCCGCCGCAGAGCAGGAGACGAGCCCGGTCCGCGTCCAGGTCCAGGAGGACGACCCGGCGGTCCCCGGCCTCGACCTCGGCCGCGACTTCGTCCGGTTCCTCCGCGGCGCCGAGCCCGGACGGGTGTCGGACCCGATCGACGCCGGGAGCGCGTTCGTCGTGGCCCGGCTCGTCGAGGCCCGCGAGGCCGGCGTGGCCCCGTTCGAGGAGGTCCGCGACCAGGTCGAGTCGGCCGTGCTCCTCGAGAAGAAGGCGGCCGTCCAGACGGCCCGGCTCCGCGAGGCCGCCGCCGGCTCGGCCCCGCTCGCGGGAGTCGCCCGGGCCGTCGGCGCCGAGGTCCGCCAGGCGGCCGACCTCACCTACCAGAACGCGGCCGTGCCGGGCTACGGGTCCGAGCCGCGGGCCGTCGGCGCCGCGTTCGGGCTCCAGCCCGGCCAGCGCAGCGGGGTCGTCCCGGGCGAGCAGGCCGCGTTCGTCGTCCGCACGACGTCGCTCGTGGGCGGGACGGACGGCGAGCTGACGGCTGCCGTCCGCGAGCAGGTCCGCCAGCAGCTCCTCGCCCAGAAGCGCCAGCGCGTGCTCCAAGGGTGGCTCGAGGGGCTCCGCGACGAGGCCGAGATCGAGGACTTCCGCAACGAGGTGCTGTAGCGGTCAGGGGCCGGGGGCTGGGGGTCGGGGCCCGCCCGGCCCACCGCCTTCGCCCGTCTGGGCCGCCCGGCGCTCCGCCTCGCGCGTGAGCACCGGGCGGTCTGGCTTCATCCCCCCCGCCCCGCCCCAGGCGTGGAACGCGACGGGGACCTCGAAGCCGGCCAGCCGCTGGCGGAGCGCCGCCGCCAGCCGGGCGCCGTCGACCGGGGC
>CAZDFV010000207.1:0-6192 GCA_964504495.1 uncultured Rhodothermales bacterium
GCGGCCCGCCGGGCCCGCCCTCCAGCCGGGCCTGGAGCGAGGCGGCGTAGGGGAACCGGCCGTGCCGGTCCCGCTCGCGCGTCGCGGTCTCCTGGAGCCCCGCGAGCCACCACGCCGCCGAGGCCACGAGGTCGCCGGCCGCCTCCTCGCCCGAGCGGGCGGCGGCCGGGAGCGGCCACCGCTCGCCCTCGACCTCGACCCAGCCCAGACCGTCGGGTGTCGGGACCGACGGGCGGCCGAGCCCGTCGAGCGCCGCGGCTGAGACCGGGAGGATCAACGCGCCCGACGGGCGGAGGCCGTCCGCCAGCGGCGCGACGGCGTCGTGCCCGTCGTGAGGCGACTCGGCGGCCGTGCCGGAGGCCTCCCCCTGGACCGGGGGAGTCCGCGGAGCGGGAGGGGGTAGATCGGAACCGGCACGTCGTTGCGACCGCGCACCGTCCGGCCCGCTGGCGGAGACGTTCCGGCCGTCGGGCAGGAGCGGCGCGCTGGCCGGTCGACCACCCCCAACCCCTCCTGTCCAGGAGGGGGACTCATCGGGCACCGCCTCGCCGGCGACGACCGCCAGCTGGGCGGCGTCGCGGCGGGTCCACTCCGGGCGGAGGCCGAGGCCGCGGAGCAGCTCTTCCAGTCCGTAGCGGACGAGGCCGGCCGCCGCGGGCGGCACGTCGACGCAGCAGGGAAGCGGGGCGGGGTCGGCCGGCATGGGGGCACCTCAGCGGACGTGGAGGGTAGACTCCCCCCCGCGCCCCCCGCAAGCCGTCGCCGCCGCCCCCCCCCGTGCCCAGCCGGTTCACCCTGTTCAACGACCCGGTCCACGGGTTCATCTCGGTCCCGAAGGGGCTCGTGCTCGACCTCGTCGAGAGCCCGGAGGTCCAGCGACTCCGGCGGATCCGCCAGCTCGGGCTGGGGTTCCTGGTGTTCCCCGGGGCCGTCCACACCCGGTTCGAGCACGGGCTGGGCGCGATGGCGCTGATGCAGGAGGCGCTCGACACGCTCCGCGAGAAGGGGACGGTCATGGACACCGACGAGGTCGAGGGCGCGCTCGCGGCGGCCCTCCTCCACGACGTCGGGCACGGGCCGTTCTCGCACACGCTCGAGCGCGAGCTGCTCCCGCCGGGGCCGTCGGGCCGGCCGGCCCACCACGAGCGGGCCAGCCGCGCCATCATCGCCCGGCTCGACCGGCGGTTCGGCGGCCGGCTGGCGACGGCGCTCGCCGTGTTCGACGGGGCGCACCCCCGACCCTTTTTCCACGGCCTCCTCGCCAGCCAGCTCGACATGGACCGGCTGGACTACCTCCGCCGCGACTCGTTCTACACCGGCGTGGCCGAGGGCGTCGTCGGCGTCGACCGCGTGCTGAAGACGATGCGGGTGCACACCGGCCCGGACGGCGGGCCGGGGCGGCTCGTGATCGAGGCGAAGGGGGCCTACGCCGTCGAGAACGTCCTGCTCAGCCGGCGGCTGATGTACTGGCAGGTCTACCTCCACAAGACCGTCATCGCGGCCGACCACGTGCTCCGCGCGGCCGTCGCGCGGGCGACGGAGCGGTGGGGCGCGGACCCAGCTCTGGAGGAGACGGCCCCCGCCTTCGCCTACTTCCTCTCGGGCCGGGCCACGGCCGACAGCCTCGACCCGGACGCCCCGGACCACGAGGCCACGCTCGACGCCTTCCTCGCGCTCGACGACACCGACGTCCTCTACAGCCTCAAGCGGTGGACGGGCGCCCGCGACCGGGTCCTCGCCGACCTCGCGCGCCGGTTCCTCGACCGCGACCTGTTCCGCGTGCTCCCGCTCGACGCCCCGGCGACCGAGGACGACCTCGCCGGCTGGCGGCGCCGGGCGGCCGAGTGGCTCGTGGACGAGGGGATCTCGACGCCCTCCAGCGCCGACGACGACGCCGCGCTCTACGTCTCGGCCGGGGTCGCGCGGCTCGCGGCCTACCACGCCGGGCCCGATCCGATCTGCGTCCTCGGCCGCGACGGCCGCGTGCGCGAGCTCAGCGAGGCGGCCGGGGCGCCGGCGGCGGGGGCCCTCGAAGACCGCCGCGAGCGGGCCTACGTCTGCCTCCCCAAGGCCCTCGACCGGATGCCCGAACTGGCGTGACCGCGACCGTCCTCCTCGACGACGACGACGGGCACGCCAGCGCCGGCCACCCGGAGCGGCCGGCCCGGCTCGACGCCGTCCGCCAGGTGCTCGGTGCCGACCCGGCCCTCGGTGCCCTCCCCCGCCTGGACGCGCCGCCAGCGCCGCGGGAGGCCCTGGAGCGCGTCCACCTCCCGGCCTACCTCGACGCCGTCGAGACGTTCTGCGAGACGGGCGGCGGGCGGCTCGACGTGGACACGTACGCGACGCCGGCCTCGTGGGACGTCGCGCGGCGGGCGTGCGGGGCGGCCCTCGCGGCGGTAGACGCCGTCTGCACGGGCGAGGCCGAGGGCGTGTTCGCCCTGGCCCGACCCCCAGGCCACCACGCGCGGCCGGCGCAGGCGTTGGGATTCTGCCTCCTCGCGTCGGCGGCGGTCGCCGCGCGGCGTGCGCAGGCCGTCCACGGTGCCGAGCGCGTCCTGATCGTGGACGTCGACGCGCACCACGGGAACGGGACGCAAGAGGCGTTCTACGACGACCCGAGCGTCCTCTTTTTCTCCTCGCACCAGGCCGACATCTTCCCGGGCACCGGACAGGTGGAGCAGACAGGCGCGGGCGCCGGCGAGGGCGCGACGGTCAACGTCCCGCTCCCAGCGCGGGCTGGCGACGGGCTCGTCGCCCTCTACCGGCAGCTTCTCCCGCCCCTCGCGGAGCGGTTCCGGCCGGACCTCGTCCTCGTCTCGGCCGGCTACGACGCCCACCGGCTCGACCCGCTCGCCGGCCTCGCGCTCAGCGTGACCGGCTTAGCCGACCTCGTCGGCGCCGTCCAGGAGGTGGCGGATCAGTGGACCGGCGGCCGGCTGGCGCTCGTCCTGGAGGGCGGGTACCACGTCGAGACGCTCGCGGCCGGCGTGACGGCCACGCTCCGCCGGCTCCTCGACCCGACGGCCGCCGTTGAGGACCCGTTCGGGCCGACGCGGGCGCGGGAGCCCGACCTGACCCCGGTGCTGGAGGCTGTCCGCCAGGTCCACGGTCTGTAGCCCCGCTGGCGGTCGGCGCCGCCAGCAGCCCGAGTGCCTCGATACCTGCCAGAGACGCGAGTTCTGAGACCCTGATTCTGGGACGGGCTTCGAGGCCAGCTGAGGTCAGAAGGGCGGTCCGTTGGCTCGCAAGGAGGAGCCCTTTCAGCAGCGGCCGTTTGTGAGAGGGTAAGCCAGAGGGCGCTCGCGGCAACGTCTTTGCAACGGCGCCGACGCTGCGCGGGATTTTGCAAGTCCCGGCCCGCTAACCCTCTGAACCGCCCCATCAGCCCTCACCGTCGCCCGGACCCGCGTGTTCCGGGTGCTAGCTTCTCGAAGCCCTCTCCCCGGTAGACTTAAGTTTTACCCGATGAAACTGAGAGTCCTCTACGTGTCCGCCGCGTTCGTCCTCTCAGCCTTGGCTTCGGGGTGCGACTCTCTCTCGCCTGCGCCCGCCCCCGCCGGGGTCAGCCTCGTCGGCGAGAGCCGGGGTGTCGTGCAACAGCAGGCGCCGCTCGCGGTCGTGGTCCGAGACGAGGACGGCGGTCCCGTCCACGGCGTCGAGGTCGAGTTCCAGGTCCTTGAGGGAGGTGGATCAATACTGGACCCCTTCGCCGAGACGAACGGAGAAGGCGTAGCGACGACGTCGATCACGTACGGCCCCGACCCCGGAGCTGTCGCCATACGGGTCAACGTGGGTGAGGTGTCCCAGACCCTCGTGCTCGACGTCCTCCCCCCTAAAGCCGACGCCCGACTGCTCGTTGAGCTGCCCGAGGAGACGGGCGACATCGTCCTTGACGAGGCGAGGGGGAGGCTGTATGCGTCCTTGGTCCCCTCCCGCGAGGTGATCGCGGTCGACTTGCAGACGGGACGGGTGACCCGGCGCCTCGGGCTCGACGGGCCGGCTCTCAACCTCCGTCTCAGCTTGGACCGC
Organism: uncultured Rhodothermales bacterium; assembly: GCA_964504495.1. GTDB lineage: Bacteria > Bacteroidota > Rhodothermia > Rhodothermales > Rubricoccaceae > Rubrivirga. The sequence continues at coordinate 4,033 of CAZDFV010000207.1, forward strand.
ACTCGACTCTACGTGCCAGCGTGTGGGGCGGGAACGGTCGTCACGGTCGACCTCGACACCTGGACCACCGAGGCGCTCGACGTCTCCGAGAGCACCCGGGGGGTGTGGACGTGGGACGCATTCGAAGTGAAGCCGGGCAAGCTCGTCGTCACCGACGGGGCCGGCTGCCCAGTGAAGGTCAATGCTCCGCACATGGGCCGCTTGGCTCTCGTTGACTTGGAGACCGGGCGCTGGGACCCGTTCTGGGCCGACGGGAGCTATCCGATCACTCCGAACCTGATCCCCACACGCGGCGGGGAGCACCTCATCGTTCATTGGAACGGGCGCCCAGAGGGCTTCTCGCGAGTCGTCCTAGCGGACGTCGGGGTCCGAGATATTCCCGTCGATAAGTGGCGTTTCAACCTCGACAATCCTTGGGGGAACAACGGAGTGCGGGGCGGCTGGTTCTCGGCGACCTCCACCGACGGACGCTACGTCTTCCTCGGGGGCGGGCAGGTCGTCGAGGTCGGCGCCTGGCGGGTTGTCCACAAGATGCCGTGGTACCCGATCAGCGGGCCGTTCGAGGGGGCCCATCCCGTGACGGACCCAGACGGCCATTCGGTGTACTACGCCATGCAGACGGCGGACTTCGAGAGCGGGGGCGCGGGATCGGTTGAGGGGACCGTTAAGGTGTTCGACGCGGAGACGTTCGAGTGGGAGCGGGACCTCCGTGTCCCCTTCAACTACACGCAAGCAGCCGACGCGGCATCGGCCGGCCGGTTCTACGTCCTCGCCTGCGGACCCGACGCGACCTGCAACGATATCTACACGGTGGACCCCGACCGCCCGGTCTACGAGCTCTAGCACAGCGCGGCTTGTCTGGAATGAGCCCTCGCTAGTCGAGGGAGCGCTGCTGGGCGAACCTTGTCGTCCCCTCTCACAAACGAGGGTTTGTGCGCCACGGACGCGCTGCTTCAATGGCGGCCCAACCCTTTGTCCCGCCAGCCGGCCGCGCCGCGATCTTCCCGCCGTGACGCTCCCCGGCCCCGCCCTCCCCGTCGACGCCGTGCTCCCCGACCTCGTCGGGGCGCTGGCGGACGGCCCGGCCGCCGTGCTCCAGGCGCCACCGGGGGCCGGCAAGACCACGCGCGTCCCCCTCGCCCTCCTCGCGGCCGACTGGCTGGGCGACCGCGACGTCGTCATGCTCGAGCCGCGCCGTGTGGCGACGCGGGCGGCGGCCCGGCGGCTGGCGGCGCAGCGCGGCGAGCGGGTCGGAGACACCATCGGCTACCGTGTGCGGGGCGAGTCGAAGGTCGGGCGGGGCACGCGCGTCGAGGTCGTCACCGAGGGGATCCTGACGCGGCGCCTCCTGGCCGACCCGTCGCTGGAGGACGGCGCCCGCCCGGTCGGCGTCGTCGTGTTCGACGAGGTCCACGAGCGGAGTCTCCAGGGCGACCTCGGCCTCGCCCTCGCGCTCCAGGCGCAGGCCCTCCTCCGCCCCGACCTCCGGATCATCGCGATGAGCGCGACGCTCGACGGCGCCCGCGTCGCCCGGCTGCTGGGCGAGGGAACACCCGTCGTGGCGAGCGAGGGCCGGGCCTACCCCGTCGAGACGCGCTACCTCGGCGCGCCCCGGGCAAGCGCGGGCGGACGGCGGCCCCGGATCGAGGACGCCGTCGCCGACGCCGTCCGCCAGGCGCTCCACGAGGAGCCGGGGAGCGTGCTCGCGTTCCTGCCCGGCTCGGGCGAGATCCGCCGGACGGCGGAGCGCTTGAGCGAGACGCTTCCGCGCGACGTCCGCCTCGCACCGCTCTACGGCGACCTATCGGGGACGGAGCAGGACGCCGCGATCGCGCCGGCCCCGGAGGGCACGCGGAAGGTCGTGCTGGCGACGTCGATCGCCGAGACGAGCCTGACGATCGAGGGCGTCCGCGTGGTCGTGGACTCCGGGCTGGCGCGGCGGCCCCGGTTCGACGCGGGCAGCGGGATGAGCCGCCTGGAGACCGTCCGCGTGAGCCGCGCCGAGGCGGACCAGCGGCGCGGGCGGGCCGGGCGGACGGCGCCGGGCGTGTGCTACCGCCTGTGGAGCGAGACGGAGCAGGCCGCGCTCCGCCCGTTCGCCCCGGCCGAGATCACAAACGCCGACCTCGCCCCGCTCGCCCTCGCCCTCGCCGCCTGGGG
>CAZDFV010000208.1:0-6136 GCA_964504495.1 uncultured Rhodothermales bacterium
CCCCGCGGGCGGCCGCCGCCAGCGCCCCCGCGCTCCGCGTCCTACAGCGCGATCTCCAGCCCCTCGACGGCCAGGTCCGTCGCCGGGAACCGCCGGCGGGCCCGGTCGAGGACGCGCTCGAGCGCGGCGTCGTCGTGGGCCGGGTCGTGGTGGAACAGCAGGAGCCGGCCGACCCCGGCCTCGGCCGCCAGCGCCGCCGCCTGCTCCCACGTCGTGTGGCCCCAGCCCCGGCGGAGGGCGTACTCGTCGGGCGTGTACTGGGCGTCGGAGACGAGGAGGTCGGCGCCCCGGGCCACCTCGCGGAGCCCGGCGTCGTGGGCCGGCGACCCGTGCTCGTAGTCCGTCGCGTAGACGAGCGCGGCCCCCCCGGCCTCGATCCGGAACCCGTGGGCCCCCTGCGGGTGGTGCACCGGGAACGGCCGGACCGTCATCGGCCCGACGGCGAACGGGACGCCGTCCTCGACCCGGACCGCCTCGGTCTCGGCCGCCAGCTCGCCGAACGGGACGGGGAAGTACGGGAAGCACATCTGGCCCCGGAGGAAGTCCCGGAGCCGGTCCACGCCGGTCGCCGCGTAGAACCGGACGGTCTGGCCCGGCGTGTAGAGCGGGGCGAAAAACGGGAGGCCCTGGAGGTGGTCCCAGTGGAAGTGCGACAGCGCGAGGTGGAGCGGGGGCGGGTCGGGGGCGGCCGCGGCCCGGGCGGCGAGGGCGTAGCCCAGCTCGCGGGCCCCGGTCCCCGCGTCGAGCACGAGCGTCGTCCCGTCGGCCGCGCGGACCTCGACGCACGACGTGTTCCCGCCGACGCCGAGGAACCCCTCGTGCGGGGTCGGGATCGAGCCGCGGACGCCCCAGAAGCGGACGGTCAGCCGGGCCGGATCGGACATCTCCAGGGGCAGTGGGAGCGAGGGGGGTGGGGGAAAGGTCGCACCGCAGGGGGAGAGCGTGGGGGTATGGGGGGTGGGGGCGTGGGAAGGGCAAGAGGAGAGGCCGGAGCGTCCTCACCTTCCGTTCCCTGCCCGTTCCGCCCCCGTTCGACTGGCGGCGTCTCCGGCCAGCCGCCGGCGCCCCCACATCCCCATACTGCCCCCCTACAGGTGGTACCGCCGGAGGCTCACGGCGGTCTCGACGAAGAACACCTTGAGCACGGCCGCCGTCGGGACGGCCAGGGCCATCCCGAACACGCCGGCCACGCGCCCGCCCACCAAGATCGCCAGGAGCACCAAGACCGGGTGCATCGACACGTTCCGGCCCGTGATGAACGGCTGGAACACGACGTTCTCGACCGTCTGCACGACGGCGTACAGCACGAGGACGGGGACGACGAGGTCCGTCGACCCCGTCGTCACGATCGAGACGACGACCGAGAGCCCGGCCGAGACGACGAACCCGATGTACGGGACGAAGTTGGCGAGCCCCGTCACGAGCCCGAGCACGAGCCAGTAGTCCACGCCCAGCGCCCCGAGCCCGAGCGTCGTCGAGGCCCCGACGAGGAGGGCCACGAGCGCCTGCCCCCGGAGGTAGCCCCCGAGGTGGGCGTCGGCCTTGTAGAAGACGGTCATCGCGAACTCGAAGTACCGGTTCGGGACGAACGCGAGCGCCCGGCGCCGGAGGTCCGGCCCGTTCCGCAGGAGCGCGAACAGGACGAACGGGACGACGACGGTGTTGACGGCCGCCTCGAGCGCCGTCGGGACGTACCCCGCGAGCGCCGCCTCGCCCGGCTCGACGGCCTCCTGGATCGACCGGACGAGGCCGAGGTCGTCCGGCTCGAGGAACGAGAGCCGGGCGGCCAGCCCGGCCTCGACTTGGCGGACGAGGGCCAGGAGCTCCCCGTCCTCCCACCGGGCCCGGAGCGAGACGGCCTGGTCGAGCGCGAGCGGGACGGCCAGCGCGAGGACGGCGCCGACCGACGCGAGCACGACGAGGAGGACGAGGACGGCGCCCAGCGTCCGCCGGACGCCCCGCCGCTCGAGCCAGTTCACGAGCGGGGCCAGGAGGTAGGCCAGGACCGCGCCGAGCACGACGAGCCCGACGAGGTCGGCGGCGACCCAGAGGAGGAGGAGGAACAGGGCGAGGGCCGTGAGCCCGGCCCACGTGCTCAGCCGGCTGGCGGGCGCCTCGGCGGCCGGGCGCGGCGGGCCGGTCGTGCCCCCCAGGGTCTCAGCCATCGCGGCCCAGCGCCTCGTCGGGGAGCGCGCTCGGGGGCGGCTCGGCGGGCGTGGCCGGCTCCTTCCCCATCGCCTCGACCTGCTCGCGGAGCGCCTCGCACTCGCGCGTGAGCGCCTCGACGTCGTCCGACACCTCGACGAGCCGGAGGCCGGCCAGCCGGGCGAGCGCGAGGAGCACCTTCACGCCCAGCCGCGGGTTCCGGTCGAGCAGGCTGAGCAGGTCCGGCTGGAACAGGCTGAGGAGCGTGCAGTCGGTCTTGGCCCGGGCCGTCGCCGTGCGGATCACCTCGTTCAGCAGGGCGATCTCGCCGAAGAAGTCGCCGTCCCCCAGCTCGACGAGCTCGCGGCCCGACGGCTCGGACTGGATCGAGACGGCGCCCCGGACGATGATGTACATCCCGAGCCCGGGCTCGCCCTGGACGAAGATGCTCTCGCCGGCCACGTACTCGCGCCGGTGCAAGAGCCGCCGGACCGCGTCGATCTCCCGCCCCGAGAGCTCCTCGAACAGGGGGATCGCGCTCAGCAGCCCGTCTTCGGACGACGACGAGCCGCCACCGATCAAGCTCTTCCAGAGACTCTGCATGGGGGGCCGGGAGGGGGACGGAAGGTACGATACGGCCGCAGACCCCGGCCCTACCGGGCCGCTCGCCCGGCCCGCGGCGGCGCCCCCCCGTCCGACGCGCCAGTCGCCTTCCGGCGACGCCCGCCGCCCGTCGGTCGGGAGCGAGCGGGGGCGGCCGGCTAGCCGCGGCCGGCCCGCCCCGCCGCAAGCGCGGGCGGGTGGGCGTCGCCGCCGTCGCTCGGGGGCGCGTCGGGGAGGACGACGGTGAACGTGGTGCCCTCGCCCTCGACGCTCTCGACGCTCATCTGGCCCCCGTGGACCTGGGTCACGATGTCGTAGGCGAGCGAGAGGCCGAGGCCGGTCCCCTCGCCGGTCGGCTTCGTCGTGAAGAACGGCTCGAAGATCCGCTCGCGCGTCGCGGCCGGGATGCCCGTCCCGTTGTCCTCCACCTCGAGCACGACGCGGCCGCCCCGGCGGCGCGTGCGGAGCGTGACGGCCGGCGCGTAGCCGTGGCCGGCGGCGGCCCGCTCGTGGACGGCGTGGAACGCGTTCGTGATCAGGTTGATGAGGACGCGCCCGAGCTCCTGCGGGACGATCTCGACCTCGCCCACGTCGGCGCCGAGGTCGCGTTCGAGGGCCACGTGGAAGTCGGCGTCGTTGGCCCGGGCCCCGTGGTAGGCCAGGTTGGCGTACTCGTCGACGAACCGGTTGAGGTCGACGCGCCCGCGCTCGCCGGCCCCCCCGCGGCTGTGGAGGAGCATGGCCCGGACGATCCGGTCGGCCCGTTGGCCGTGCTCGTGGATCCGGCGGGCGTTCTCGCGGAGGTCGTCGAGGAGCGGCCCGAGCTCGTCGAGGAGCGCGCTCGCCGGCCGGTCGCCGGCCTCGGCCAGCTCCTGCCCGACCTCGTCGGCGAGGTCGACGGAGAGGTCGGCGAAGTTGTTGACGAAGTTGAGCGGGTTCTTGATCTCGTGGGCGATCCCGGCCGTGAGCTGGCCGAGCGAGGCCAGCTTCTCCGACTGGACGAGCTGGGCCTGCGTCTCGCGGAGGTCGCGGAGCGAGGCCTCGAGCCGGCCGTTGGCGGCCTCCAGCTTGGCGTTGGCCTCCTCGACCTCGCGGGCCCGCTCGAGCTCGGCGGCCTTCCGGCTGTTCTCGGCCTTGAGCGCGGCGGCCTCGGCCTCGGCCTTCCGCTGCTCGGCCTCGGCCGTCTCGGCGCGGAGCTCGGTCTCGCGCCGCTCGGCCCGCTCGCGCTCGGCGCGGAGGAGCCGGGCCCGGTTCCACCGGTCGAACTGGGCCGCCGCCACGGCCGCCAGCGCGGCGAACCCGAGGAGGGCCCACCACGTCCGCCACCACGGGGGGCGCACGACGACGCGGAGCACGGCTCCCTCGTCGCTCCAGACGCCGTCGGCGTTCGCGGCCTGGACCCGGAACGTGTAGTCGCCCGGGCCGAGCGTGCTGTAGGTGGCCTCCCGCCGGCCTCCGACCTCGCGCCAGTCGTCGTCGAGCCCGTCGAGCCGGACGCGGAAGGTGTTCGCGGCCGGGTCGGAAAAGTGGAGGCCGGCGTAGTGGATCGTGAGGTAGTCGAGGCCCGGGCCGAGCTCGACCGCGTCGGCGACCGGGGCGGCCACGTCGAGCACGCCCCCGCCCGGGACGGCCGGCTGGCCGGCCACGTCGACGCCGGTGACGACGACCTCGGGCGGGTTCGCGTTGCGCGCCGCGAGCTGCCGGGGGTCGAACGAGAGGAGCCCGCTCGTGCTCCCGAACGAGAGCGCGCCGTCCGGGCCGCGCGCCACCGCCCCGGTCAGCGTCCGCTCGGCGCCGGTCCGGCTCCCGGGCCGCCACGAGAACGTCTCCGTGACCGGCTCGAACCGGACGAGCCCGCCGTCCGTGGCGAGCCAGAGGAACCCACCCTCGTCCTCGACGATGCCGAGCACGCGGTCCCCGGGGAGGTCGCTGTTCTCCGTCGTGTAGCGCGTGAGCCCGGCCTCGGGGTCGTCCGTGTCGAGCCGGTGGAGGCCGCCGCGCGTCCCGACGTAGAGCGCCCCGTCGTCGCGGGCGTGGAGGGCCTCGACGGAGCCGTCCGCCAGCGCGCCCGCCTCCTCGCCGGCCCGGAGGCACGAGAACTCCCCGGCGCCGGCCGGCCGGTCGAGCCGGCAGAGCCCGGCCCCCGTCCCGACCCAGATCTCGCCGCCCGTCGCCTGAGCGACGGCGTGCACGCGGTCGTCGGCCAGGCTGCCCGGGCGGCTCGGGTCGCTCCGGTAGAACGTGACGCCGCCGGACTGGCGGTCGTAGAGCCCGAGCCCGTCGCCGAGCGTCCCGATCCAGAAGCGCCCCGAGCGGTCCTCGAGCAGACTCGTCACGGTGAGCCCGCTCTCTCCGATGGGCCCCGCCGCGTTCTCGGCCCCGTCCGGCGTCACGCGGTAGAGGCCGCCGCCGTCGGTCCCGGCCCAGACCGCCCCCTCGCGGTCTTCGTAGAGCGCGAGGACGCCGCGCCGGCGCTGCGTGCCGGCGGCGCCGACCGTCGTGCGCGCGAACCGCCGGCCGTCGCCGCTCCGGTCGAGGGAGACGTCGGTCCCCACGTAGAGCGTCCCGTCGCGGGCGTGGAGGACGGACAGGACCTCGTCGCTGGCGAGGCTCTCCGCGTCGTCGGGGTCGTGGCGGAGGCGGACGGCCGTCCCGCGCGCCCGGTCGAACCGGTCGAGCCCGTCGTAGGTCGCCACCCAGAGGACGCCCTGGCGGTCCTCCATGAGGCCGGTCACCTGGTCGCCGGCGAGCGACCCGGGGTCGTCGGCGACGGAGACGTAGACGGCCGGGTCCTCGCCGGGCACGAGCCGGCGGAGCCCGCCGCCCAGCGTCCCGACCCAGACCGTCCCCTCGGCGTCCTCGTGCACCGACGAGACGACGTCGGCCACGACGCCGGGCCCGACGTCGACCGGCTGGAACCGGCCGGACTGGGGGCGGAACAGGAACAGGCCCTTCCCGAGCGTCCCCACGAGGAGCCCGCCGCGGTCGCTCGGGGTCACGGCCGAGACGGGGAAGCCGTCGACGCCGGCGGGCCGGAACGTGCGGAGCCGGCCGGTCTCCGCGTCGCGGAGGGCGAGGCCGTCGCCCGTCCCGATCCAGAGCCCCCCGGCACGCGAGAGCCAGAGGGCCTCGACGGACGCGTCCGGGAGGCCGGCCGCCGTCCCGATCGTGCCGTCCACGTCGCCGCCGGCGCCGACGTGGGCGAGGCCGCCGGCGGTCCCGACCCAGGCCCCGCCGGCCCCGTCCGGCTCGACGGCGAGGACGTCGTCGGAGGGGAGGCCGGGGACCCGCTCGAACCGCTCGGTCCGGGCGCGGTAGCGGGCGAGCCCGGCGGCGGTCCCCACCCAGAGGTCGCCGCCCGGCGCGGGCGCCAGCGCGGAGACGACGT
>CAZDFV010000209.1:0-6130 GCA_964504495.1 uncultured Rhodothermales bacterium
CGCCGGCGGGGTGCTCAGGCGGCCTGCCCGTCCCCGCCCGCGTCGGTCACGCCCGCGTCGGTCGCCAGCGCGTCGCCCGAGGGCGTCGGGTCGATCTGCTCCACGACGCCGTCCGCGTCGTCCTCAACGACGACCCGGGCCACGTCCGCGATCGCGTCGTTCGCCTTCAGGGTGAGCACGCGGACGCCCTGCGTGTTCCGGCTGTAGACCGAGATATCCGCGACGGTCATCCGGATCATGGTTCCGGCCTCGGTCGCCACCATGAGCTGGTCGCTCTCGAGCACGCTCTTGATGGCGACGAGCGGGCCGGTCTTCCCCGTCGTCTTCTGCGTCAGGATCCCCTTGCCGCCGCGGCTCTGGACGCGGTACTCGTCGAGGTCCGTCCGCTTGCCGTAGCCGTTCTGGGAGATCGTGAGCACCTGGGCCCCGTCGCGGCGGACGGCGATCATCCCGACCACGCGCTCGCCGTCGGGGATGTTCATCCCGCGCACGCCCCGGCTCTTCCGGCCCATTGACCGGACGTCGGACTCGTGGAACCGGATGGCCCGCCCGCCCGAGGACCCGAGGATGACCTCGGTGTCGCCGTCGGTGAGGCGCGCCTCCAACAACTCGTCGCCGTCGACGATGTCGATGGCGATGATGCCCGACGAGAGCGGGCGCCGGAAGGCCGCGAGCGCCGTCTTCTTGACCCGGCCCTCGCGCGTCGCCATGAGCACATAGTGGCCTTCGAGGAAATCGTCGTCCCGAAAATCCTCCTTGCGGATGGCGATGACGGCCCGGACGCGGTCCTCCCCGTCGATCTGGATGAGGTTGCGGATCGACCGGCCCTTCGACGTGCGGCTGCCCTCGGGGACGTTGTAGACCCTCAGCCAGTAGCACTGGCCGTGGTCGGTGAAGAAGAGGAGGTAGTCGTGGGCGGAGGCGGCGAACAGGTGCTCGACGAAGTCCTCGTCGCGCGTGCCCGTCCCGCGGTGGCCCGTCCCGCCGCGGCCCTGCGTGCGGTACTCGTCCATCGACGTCCGCTTCACGAGGCCCTGGTGCGTGATGGTCACGACCACCTGCTCGTCGTCGATGAGGTCCTCGACGTCGATGTCGCCGCCGCCCATGACGTCGATCTCGGTCCGCCGCGGGTCCGCGTACTTCTCCTTGATCTCCCTTAGCTCGTCGGCGATGATGCGCATCCGGCGCGGCTCCGACGCGAGGATGTCCTTGAGGTCCTCGACGTGCGCCAGCACCTCGGCGTACTCCCCGGCGATCTTGTCGCGCTCGAGGCCGGTGAGGCGGCTGAGGCGGAGGGCGAGGATGGCGTCGGCCTGGGCAGCGCTCAGCCACGGCTGCGGCTGGAAGTCCTCGCGCGTGAGCGCGTAGCCCTCGGCCTGGCGGGCTCCGGTGATCTCGACCGGGTCCTGGGCCGGCAGGCCGAGGCGCTCCTTCTGCTCGGCCGTGAGCCGTTGCGGGTAGACGCCGGCCATGAGGTTCGCCTTGGCCGCGTCCGTGTCGGCCGACTGGCGGATGATGGCGATGACCGCGTCGAGGTGGTCGAGCGCGACGGTCAGCCCCTCCAGGATGTGCGCGCGCTCCTCGGCCTTGCGGAGGTCGTACTCCGTCCGGCGGTAGACGATCTCGTGCCGGTGCTCGACGTAGTGCCGGATGAGGTCCTTGAGCCCCAGCGTCTTCGGCCGCCCGTTCACGAGCGCGACCGTGTTGACGCCGAACGTGTGCTGGAGCTGGGTGTACTTGAACAGCTGGTTCTGCGTGACCGCCGGGACGGCGTCGCGGCGCAGCTCGAGGACGATCCGCATTCCGTCGCGGTCGGACTCGTCGCGGAGGTCGGACACGCCCTCGACCCGCTTTTCGCGGACGGAGTGGGCGATCTTCTCGATCAGCGTCGTCTTGTTGACCTGGTACGGGATCTCGGTCACGACGAGCGCCAGCCGGTCGCCGCGGAGCTCCTCCTCGTGGACGCGCGCGCGCATGACCACGCGCCCGCGGCCCGTCCGGTACGCCTCGCGGACGCCGCCGGCCCCGTAGATCACCCCGCCCGTCGGGAAGTCGGGCGCCGGGATGTGCTCCATGAGCGCGTCGAGCTCGATCTCCGGGTCCTCGATAAAGGCGACGACGCCGTCGACCAGCTCGCCGAGGTTGTGCGGCGGGATGTTCGTCGCCATCCCGACGGCGATCCCCGACGCGCCGTTGAGGAGGAGGTTGGGGACGGCCGCCGGGAGCACGCTCGGCTCCTCCAGCGACCCGTCGAAGTTGGGCGTGTAGTCGACGGTCTCCTTGTCGAGGTCGCGGAGGATCTCTTCGCTCAGGCGCGTGAGGCGGGCCTCGGTGTACCGCATGGCCGCCGCCGAGTCGCCGTCTATGCTCCCGAAGTTGCCCTGCCCGTCGACGAGGAGGCCGCGGACGTTGAAGTCCTGGGCCATCCGGACGAGCGCGTCGTAGACCGACTGGTCGCCGTGCGGGTGGTACTTGCCGAGCACCTCACCCACGATGCGGGCGCTCTTTTTGTGGGCGCGGCCCGCGCTCAGGCCCAGCTCCTGCATCCCGTAGAGCACGCGCCGCTGGACCGGCTTCAGCCCGTCGCGGACATCGGGGAGCGCCCGGCTCACGATCACCGACATCGAGTAGTCGATGTAGGAGGACTTCATCTCCTCCTCGATGTTGATCGGGATGATCCGGGAGGCGCTGTCGGGGATCTCTGCCATGATGCCGGGGGGAGGCGAAAACGGGGGCGGACAACCGGATAAAGATACCAAACCGGGGTGTCATCCGCCCGTCAGCGCGCGGTCTTCGCCAGGTCTGTGAGCGGCCGGGACGCCGGCCCTCCGCCCCGCTGGCGGAGGGCGCCGCCAGCGGGGGCCGGCGTTCGGTGACTCCGTTTCCTCTTGTCATCCTGAACGGAGTGGAAGATCTCAGCGCGGGGCCTCAGCCGTAGGCGCCAGTGCTGTCAGCGTGGGCGGCTGGCGTCGAGATCCTTCGCGTTCGCTCAGGATGGATGGGCCCGCGAGGACCGCGACGACCCTCCAATACGCAGGAGGGCGCGGTGTGATCGCCGCGCATTACCGTCGGAGAAAAGCGCCCGCCCCGCTGGCGGAGGGCGCCGCCAGCCGTGCGCCGAGAGATCAGCCGAAACCTCCCCCTTCCCGCGGGAGGGGGCCGGGGGAGGGGCTGGTGCAGGCCAGCCGCCGCTAGCGTCGAGGCAAACGGCCCGCAACGCTATCCCCTCGCCCTATCCCTCTCCCCAGGGAGAGGGGACATCATCGTACGGACGGCTCGCGCGTGACCAAGCCGACACCACGCTACAGCGCGGCGAGGGCCTGGTCCAGGTCCTCGACCAAGTCCGCCTCGTCCTCGACGCCTACGCTCAGGCGGACGAGCCCGTCGGGGAGCCCGGCCGCGCGCCGGACCTCGGCGGGGATCGACCCGTGCGTCATGGACGCCGGGTGCGAGATCAAACTCTCGACCCCGCCCAGGCTCTCCGCCAGTTGGAACACGCGCGTGCCCTGCATGAGGCGGACGGCCGTCTCGACCGAGTCGTCGGCGAGGACGAGCGAGAGCATCCCCCCGAAGTCGCGCATCTGCTTTTTCGCCACCTCGTGGCCGGCATGCTCCTCAAAGCCGGGCCAGAGCACGCGGTCCACCGCGTCGTGGTCACGCAAAAAGTGGGCGACGGCTCGGGCGTTCTGGCTGTGCCGCTCCATCCGTAGGTGGAGGGTCTTCGTCGCCCGGAGCAGCAGGAAACAGTCGAGCGGGCCCGGCGCCGCGCCGACGGCCTTGACCTGGAACCGGAGGTGCTCGGCCCACCCGTCGTCGCTCGTGAGTACGGCCCCGCCGACGACGTCGGAGTGCCCGCCGAGGTACTTCGTCGTCGAGTGGAGGACGAGGTCGGCGCCCAGGGCGAGGGGCCGCTGGAGGTACGGGCTGGCGAACGTGTTGTCCACGGCGACGGGCACGCCGCGCTCGTGGGCGGCCTCGGCGAGCGCGGCGATGTCGTAGACGCGGAGGAGCGGGTTCGTCGGCGTCTCGACCCAGACCAGCTTCGTCGCGTCGGTCACCGCCTCCGCCAGCCGGGCGGGGTCCGAGAGGTCGGCGAACGTGAAGTCCACGCCCATCGGCTCGTGGACCTCGCGCATCAGCCGGTACGTCCCGCCATAGAGGTCGTCGCCGGCCACGACGTGGTCGCCGGGCCGGAGCCGGCGGAGGATGGCGTCGATCCCGGACACGCCGGACGCGAACGCGACGCCGTGCGCGGCGCCCTCCAGGGCGGCGAGGTTGGCCTCGAGCGCCGAGCGCGTCGGGTTCGAGACCCGGGCGTACTCGTGGCCGAGGTGCTCGCCGGGCGCCTCCTGGACGTAGGTGCTCGTGAGGTACACCGGCGTCATGATGGCCCCGGTCGAGGGGTCCGGCTCCTGGCCGGCGTGGACGGCGAGCGTCCCGAACCGGAGCTCGGCGGGCGGGACCCCGACGTCGGTGTGGGGCTGGCGGTCGGCGTCGGTGGCGCGGTCGGCGTCCGCCAGCGGGGAGGGGGAAGGCATACGGGGGGCGTCGTGAAAGAGCGGCGGGGGCCCGGACGTGCCGCGCCCCCGCCGGAGGGAGAGGGGCTGAGGCCCCTTAGTCCATCGGGATCCCGGCGCACTCGGCGGCCTCGGCCGCGTCGTCCATCCGGTTGACCTGGGAGTAGAGCTGGAACAGGGCCCGGCAGACGTCGGCCTCGCCCGGCTCGCCGGCGACGAGGGCCCGCGACCGCTCGAAGTAGGGGAGGGCCCGCTCGATGTTCTCGTCGCGCTCCTCGAGGAGCCGGTTGGCCTCGATGTTGTCGTCGGTCTCGTTGGCCTGGCGGTTGAGGTCGGCCGCCTTGTTCTGGTAGGCCGCGCCGAGGTTGTAGAGCGCGTCGGCGTTGGTCGGGTCGAGCTCGGCGGCCCGCTCGAGCTGCTCGGCGGCCTCGTCGAACCGGTCGACCTGGAGGAGGAGCGCGCCGTAGTTGTACCGGTAGACGGCGTTGTCCGGGTCGTCGGCGATCACGGCCTCGTAGCGCGCGATGGCCTCGTCGGTCCGGCCGGCCCGGGCGTAGGCGTTGAGGATCTCGGTCCGGATGTCGGCGTCGTCGGGGAACCGGCGCTCGGCCTCCTCGAGGACCTCGATCCCCTCGGTCGCCCGGTCGGCCTCGATGAGGGCCCGGCCGCGGTAGATAGTCATGGTCGGGTCGTCGGGGTCGATGGTCGCGGCCCGCTCGAACGGGGCGACGGCGGCGGCGGCGTCGCCGGCCCGGTACCGGGCGAGCCCGAGGCCGAAGTACGCCTGCGACGAGTCGGGCTGGATGTCGGCGCCCTGCTGGAAGAGCGTGGCCGCGGCCGCGTCGTCCCCCTCGCGGAGCGCGTCGTTGCCGGAGTTCACGGCGATAAACCAGGTCCGGTCCCGGGCGATCGCAACGCCCTCGTCCTCCGGGGCGACGGCCTGGGCCCGCTGGACGGTCTCGGCCATCTCTTCGATGAGCGAGACGCGGGCGGCGGGGTCGGTGATGTCGTCGGCCTGCTGGTAGAGGATCTCGGCGCGGAGGGCGAGCGCGTCGACGTCGTCGGGGTTCTCGGCGAGGGCCTCGTCGACGGCCGCGAGCGCGGCGGCGTAGTCCTCCTGGGCGAGGCTGAGCTGGGCCATCCCGAGGTTCGAGTCGCTCGCGGCCGGGGCGCAGCCGACGACGCCGACGGCCAGCGCGAGGGCGGCGAAGAGGGTAAGGCGGGGGCGCATAGGAGTGGTGGGGGAAGGAGAGAGAGGGGTGAGGGGCGCGGCCGGCCGGAACAGAGCGGGGCCGGGTACCTTCGACGCCGAAAATACCGCTGTGGGTCCGACCCCCGGCGCCCCGCCCCCCTCCGCCGCCCCCTCCGGCCCATGTCTCCCGGCCCCCGCGCCCTCTTCGCCGGCCTCGTCGACTACGCCGGCCTGTTCCCCCCGGCCGCGCTCGACCTGGACCCCGCGCTCGCCAACTTCGCCGCCTACCGGGCGGGCCCCGACGCCTGGATGCTCGGCCGGTTCGTCGTCCCCGTCGGCCGGCTGGCCGATGTCGAGGTCGGCGCGGCCGGGGGCGCCGCCGGCGGCCCGGCCCGGTTCTCCGTCCTCGGCCACGCGCCGG
>CAZDFV010000210.1:0-6115 GCA_964504495.1 uncultured Rhodothermales bacterium
GTGCGCCTCGGGGGCGTGCGCGGCGGCCTCCGGCGGGGGAGGCGCCGGCGAGGCGGCCGGGGCCGACGGGTACGTCACCAAGCCGTTCGCCGTCGACGACGTGGTCGGCCGGGTGGCGGCGCTCCTGGGCTCGTGAGCGGCTCCGCCAGCGGGCCGGCTGGCGAGCGCGACGGCCCGGCCGCGCTCTTCGCCGAGCTGGCCGAGGGCGTCCGCCGCTCGGTCGGCGCCGTCCGCGCGGCGATCGAGACGATGGAGGCGTACCCCGACATGGAGCCGGAGGTCGAGGCCCAGTTCCGGGCCATCATCGCGGAGGAGGCCCGGAGGCTGAGCGCGCTCGTCGAGTCGGCCGAGGCCCGGTTCGAGACGCAGGAACCGACTGGGGGAGGGGCGGTCTAATGTTATTCCAAATTAGGAATAAATAGGAGACGATCCTGACGCGGGCTTGGCTTTTTTGAGGATGGGCTTGACTTGAATGCCCCTTGCGCAATATGTTAGCAAAAGCGCTTCCGGCCGCTTTCCATGCTCCTCGCTCTCACGCCTCCTTCTCTCTGCCGTCGGTCGGAACGGACGCGGCGAGAGACTCGGATATTCCTGGTATAGAATATGACGACCGAGACCACCGCCCCCTACGCGCCCCCCGCCGGCTTCGCAGACCGCGCCGCCCTCTCAAGCCGCGAGGCGTACGACCAGCTCTACCGCGAGTCCGTCGAGGACAACGAGGGGTTCTGGCGGGCCCAGGCCGACCGGATCGACTGGTACGCCCCGTTCGAGACCGTCAAGGACGTGAGCTTCGGGCCGGGCGACGTCCACATCCGGTGGTACGTCGGCGGGCGGCTCAACGCCTGCTACAACGCGCTCGACCGGCACGTCGAGGCCGGCCGGGGCGACAAGACGGCCCTCGTCTTCGAGCCCGACGAGCCGGGTGAGGAGGCCCGCCGGATCAGCTACGCCGAGGCGCTGGCGGACGTCGAGCAGCTGGCGGCCGTGCTCAAAGCGGAGGGCGTCGAAAGGGGCGACCGCGTGACGCTCTACCTCCCGATGATCCCGGAGGCCGTGTTCGCGATGCTCGCCTGCGCCCGGATCGGGGCCGTCTTCTCCGTCGTGTTCGCCGGGTTCAGCCCCGAGGCGCTCGCCGGGCGCATCACGGACGCCGAGAGCGACTTTGTGATCACGGCCGACCAGGGCCGCCGCGGCGGGCGGACCGTGGCCCTCAAGGCGAACGTGGACCAGGCCGTCCGCCGGGCCGAGGCCGGGGGGCAGACGGTCCGCCGTGTCCTCGTGGTCAAAAACACGGGCGGGAACGTGCCCTGGGACGACGGGCACGACCGGTGGCTCCACGAGGCCGCCGACGAGGTCGAGGCGGAGTGTTCGTGCGAGGAGATGGACGCCGAGGACCCCCTCTTCATCCTCTACACGTCCGGCTCGACGGGCACGCCGAAGGGCGTCGTCCACACCACCGCGGGCTACTGCGTGTGGACGTCGATCACGCACGAGTACGTGTTCGACCTCCAGCCGGACGACGTCTTCTGGTGCACGGCCGACGTCGGCTGGATTACCGGCCACAGCTACATCGCCTTCGGCCCCCTCATCAACGGGGCGACGCAGGTCTTTTTCGAGGGGACCCCGACCTACCCCGACGCCGGCCGCTTCTGGGACGTCGTGGACCGCCACGGCGTGACCGTCTTCTACACGGCCCCGACGGCCATCCGCGCGCTCATGGCCCAGGGCGACGACTTCGTCACGCGTGCCGGGCGCCAGTCGCTCCGCCTGCTCGGGACGGTCGGCGAGCCGATCAACCCGGAGGCGTGGCGGTGGTACCACGAGACCGTCGGCGACGGGCGGTGCCCCATCGTCGACACGTGGTGGCAGACGGAGACGGGCGGGGTGATGATGGTGGGCCTGCCGGGCGCCGTGGCCCAGAAGCCGGGCGCGGCCGGGCTCCCATTCTTCGGGATCGAGCCGCGGATCGTGGACCAGGAGGGGAACACCCAGGAGGGCGAGGCCGAGGGCATCCTCCTCATCGACCACTCCTGGCCCGGGCAGGCGCGGACGGTCTACAAGAACCACGAGCGGTTCGTGAACACCTACTTCACGGCCTACCCCGGGGCCTACTTCACCGGCGACGGCTGCCGCCGCGACGCCGACGGCTACTACTGGATCACGGGCCGCGTGGACGACGTGATCAACGTGAGCGGCCACCGGATGGGGACGGCCGAGGTCGAGAGCGCGCTCGTCTTGCACGACGCGGTCGCCGAGGCCGCCGTCGTCGGCGTCCCGCACCCGATCAAGGGGCAGGGCATCTACGCCTACGTCACCCTCGTCGCCGACCGCTCGCCGACGGAGGACCTCCGCGACGAGCTCCGCCAGCACGTCCGCCGGACGATCGGGCCCATCGCCTCGCCCGAGTTCCTCCAGTTCGCGATCGGCGGGCTCCCCAAGACCCGGTCCGGCAAGATCATGCGCCGGATCCTCCGCAAGATCGCCTCGAACGAGCACGCCGCCCTCGGCGACACCTCGACGCTGGCGGACCCCGAGGTCGTCGACAAGCTCGTCAAGGGCCGCCGCAACCGGCCCGAGGGCGAGCGCGAGGACTACGTCTAGTCAGCGGGCGGCGCCCGCTGCCACAGGCGCCGCCCACCCCGAGGCCACGGCCTCGGTCACGTGCCCGTCCGCCGGCTGCCACCGGCCCCGGGCGCTCCCCCCGCCACAGCCACTGTCACCATGACTCCGCACGAGGGGCGTAGCCGCCTACGCCGCGCCGCGGCCGGCGTTTCCCTCGCCCTCCTCGCCCTGGGGGCGGCCGCGTCCGAGGCCCAGACGGTCCGCGTCGGCGGCTTTATCAAGTCGTCGTACTACTACGACACGCGCCAGCTCGTGGCCGCGCGCGAGGGGGACTTCGTGTTCTACCCCGCGCTGGCGGCCGACGCCGACGGCGAGCCGAACGACACGGACAACCTCCTGTTCTTCCCGTTCTTCAGCCGGCTCTCGCTGACCGTCGGGGACCTCCCCCAGACGCTCGGGGCCGACGTCACGGGCCTGGTCGAGACCGACTTCTACGGGCCGGGGAACGAGACGCTCAACACGCTCCGGGTCCGCCGCGCCTTCGTCCGGCTCGCGTGGGCGGATCGGGAGGCCCTCTTCGGGATGGAGTGGTCCCCGTTCTTCCTCACGGCGTGGCCGCGGACCGTGGCGACCGAGGCCGGGGCCCCGTTCAACCCGTTCGCGCGCTACCCCATGATCCAGTACACGCAGCGGCTGGGCGCCCTCACGCTCAAGGGGACGCTCTCGGAGCAGCGCGACGCGTTCCAGGAGATCGGGGGGCGCGAGCAGCAGCAGGAGGCGGCCGTCCCGACCGCCATGCTCACGGCTGCGTACGGGGCCGGCGGCAACGCGGTCGGGCTCAACGCCATGACCAAGTGGATCCGCCCCGAGCCGACGGCCGAGCGGTTCCGGTCGGGCGCGGTCCAGGCGTTCGCGACCTACGCCGGGTCCGGGCTGGCGGCCCGGGCGGACGTGACGTTCGGGGGCGACCTCGCCGACCACCTCATGACCGGCGGGTACGCCGTCGCCGCGGGCGAGGCCCGGCCGCTCAACGTGGTCGCGGCCTGGGCCGACGTCGAGACGACGGGGCCCGTGAGCCTCGGCCTGTTCGGCGGCTACCTCGAGAACCTCGGGACCGACGACGACGGCCTCGACCCGGACGCGGCCGTGTTCTTCGCCCGCGGCTACGGGGCCACGAGCGCCGTCGCGTCGGCCTGGCGCGTCTCGCCGCGCGTGGTCTACACGAGCGGGGCCGTCCGGTTCGGGCTCGAGGCCCAGGCGACGGGCGCCCGCTACGCCGTCGGCGACACCCCGGCCGACGTCTACGACGGCTCCCTCGCGCCGACGGGCGGCGACGACGAGCGCGTCGTCAACCTCCGCGGCAACCTCTCCGTCTTCCTCACCTTCTAGCGCCGCTGCCATGAGCGACTTCCGCGTGACCAAAGAGGCGTACTGGCGCGGCCAGAAGCGCCGGATCGCCATCCTCCTCGTCGTCTGGGCCGTCACGGCCTTCGGGCTCTCGATCTTCCTGGCCCCGTGGCTCAACGGGTTCTCGTTCGGGGGCGTCCCGTTCGGGTTCTGGATGGCTCAGCAGGGGAGCATCTTCGTGTTCGTCTCGCTCATCCTGATCTACGCGGTGACGAGCGACCGGGCGGACCGCGCGGCGGGCCTGGAGGAGACGGACGAGACCACGTCGGGCGCCTCCGAGGCCCACTAACCACCGGCCGGGGGCCGGCGGCGCGTGCCGCCAGCCCGCGGCCCAGCCAACACCGTCATGGGCATTCAAGAGTGGACCTGGGTGACCGTCGGACTCACGTTCGCGGCGTACCTCTACATCGGGTACCGATCCCGCGTGAGCTCGACGCGCGGGTTCTACGTGGCCGGGCAGGGCGTCCCGGCCGTCGCCAACGGCGCCGCGACCGCGGCCGACTGGATGAGCGCGGCCTCGTTTATCTCGATGGCCGGGCTCATCGCGTTCCAGGGGTACGACGGGAGCGTCTACCTCATGGGGTGGACGGGCGGGTACGTCCTGCTGGCGCTCCTGCTCGCCCCGTTCCTCCGGAAGTTCGGGCAGTACACCGTCCCCGACTTCGTGGCCGAGCGGTACTACTCGCAGACGGCCCGGGTCGTCGCGGCGGTCGCGGCCATCTTCGTCTCGTTCACCTACGTGGCCGGGCAGATGGGCGGGGTCGGCGTCGCATTCAGCCGGTTTTTGCAGGTCCCGTTCGAGATCGGCGTCGTGATCGGGATGGTGATCGTGGCCTTTTTCGCCGTCCTCGGCGGGATGAAGGGGATCACCTACACCCAGGTGGCCCAGTACTGCGTCCTCATCTTCGCCTACACGATCCCGTCGGTGGCGATCGCCCTCGCCCTGTTCGGCAACCCGTTCCCCCAGGTCGCGATCGGCGAGGCCATCCCGATCCTCAACGACCTCCAGCGGGACCTCGGGCTCGACGCCTACACGAGCCCGTTCGTCAACAACGACATGCTGAACGTGTTCGCCATCACGCTCTGCCTGATGGTGGGGACGGCCGGGCTCCCGCACGTGATCGTCCGGTTCTACACGGTCAAGACGGTCCGGGCGGCCCGGTGGTCGGCGTTCTGGGCCCTCCTCTTTATCGCGACCCTGTACACGACGGCCCCGGCGATCGCCATCTTCGCCAAGACGTACATCCTCCAGCAGTACGCCGAGCTCGGACCCGCCGGCTTCCTCGCGCTCGACTGGGTCCAGAGCTGGGCGTCGACCGGCCTGATCGACACCGAGGCCATCGCCGCGGCGAGCGCCGGGGACACGGCGTTCCTCGACGCCATCAACCGCGACATCATCGTGCTGGCGACGCCCGAGATCGCCGGGCTCGGGCCCTTTATCGTCGCGCTCGTGGCGGCCGGCGGGCTCGCCGCCGCGCTCTCGACGGCGTCGGGGCTCCTCCTCGTCATCTCGTCGTCGCTCGCGCACGACATCTACGGCAAGATCATCAACCCGGACGCCGACGACCGGACGCGGCTCCGCGTCGGCCGCCTCATGATCTTCCTGGCCGTGATCCTGGCGGGGATCCTGGGGATCTACCCGCTCGGGTTCGTGGCCGAGGTCGTGGCCTTCGCGTTCGGGCTCGCGGCCGCCTCGTTCTTCCCGGTCATCGTGCTCGGGATCTTTTGGAAGCGGGCGAACAAGCAGGGGGCGATCGCCGGGATCTCGGCCGGGCTCGCGTTCACGTTCGTGATGATCGTGCTCATGCGGGCCCACGTCGTCGCGCCGGGGACGTTCGCGGAGCCCATCCTCGAGAGCTTCCTCGGCATCAAGGCGCAGGGGATCGGCGTCGTCGGGATGCTCATCAACTTCGCCCTCATGGTCGGCGTGTCGCTGGCGACGCCGCCGCCGCCGGACCGGATCCAGACGCTCGTCGAGCAGATCCGGTACCCCCGGGTCATGAGCGCCGCCGAGCTGGCGGGCCCGACGCAGGTGCCGGCCGAGACGGCCGCCGCCGGGCCCCCTGCGTAAGCCGCCCCGGTGCCCGACACGCCCGCCAGCCGGGGCGGCTGCGGCCGCCACCTCCTGATCCTGGGGGCCCTCGTC